>JAHJLN010000446.1 GCA_018821715.1 Pseudomonadota bacterium | reverse complement strand
TACCATATTGCTTCCCTTTGAGCAGCCAACTGAAACAAAAGTTTAGAGGGATAGGGATAAAGGGATAGGGATAAGAACTTGCTTTTGGTTAACCAAACCATAAACAACCCTCCAAAATCCGAAATATTATCTCCACCCTGATACAGGTACAACATGTTGTACCTGTATCAGGGTGGGAAATAAGACAAGAAAAAAATTCAAGCTTTTAAAAAGAAAAGAGAAACTGGTATTGATATTTGTCTGAAAAGTTTGAAAAACTTCAAATTTGAGCTGATTTTGAGCATAGTCCACCGTAATCCCTCAAACCAAATTCAAAAAAATCAATACCATTCATCAAAAACCGGAATCCGGAAGTCTATCTTATCACAGACCAATTCAAGAATATAATCAGTAACCTTTTGCGGCGGGTTATGATTACGGATATCCCAAAGATCAAGATGTTTTAAGATCCTATCTATTATTTCAAAATCATCTATGATAGAGATGATTTTCATCTGACCCTGGCACTTTGGGCAAATCAATGGATCAACTTCATAGGATATGTTCTCATACTGCACCTCCTACAGTTCTTTCAAAACTTTTCTTGTTCGCGCACTGATTGCCATTAATTTTTTCCTTTGAATTAGGAAAATACAACCATTGATTTTTATCATTGCACCTGCGACCTTGAAGAAGTCCTTTCTTACGCCAACTTATCACAGTTGTTTCAGAAACGCCAAGCTGGATACCCATCTGTTTTGAAGTCAACAGCCCTGATTCTTTGAGGCGATCAGCAAAACTTTTCAACCCTGCAGAATAACGAGCCCATCGTACGTTCTCTACAGAAAAATCATTGCCGGCTCCACTTTTAAGACCTTGCAGGTTGAGTTTATCGGCAACCTGTGAATCTGTATATTTGTTAAACAGCTCATCCATTTTGCTCAACACATGTTTGGAAGTCTTAAGTCCCTGCCAGGCATTCAGCGGCAAAGGCAGCTTCAAGGTAGTCGTTTTACCACCCCTGTAGCGGGTTTGGACTATTATTTGTTCTTTTTTGAGCAAGGTTACATCCTCGATCAACAAGGCTATCATGCGTTTTCGTTCTCGGTTGGGGGTTTCAGGATCATTCCAGATAGCTGGAAAATCTTGAGCCAATGTAAAAAGTTGCATATGCCGGGTTTTATCCATGGTTTCTCGATCAGCATTGCGTTTTCTTTCATAGTCATCCTGGGCTTTGGCCAAAGCGCGTAAGTTTTTGTTCCACTCTGCTTCCAGCAAATCAGCTACCAGCCTGTTTTCAGGATCTACGTTCATATATCTTCGCCTGGCATAGTTGGCTTCATACCGGGCTCGTTCCACCTGTTTTTGACGTAAGCGGTCTGTCTCATCCAGCCGGGATTGAATCTCCTGTTGAACAGCTATAGATACTTCAATCGCCATGGGTGTCATTGCTTCCACCAACAGTTCTCCCACGGTTTTATCAATACTTGCTCCAGGAATTTTTTGACAAACTGCTTCGCCATGCTCCATATAGTTACGATTACACCAGTAAATTGGCGTAAGTTTATTTTTCCGTTTATAATAACGCACAGACATCCTGTTTCCACAAATACCACAAATGACCCGCCCCTGCAATAATGCCGGACCTTCGCGAGGAGGACCGTGATGCCGATCAATTCCGTAAGCCTGGGCATTTTGGCACAACTTCTGATCTATGTTTTCATACTGCTGCCAGGAAATATAGCCTGGATGCGCATCAGGGATGAGTACCTGCCATCGATCTCTTGGTAAGACTTCCCATTTTTTCTTTCCATTTGTCTCTTTCTTCCATTGACCTCTACCATAGGAATAAGCACCAGCATAGCGGGGATTATGCAAAACTCCGAGAACACGTTTTACAGTTACGGGCCCCCAGATTACTTTACCTTTGTCTGCGCCGGATATAATTTTTCTGGGGAATAGAAGTTCATTATCACGAAAGTGTCTTGCTGTCCTATGTGCTGTCCCTGTACGCAAGAAGGTCTCAAACACCAGGTGTAAGCTTGCCTGAATCTGTTGATCCGGATCCAGAATCACCTTGCCGTTAATGTCGTAGAGTAACCCTACCGGCAATTGACAGCGAAGTTCACCTCGACGAGCTTTGTTCAGGAGCCCTCCGCGCAATCTGGCCCTGAGAAAGTGAGTTTCTGCTTCCGACATAGTGCCCTTTAAACCAAGCAACAGCCTATCATTAAAATCTGTTGGGTCATATATGCCATCCTCATCAAGAATAAGTGTATTGGTCAGTGCGCAGATCTCTATGAGTCTATGCCAGTCCATTGAATTGCGAGCAAGCCTTGAAACTTCCAGGCCCATAACAATACCTGCCCACCCTAACCCCACTTCGGCTACCAGTTTTTGAAAACCTTGCCGATCTATAGCTGTACTTCCGGATTGTCCAAGGTCTGTATCGATTACTTCAATACGCTCAGACGGCCAACCCAGTGCGACAGCACGCTGTTTAAGTGCATATTGTCGTTTGGTACTTTCTGTATTTTCAAACACCTGCCGAACTGTGGACTGCCGAATATACAAGTAAGCTGTACGCTTAAGATGATTTGCGGTTATCTTTGAAGTCACTTCCATGATTAAAAATCCTCCTTTTGATTATAATACCGGCCATTATTCCGGCCAGTTGTGTTTGCATGGGTGAAAGAGTTTCCAGAGGTTCATTGGAATCAATATTGCTATAGAATAATTCCACTTGAAAATGATCAGAAGTTGCTTCTATCCATGCTCGCATCCCTTTTTGCAACATCACTCCCAGTCCGTACGCCTGTACAGGTGTGTCATAAGTCTTGAGCACATAACTTCGCAGATGTTCATAATGATCACACAGCGCATCGCTGTCTAAAACCACATTTTTTGCCGGCTTCATTTTTAAGGCAATTTTTTTTTCTTCTGTGCAAGAGCCCGTTGAATACTGCGTATGTGTACTATTATACCGAACGTCTCTTTTATCTGTTTGGCCAGCATATCTAAAGTAATTGAGCCATCTTGGGCTCTTTGCTTTTCGATGAATTTTATTACAGGGTCGCTCAATTTGTGTGCGTTTCGAGGGCCGGGCTTGGTGCGGATTAGGCCGAGCAGTCCGTTTTGTTTGAAATTTGCCAGAGTCTGGTAAAATGATGGTCGGGAAAAACCAAACTGGCGGGCAGCTTGTAGGATTGGCTGTTTTTCGACCAATACCTGACGAAGCATTTCGTATTTGACCTGAATGAGATCCTGGGGGTCGAAAAAGTCGCCTTTTTGGAATAACTTGCTTTTTACCTTCTCTGCCCGTTGATTTAAGCACCCCTGTTTTTGCAGTATCTCTGATTTTGGATTGTTGTGCTTTGTCATATTTTTTATCCTTACATTTAAGTGTAAGTTTATTTATGTCATGTATATTATTTTTGTCAAGCACTTTTATAAAAAAAGTAGCTGTATATCTTGATATAACAGGAGATATTACCGTAACGATCAATTCATTAAAATCCATAATGGCATAATTAACTTTACATATGGTGACATAATTATGTTTACACACCATTACCCCCTCCTAAACGATTTTTTTGAGATCTGGTTTTGCCCAGCCTTTTTTATTATGTCAATCAAATCAACCAGGCGCATGAGATCATTTGGCTTAAATTTTGCCCGACCTTTGGAAACAACCACAAAAGGGTCAGGTGAGCAAAGGCTTGTCCAGCTTACTGGTACCGAAGTCAATCGTCCATTATCATTATGAAAGGAGACCCATTCCTGGCCCCAGCTCCAACGACTTGAAACCTTATCATAATGTTGACCGGATAACGGATGAAAAGGATGGGTGATTTGGAAGGTTGCTTTTGTACCCGCTGTATCGGGTGTAGTTGTTCTATGTTTCTTAAATTTTTTGAATCAAACGAGCCCAATTCTGTCTTGCTTCATTAGAAGACAGCTTATTTGGCATGATAGTCGGAATTATATCATCAGCGTCTGCCTTCTTTCTCATCCCTCTGGACTTGTTAGAAAAATATCCATAATATCTGACAGTATGCTCATATCTGCAGGGAATATGTGTTACCAACCTGGCGAGCCAGTCCAAAGCAGTAAACACTTTTCTGGATTTCCTGTCTTTGGAGGTGTAAATAACTTTGGCAATACCACCATCAGATTTTTCTGCCGGGACATAAACCATTCTTTCCTGGGAGAAACAGGCACGAATGATATATCTTGCCAGATTGCCAAGTCCGGCTTTATCATCAGGTTCAATCCTGTCACCGATATATACATTAAACCCTGAATGACGCCATGAAAGCATATTTTCAATAATTACATCATTAATTTTCCCCTCTTTCTTGAGCATTTTTAGCACCTCATACTGAAATGCCTCACCCAGGTCTTCAAGCATAAAGGCGGGCGCTGTCTGGAAACTGCCATCTTTCAGAAAACAACCATCTGAAACGATGGCATGCAGATGAGGATTGAAATTTAGAAAGTCGCCATAGGTCTGCACTGCTATACTGGCACCGGGAACAGCATCATCGTTCGGCACAGTAGATTTAAGGTAAGCTGTGATAACATTCCATGCACATTTAGAAAGTTTTGCCAGGGTTTACAATGATTGCACCATTCAATTTAAAAAAATCAGGTATGAGGTGCCTGAATGCCTGCCAGGTTCCCGGGTGACCATTTATTATATGCCCTGGGATAGAGCCAGAATCTATT
>JAHJLN010000327.1 GCA_018821715.1 Pseudomonadota bacterium | reverse complement strand
GACAAGTTTAAGGCTGCTTCAATCTCTTGAATCACTTTTTGAGCCGCCTTGACAGGATCATGGGCATCCCTTATGGGCCGGCCGATGACAATCAGGTCACTGCCAAGGGTAACCGCCTGACCAGGGGTGGTTACCCTTTTTTGATCATCTGTTTCAAGAAGGGTCCAGGAGGGTCTGATCCCGGGTGTTACGGCCAGAAAAGAACTTCCAAACCGTTTTTTAATTTCTTTGACCTCCCTGCCTGAGCATACCACACCTTTGCACCCGGCATCATATGCCATTTTTGCCCTGTGCATGACCAAAGCTTGCAGATCATTTACAAACATGTCTTTAAATCCTGCGGCCGCTACCGTGCCTGCATCATTATCCGTTAAAAGGGTAACGCCCAGGACATTGGTTTTCCCTTGCCCGCCCTCAACTGCTTTTTCAAGCATCTTCAAAGAAGAGGAACAATGAACCGTTACAAGATCCACGCCCAATTCAGCCACCCTTGCCATGGCTCTCTTAACAGTGGCGGAAATATCATGGAGCTTTAAGTCAAGAAAAATTTTTGCACGGCTCTCTTTTTTTACCATTTGAACCACGCCCGGCCCCTGGTCAATAAACAACTCCAGCCCGATTTTAAACATTCCCACCTTTCCATCAAGGAGTTTGACATAGGTTTTTGCCTCCTTTAATGAAGAAAAATCCAAGGGGAATACAATATAATCCTTTCCTTGTTTGGGCATCATCTCATCCTTTTTAAAATAAACATCATACTCTTTTAACTCCTGTAATCACCCCATGACACCGGCATGCCGTGCAGACAATCAGCGGCCCCCTGTGCTGCGCAACTTTTTTTAGAAAGTCAAAAAGCTGTGCAGGACTGTATCCCCCGATACCGGGCCCCAGCTGCCTGGAGCGAAGGACGATGGGCGTATAGTCTTTATAGTGCAATGCCTCAAGTCGACGAAACAGGTCCTGTTTTCTATGCTGTTTTGTAACCGTGCACGCATCTTTTGGCTCACTGCAATTTGAAGGGCAGATAAAATTCGCATTACTGGCATATATATCCTGGTTGGTCCCATGCAGGGGATTGGGCAGAAACGCATCAATCTGTGAAGATAAACTTGTCCGAACCAGCCGGTCCGGTCCTATTTTCAACCGACAAAACTCAAATGCCAGGTGAACCGGCAATGAAGGAATGATCCAGGAAACTTCAGCTTTTGGTTCAAGGTGTTCAGTTATAAATTTTATGCCGTCTGCATGTTCAGTGATTATATTCGGCCCTTTTGCTTTGAGCAGATTTTCCAAAACAGGATCCACCAGGACAATCTGCCGGTCTTTGCACTGAGTTGACAATTTTTTTGCCGCAGATGTTCCAAACCTGCCGGCACCAATAATCCATACGGTTTCCATAACATCAATTATGCGATTTACAGGTTGTAATAGTCAACACTGTTTTAACAATATATCCATTTTATGCCCCTGAAAACGGTTTTTAACTGCAGATTCAACAGGTTTATTGAATCTGTCAGAACTTGTGCTTTGTTTTTTATTCATTTACTGCTGTTCCATAATGTGATAAATTCAATTTAAATCATTTTCACGTGAGAAACCAAAAAAAATGAAACATCTCTTCATCACTTTATTCATCCTGTTGCTGCTCCCTCTGGAGCTCCTGTACAGCCAGAGCCTGACCGTATTATATTTTAAACGGCCGCCTTACTATGATACCGTAAACAATCTCCCTGACGGCTTCCTGGTTGAATTGACCCGACGAATTTTCGAAAAAGCCGATATTGCGCCCACGTTTATAGAAGTCCCGCCGTCAAGGATCATGCACTATATAAAAGACCCTAATAAAAAAGTGTGCTCCATTGGATGGTTTAAAAATAAAGAAAGAGAAGAATTTGCCAAATTCAGTGAGCCTATCTACCAGAATAAACCCCTTGTGGTGCTCACCACCCGCTCAAAACAGCACTTGCTTGAACAGCATGCCACCATAAAAGATGTGTTTTCAGACCGGTCCTTGATTCTGGCAGCCATAGATTCTTTTTCCTATGGTGCCATTATGGATAAATGGATCAACAACTATGCTCCCAATGTTCATGAAATATCCAGCGACCAGTCGTTATTACCCAGACTGATCATCAGCAACAGGGCCTCCTATATGCTGGTGGCTCCTGAAGAAATAAGCATGATGCTGCAACAGGCAACGCTTGATGAAACCCTATTTGTTTCAATCACCAAGCCGGATATCCCGGCAGGAAACAAGCGGTATCTTATTTTCAGCAAACGGGTTGAAAACAGCCTTATTGAAGATATCAATACGGCAATTCAATCCTTGGTGCCCCCCCAAAACCAATAGGATCATTAATGGGAAGATCAATGGTCAATTTGTATTCTGAAGAATCCATATCTCTCTCAACTTTAAACCCCAGTTTTTCACCCAGTTTGAGCATGGGGACATTGCCTGTCATAACAGGCCCCCAGACTTTTTCAAGGCCGTATTTGCCGGCACAGGCCAGGGCATGGTAAAGCAATTTTTTCCCCAGGCCTTTTTTCTGCCACGAATCGGCCAGAACAACTGCAAACTCCCCTTTCCTGCCATTTGATTCAAATACGATACGGGAAACCCCTACAATTTTTCTGTCTTTTTTTGAGCCGCAAAAAGCAATCAGGGCAATCTCTCTGTCATAATCAATCTGGGTCAATTTAATGAGCATGGATCTGGAAATTCTTTTAATGGGGGAAAAAAATCTTAAATAAACGGTTTCAGGCGACAAGTCATAAAACAGGTCGATCATTTTTTCCGCATCACTGGGTCGCACCGGCCGGGCAAAGATGGTTTCATTTCCCTTTAACTTAAATCTTGTTTCCTGCCAGAAGGGGTAGGGGCTGATCACAAGATGGCCTGATCCGTTTATTTTCATTTTTTCTATTGTCACACGGCCGTGGGCTGCTATCATCTGCCCATTTTTTACCCGCACCGGATTGATATCCACGGTTTTTATCTCGGGAAAATCGGTTACCAGACGGCTCATGCGGATCAGTATCTCTTCTAACTGCGCTATGTCCAATGGTTGGATATTTTTATATCCGCTGAATATCTTTGAAATTTGAGTTTCTTCTATGGCGGTCCTTGCAAGGGGACGGTTCAAGGGCGGCAATGCAATGGAAACATCCTTAAATACCTCGGTCATGATGCCGCCCATACCAAACCGGATGACAGGTCCAAACTCTTTTAAACGAACCGCACTGATGGTCAGTTCATAATCTGCCGTCTGTCCTGTTTTATGACTGCCCACAGGAATACCATAGGCGGCGACCAGCTCTTTAGCCAGATGATCTGCAAGCTTTTTTTCTCCAGTGGAGATCCCCTGTTCAATAATTTCACGGGCTCTTGCCCGGTTGATTTCAAGCCGTTTGTCCGTTTGATACGGAATCTGCTGAAGAAGTTCTATGTTTTTCCCATACTGGTACAGGTTCACAAATGCCTGGACCGCGCGCTCAGGGGTTTCATAGGTTGCAATCCCGGCCTGGTTGAAAATAATCCTTGAATGATCAATATCAAATCCCCCCATCCAGGAGGTAAATACAGGGCACGGGCTGGTTTTCAAAAGCGGCACCAACTCTCCTGCAAGGGCCGCACAATCATATATCCCCACAGGTGAACTCAGCAGTAAAAGTCCGTCGATTTCAGGGGCATTCATACAAATTTTTACTGTTTCAATATAGTGATGATTTGATAAGGTCCTTAAAAAATCAATGGGGTTGGTCCGGCTCCAGTTCCCATTTAAAACTGTTTCAAGGGCATCCATCGTGTCCCCGGAAAGCTGGGCGGGTTTGATGTTGTGAAAGGCCAGGGCATCCTTTGCCATCACGCCGATTCCGCCGGCATTGGAAACAATGGCCAGCCTGGAACCCCTTGGCCGTTTCTGCTTTGCCAGGAATTCAACACAGTCAAAAAGTGCTTCAAAGTCTTTTACCCGTAGAATCCCAGCCCGCTTGAAAGCAGCATCATACACATCATCTTCACAGATGAGTGCCTCCGGACCGAACCTGTCGGATTTCAAGGCGATAATGGGTTTTACACGGGATACCGCCCTTGCCGCGCTCATGAAATTCCGGATATCCACAAGACGTTCCACATACATGACAATGCTGTCCACCTCGTATAAAGACCCTAAAAAATCAATCATGTCGGCAAAACAGACATCCGGCATTGACCCAAGGCTTACAAAGTGGGAAAACCCGACATTCTCCCCCATGGCCATATCAAGGACAGACGTGCAGACTGCCCCGCTCTGGGATAAAAAGGCTATCTTGCCGGGAAGCGGCATCCGATGCATAAAGCTTGCATTCATTCCCAGAGCTGTATTCACCATCCCGACACTGTCAGGACCGATAATCCTCAGACCTGTTTTTTTTGAAATCTCCAGAATCTGTGCGCCAATCTTTTTTCCCGGGGCAGTGGAAACATCATCCCCGGCGGAAATAATCACGGCACCGCCCATACCGTTCTTGCTGCAGGCCATAAGCATATCCGGGACTGTGGCAATGGGAGTGGCGATAACCGCCATGTCAACCGCTTTGGGAAGATCATTTACATCAGGGCAGGTGGTTAACCCCATCACAGCATCATATTTTGGATTCACAGGGAAAATATCCCCTTTAAATCCGCCTGAAACCATATTTGTCATGATGGCAGCCCCGACACTGCCTTTGGCGGAACTGGCGCCGACAACGGCAACAGACTGGGGATTGATGACCCGATGTAAATTTAAGGTACTCAATACATGTTTTCCTGATTCTCTTTCAACGGTTCTTGTTCATACTGATTTTCTTTTGATACAAACACCTTTTTGATATCCTCAAGAATCATGTAAAGACACGGCACCATCACCAATGTAATAAATGTGGCAAACAATATGCCGAACCCCAGGGAAATTGCCATGGGAATTAAAAATCTTGCCTGCCGGGAAGTTTCGGTAATAATGGGGGCAAGCCCGCCGCAGGTGGTCAGGGTTGTCAGCAGGATCGGCCTGAATCTCTGGATGCCGGCCGAATGAACTGCGTACAGGACAGGCACGCCCTCGCGATATTTCCGGTTGGCAAAATCTATCAATACCAGGGAATCATTCACCACAACCCCGGACATGGCCACCAGCCCGAAAAGGCTCATGACGGAAAGAGAATATCCCATGATAATGTGGCCGGCAATGGCGCCGATCATGCCAAAGGGGATGCAGAACATGATGATGAACGGCTGCAGATAGCTTTTAAAGGGAATGGCCAAAAGTGCAAAAATGCAGACCAGAGCAATTCCCAACCCCTTTAAAAGTGCGGATACGCTTTCTCTGATGTCTGCCTGGCGGCCCTTGAAGCTATAGGACAACCCGGGATACCTGCTCAAAAGATCCGGAAGGATTTGTTTTTTCATATCCTTTAGCAGGTTTTCCGCCTGGGAAGGCGGCCTGACATTGGCAGTAACGGAAATTTCACGCTTTCCATTGGTTCTTTTTATGGATGTATAAGCCCTTCCTGTAATGGTTTGTACTGCGTTTCGAAGCTGGATTTCTCCACTGGGTGCCAATAGCACCAGGTCTTCAAACGTGGATTCCGACATCCTCTCTTGTTCCGGAAGCCAGACCCTGACCGTGACTTCATTTCGACCCCGCTGATTTTTCACGGCAGACACCCCCTGGAAAGCATGACGGATCTGGTTGGCAACTTCCCTGGAGGTCAGGCCCATTCGCTTTCCGGCAGGGCTCAGGGTAATGTCAAATTGTTTTTTCCCCTTGGCAGATCCATCGTCAATATCATGGGCAATGGGATATCCGGAAAGTGATTGGGCCAGATCCTCCCCTGCCCTGTCCAGCATGGCTATATCCCGGTGGCTTAAACTCACCGTCAAGGTTTTACCGGATCCCGGGCCACCCCTGTTGGACTCAAAAGTAATGGTTTCAAGGCCGGGAATGGTGCCGGTTTTTTTTCGCCAGATATCGGTGACTTCAGATGTGCTTAACGGACGGATATCGGGATCGGTTAAATAAATCGTGACAGTGACCTGGTTCTCCGCAACCTGGGAAAAAATCCCGGTTGACAATTGATCCCTGCCGTTTTCCTCAATAATCTTGCGGGCGTTTTGAACCAGAAGCTGTTCAACCTTTTTCAAGGCGTGGGCCGGCGTACCATAGGGAAGGGATGCATCACAAATGGCATAATCGGATTCCACCTTGGGAAATACCTCCATGCCCATGCGGCCTGAGGAAACAAATCCTGCCGTTGCCATCAATAAGGCTATCCCGAGGGCAATAACCGCATACCGATATTCCAGCAGCAAAAATAAAAACCCGCCATAGTGTTTTTTAACAAAGGTTTCAAAAAACCTGGAGAACCTTTCCTGCCATTTTTCAAGATAATTCAAAGGGAAAAACAAGGGCCGCCTGCTTCTATGACTTAAATGGGCCGGCAAAATAAACAGGCTCTCAATCAAAGAAACCCCGAACACCGCAATGACAACAAAAGGAAGGGTTTTAAACACCTTTCCCATAAATCCGGGAACAAACATCAAGGGCACAAATGCCACCATGTTGGTGATCACACTGAACACCACGGGCATGACAATACTTTTTGTCCCCTTGACGGCGGCTTCTAGCATGGGCACACCCTGGCGCCTGCAAAAATAGATATTTTCTCCCACCACCACGGCATCATCCACCACAATACCCAGGGTAACGATAAAGGCAAACATGCTGATAATATTGATGGAAAACGCTGTGGGCGAAAGAAAAATAAATGAGCCTAAAATGGAAATAGGGATTCCAAGACTGACCCAGAACGCCAGCCTGATGTCAAGGAACAGGGCCAGGAAAAAGAATACCAGCCCAAGCCCGAAATAGGCATTTCGAAGCAGCAGATCCGCTCTCTGGGTAAATATTTTGGAAAGATCCCGCAGCACCGTCAGGCTGACCCCTTCAGGCAAGGCGGCATTAATGCGGGTGACAATCGCTTTGCCGGCAGCGGCAACCTGGGTCGGCGTCTGATCTCCCACCCGGTAGACTTCTATGATGACCGCCCGTTTCCCGTTAAAGGAGGCCCAGTTATCTGTCTGTTCAAATCCTTCGGTAACCGTTGCAATATCTTCAAGCAAAACACTTGACCCGTCTTCCAGGGTAATAATCGGCAGCCGTGCATACTGCCTTGCATAATCTTTTCTATCCCTGATCCGTAAAAGGATATCGCCACCCTTTGTTTTGATGCTGCCGCCGCCAAGCTCAACCGAGGCCCTGGAAATGTTAAGCGCCACATCTTCAAGGGTAATGCCGTATCGCCTCAGGGTCTGGGTTGGAATGGCAACCTGGATTTCCCTGTCCCTTACCCCCTTAAGTTCCACCTGGGTAATCCCTTCATCCATGAGCAGCTCATCCTGGATCTGGTCTGCCAGAGCGCGCAGGGTTGTTTCTGATACATCCCCGTACAGGGCCAGGCTCAGGACTTCTCTTTTTCTTACGGCAATGGAAATCTGCGGTTCTTCAGCCTCAGCCGGAATGGTTTGGATACGATCGACTTCACTTTTAATCTCCTGCCACAACCGATTGATATCTGTTCCTTCAAGGGCTTCCACACTGACAAAACCGGATCCTTCACTGGCTGTTGCGGTAATTTCATCAATCCCTTCCAGGTCCTGGATAGCCTCTTCAATGGAAAGAAGAATCCCGTTCTCAACTTCTTCAGGACTTGCCCCGGGATAGGCAATTGAAATATTGACCCTGTCAAGACTGAATTCCGGAAACACTTCCTGTTTGATGTTTAACCCCATGAAAAGTCCACCAACAAGCAGCACGGCCATGATCAGGTTTGCAGCAACCGAATTGCCTGCCATCCAGGCGATGGGCCCCCCGGCATCTTGTGTCATGAACGGTCTCCTGAAGCAAGCTGCAGCGCCATCCCTTCTACCGGGGCCGGCAGATCCGACGTAATCACGGCATCCCCTGGGTTGATACCTGATTTAACAAAGACCCGGCCATCCTCCTTCCAGGCAAAAGTTACCGATCTGATCTCAAGAACACCTGAATTGTAAACCCACACCGTATTGCCGTCTCTTAACAGGGATCTGGGCAGGGAAAAAACATTTTCAAGTGTTTCACCCAGGATCTGTATATCCACATAATCATCCAGCAATAATTGCGGATTGTTTTCTTTGCGGGTTAATCCCAAAGGGTCCGGCACTGAAATAATCACCCCTGCCATCCGGCTTTTGCCGGTCATTTTCCCGGTTGTTCGAACCACTTTGCCCTGCCATACCCCGCTTGAATACTGGGAATGGATAAAGGCTTTGCTGCCTTGCGTCTCGCTGATCATGACAGCTGCCAGCCGGTCCGGCGGCACCTGTGCTTCAACCCTGTAAATATCTGCATCCACAAGGGTTGCGATTGTCCCTTGTATGGTCACAAGTGACCCCAAATTGACCTGTTTTTCAAGGACAAGTGCATTAAATGGAACCGTAACAATTGTCCGGGAAAGGTTCAACCGGGCTTTTTCAAGATCTGCCCTGGCACTGTCCACTGAAGCCTTTGCCTGGACAAGCTGGGGTTTTCGCAAGGCAAGGTCTGTAGCCGTGATTTCTTCTCTGGATGCCTCGTTAATCAATTTGAGTTCCTCTTTTGCAATCAGCTGACTGCCTTTTTCAATGGCAAAATCTGATAACGCCTTTTCAAGAGAACTTTGGGCTTTTAAAACCTCAATTTTATAGTCTGCATCATCAAGGGTTAACAATGTCTCCCCTTTTTTCATCAGCCCGCCCTGAACAAACTTTGGAGAAATGGATATTACTTCTCCGGATACTTTGGACTTCAAGGTTATCTGCCTGTCCGGGACTACCGTACCCATGACCTGGACCGAGCTTTGATAGTTGCCCGGCTTCATTAAAACCGTCTCCACCACAACCACCTGTTTTTTAGGCGGCTTTCGTTTCATCTTCGGCTCCTGGGATTTTAAATACCCCCAGCCGGCAACACCGGCCAAAATCAGGCAAACAGGCAAAACGATTTTTATCAGCCATTTTACTTTTGAACCTTTTTTTTCAAGGTCACTCATCTTCTTCACTCCGCATCTTTATATAGACAAACCAACGTTAGGCCTCTTTTATTTCAATTTAAAGCACAGGCTTCCATCCAAGGGCTCTGTAAAGGGCGATCCGGTCTTTGATAAGACTTGCCCGTTCACCGATCAATTGCCTTTCCAACCGCTCGATACTGGTCCAGGCAATCAGATAGGACAAATAACTGCTTTGACCATTTTCATACTGTACCCTTGCCTCTTTCAGGGTCAGCCTTACCACATCAAGCTCTTCTTCAAGCAACCGGATATAGTCCTCCTGTTTTTGAATGCTGACCAGACTGTCTTCAACCTCGATAATTGCTTTGGCCACACTCCTTGCATACAGGTTTAACTGTTCTTGGGCAGCAGCTTTAACGCGTTCGATTTCTGCTTTTTTAAGTCCCCCGTCAAAAATGGGACCGGCAATGCTTCCGGCAAGGGTGGCGACCCAGTTCTGAAATAAAAGATCAAGTTTTCCACTTGAAAACAGGGCCTGGGCAGTGAGCTTAAATGATGGTAACACGTCAGCTTTGGCTGCTGCAATCTCCCATTGAGCAGAAGACAGCCGCATTCCGGCTGCCTTGATATCCGGCCGGTTTTCCAGGAGCGCCGACGGGATGCCAACTCTTGGAAGCGGCAAAGGGTCAGGAAGGGTCTGGGTATCCAACTGAAGTTGGTCAGCCGCAGTTTTCCCGGACAAAAACGCCAGGGTATTCAATAAAAGCCGCTCCTGCTTTTCAAGCAGCGGAACCTGAGAACTTGCCTCTGCCAAAGCTTCCCGCTGTTGGGATACATCCAGTGCCTTTGCCTTTCCATTGGCAAACCTTAATTTTTGAAGCTTCAGCAGGGTTTTATTGATATTGATCTGCTGGTCTAAAATGCTTTTCTTGTTCCGGACGGCAATGATATCAATCCAGGTTTCTGCAATATCTGCCGTTAATTCATGGGTGGCGTTCCTTAAATCCTGACCGGCAGCTTCAAGGTCCAGAACCCGGGATTGTTTTCCAGCCTGGGCCTCTCCCCAGACATCAGCCGTATAAGACCCGCTCAATGATCCATCCCAGGAATGGCTGCCATCATATGCAGCACTTTTACCATAGGTCTTTTTGACCTGGGTGGCTTTTTTCTGTCCACCAAGGGAAAACCCGAGATCAGGGAAGAAAGAAGCCCCTTGTTTTTCAACATTGGCTTTTGCCTGGGCAATCTTTGCTTTATAAATTTTTAAATCAAAATTATTGTCCACTGCATCCTGAATTAAAGAATTGAGTTCATCACTGCCAAAAGACATCCACCAGCTCTCAATAGCTTCACTGCTGCCTTTGTCAATGGAAAAGCGGTCAGGAATCGTCACTGAAAGTGGTGTTACCGGTTCAGGTTCAAATGTCTTGCAACCGGAAAAAATCACCATGGTCGCCAGGATAATTAAAAAAACAGATCTCATCATTCATTTTTCCATGTGTTTAAAGCCCTAAATTAATTCAGAAGTATGAATATAGCAATACACAATTAAAAGATAACCTGACCTTATTTTATTAAAACCGCCGCTCCTTTTGAACGATTCTTGTAAATCAGTTAAAACAAAGGGTGTTCCAGATATCAAGCAAATGACAGGTCGCCCGTTGAAATCATTACCTAACAAACAACCTTTTTTTCATTCAGTTGGAATCAGCAGTTGATTCTAATGTGTGCGGTGTGTATAAAATTAATATGAATAGCAGGCAGATTATAAAAGAGCTTAAAAAAGCAGGATTTGTATTGGTTAAAGTATCTGGCGATCATCACAAATTCAAGCATGGAAATGGTAAGATAGTAATTGTTCCCCATCCCCAAAAAGATCTGCCTATTGGGACAGCCAGGAATATTTATCAAAATGGCAGGATTGAAATGGAGAAAGTAAAATGAAATATCCGGTAATTATTCATAAGGACGAGGATACCGGGTACGGGGTGACCATTCCTGATATACCCGGATGTTTTGCCTATGGCGATACCCAGGAGGAAGCCATTCTCAATATACAAGAAGCGGTAGAATTATATTATCACGGAGAAGAAATGTCTGAACCCCCAACTCCTTCTCAAATGGAAGATCTTTTAAATTCTGATCTGTATACCAGAGACAGCTTCTTGTATCTTGCTGATATTGATTTCGCCTTCATAGCCCCCAAAACACAGAGGATCAATATCACGGTGCCTGAGTATAAACTTATCAGGATTGACAGGGCTGTAAAGGCCAGGGGGATTTCCAGGTCTGCTTTTTTTGTGGATTCTGCTGAACAATACATCAGAAATTTGGATGTCTCGAAAACTGTTAGAAGAGGGCAAAAAAAGAGGGTGCTCTCACATCAGATTCAACAGCGTTCAGACAGATCCGGCGAGTAATTTACAGGTTAAAATAAGCCAAACGGCAGGAATTTAATTGGTGTTGATTTGATCGCTTTTGAATTGCACATACAGATAAGATAGTTTTGGGTATTCGTCCTGCTAAAAAATGGTGCCTGTCTTGGACGTAGTCCTCACTGCCCGTCACTTCCGAATCCCTGAGTATTTCTTTTGGAAACTGTCACTGTATTAGAAATTTCCCTCATGACACCTGATACCTATAGTCGTTTAGTAATTCAAAAAAACCGATGGCAATCGAAAGAGTGGAGTACGGCCAAAATATATATTTGAAAATGGGGATTGTTTTTTTTCTGGTACCTTATTGCCTGGAATTTTCGGTTCGATGAAAAATGATTTTTCAATACTACATACAGATTAGCTATCGTTGATAATTTCGACAATAAATTTAAGGTACTGCTTGTCAGGGCTAACCCGGTTCGGGCCACTCATTAATTAAGCGGGGATAGAAATGACTCAACTGATACCATAGATGACTGGAAGGAGGAAAGAAAGAGTCAGCCACATGAGCAGAAGCAGCGGCACACCCACCCGGAGAAAATCATTGAAGGTATATCGCCCGGCATTCATGACAAGCAGGTTTGTTTTGTAGGCCATGGGAGTTGCATAACTCATATTGGCACCAAAAAGCACAGCAAGGACATAGGGCTCGGGAGTTTGCCCCATTTGAACGGCGATTGAAACGGCTATCGGCGTACCGATTACCGCAGCGGCATTGTTGGATACGATGTTGGTAAGAATACCCATCAGAAGCATCAGGCCACTGATTACGAACGCCGGTGAGGCATCACCAGCAAGTGCGACAAAAACAGCCGCCAGGTAATCGGCTCCACCGGTCTTCAGCAGGGCAGTGCCAAGCGCTAAACTCGCAGCGACAATCAGAATGACCGGGGCGCTTAGTGCCCCAGTTGCATCACGCCAACCCAAACAGCCGGTCAGTATCATCGCCAGGGCCCCGCAGGGTGCGCTGATGGCAATCGGCAGGACGCCAAAGGCGGAAGCTGCAACAATTGCCACCATGATCCCCATAGCCAGGGGAGCCTTACTGGTATAGGGCACATCGGTGGTGGCGTCGAGGACGAGAAATTCTTTGCGCTTCTTTAGGTTGGTAATATCCTCACGTGGTCCCTGGACCAGCAGAACGTCACCAGGTATCAGGCGGATATCACTGATTTCGTCATGAAACCTATCCAAATCCTGTCCCGCACGGTGCAGGGCGAGAATAATCAAACCATAACGTTCGGCAAACCGCAGTCCGGCGACTGTCCTGCCCTGTAGGCCGGAGCCATCAACTATAACTATTTCGGCAATTTGCTGGTTGTTGGCCTCTAGAGGATGCTCTTTATCAACCGGATTATTTTCGGAATCTTCAGGATAAAGAGTGCCACCAAGCACTTTTTCAAACTCTTTCAGACGGTCAGGCGTGTCCCGGATAACCAAGTGGTCACCGGCCTTCAGCCGAACCCCGGGTAGCGGCACCATGAATTTGCTTTCACCACGCTCTATGCCAGTTACCTTCATGATGCCATCGGTCAACTCACGAACTTTCGCCAGGGTCTGACCATCCACCGGGCTGCCTTCAAGGATTTCCAGATGGGCGGCAAAAACTCTCGGGGAAGTATCAATCAGCGGCTGCTCACGGGCAGGAATCAGCCGCGGTGCCACCAGCCAGAGATAAAGGACACCGATGGCGCCGGAGATTGCTGCTGGCAGCACAAAATCGAACATGCTGATGCGCGCCAGTCCCATCTCAGCGGCAACGGCAATCACCAGAAGGTTGGTCGAAGTGCCGATGGTGGTACTTGATCCGCCAAGCAGGGTGGCAAAACCCATGGGCATGAGCACCGACGAGGCCGGCACGCCTGTGCGCACAGAGACGGTGATAAGGATCGGCAGAAACAGTACCACCACCGGGACGTTGTTGATAAAGGCACTCATACAGGCACTCACCAAGAGAGTCAAAAGAAAGGTGATGGCCGGGCTTACCTTCCACATCCTGGCCATTGTCCGGCCAACCGGTTCGAGAGCTCCGGTACGGACGATGCCCTGGCCAGCGATCATCAGTGCACACACCGCCACCAGGGCCTCATGACCAAAACCGTGAAAAAAATCAACTGCATGGAGGGTTTCTCCCGACATACTGAAAGGAAAAAGCTCGAAGCCGACGGCAATACCAACGAGCACCAGCAGGCTCGATGTTTCGAGGGGAATCCTTTCCCGGGTAAAAAGAATCAAGGCCAGGACCGTAAGAATCAGGACTGCTATGGCATGAACATTTGGGGGGTAAGGAATTGTCATGTGTGCCGCTCCGGTAAATTATAGGATATGAGTTGTTTTTTTGTTGATCAAGCCAAAAACGATCTTCAAAATATTAACTCCAGCCTGATACAGGTACACCAAATTGTATCTGTATCAGGTCTATGCAAATTAAGGCAAGAAAAAAGTTCAAGCGTTGAAACAGATTGAAAAAAGGTCGAATTTTGGCAGAATTTGAGGATAGCTCACCGTCAATTCAGTACCTCAATTTGAAAAAAATCAGCTCCAACAGACGGAATCCGGGAGTCTGAATGGTCGCAAAGCAATTCAGGAACATGCATGTAAAAGGGCCAGCTCAGTGGAAAATTTGGTGTCGAATCATATCCAGTTTTGAAATTTCCATGCTGCAGTGGGTTTGGGTTTGACACGTTTTGCTAACGGATGCGCCAGCATCTGTATTTCCTTAGAATCATAGACAATCCCCGGGCGGTGATGTCATTGCAATATTTATGGCAGGCTTTTTTAGCAAGTTTTTAAAGTTAAGGTTGCTTTTAAATATAGCGAAACCACCGTCAGAATTCGGCACAAAATTAACAATTAGTTTAGATTTTGTGTAGGCCAATTCCGCCAAACGTTCAGTTCCTGGTGCTATCTTGGCGTTTCAGAATACGAAAATCAGTTCAGACTATTGGAACATAAGTCATTACTTTTGGGAGTCCAGGAATGCAATGAAATTATAATAGCTGTCTTTCACAAGCAGATATGGAAAAATGGAGAAGCCCGGGTAGCAATAGATCAAGCTGTTATCCGGGCTTTATGGGTATTAGGCATACAAATTATTTGGGAAGCGGGCAGGAAAGCATCTGGTCTCTGACCACTTCAAACAGGTCACCGAATCTGAGAATACCGGTGACTTTGTCACCGTTTTTCACGATAAGAGGCTGGTGCACACCGATAACATATTCATGCAGAGCTTTTTCCAGTGAATCGTCTTCCTGGAGGTATTCATATTCCTCAGGCGTGTTCATGATTTCAGAGACCTTGATGCCAGCACCGCGCTCGCACAGGCTATGCATGGGTTCTAACCATAGATTGAAATCTCGGACCGCATTCATTACAAAATCCTTAGTCAGAACCCCATCTTCGTAATTCTTGAACACGTTATTATAGTTTGGCTCAAGGGTTTTGAAAATATCAAGCATGGTCACTTTTCCCTTGAAATCGCCATTATCATCAACTACCATGGCATCCCTGTGGGCGTGATTGCCGGCTGCTTTATTCTTTTCCAGAATCTGGAATACATCATAAAGAGTGTTGTCAGCTTTGACGGTCACATAGTTGGACAAAGGAATCATTACCGTTTTTACCAAAATATCTTTCATAGATTTCTCCTCAAAAAATTGTCACCAGTCATTATCAATATGATGATATATCTTAAAATATATAAAAAAGCTTTAGAAAGTCAAGTTTTATAAGTCTGTATCGGTTTTCATATAACCCTATCCCAGGAAGACTCAAGAGGGCTTTCCAAGCTGGTGATTAAGCCGATATGAGGCGTTTCAAAATTTAACGATACTGAGTTTTGTAATCAATGAGATTTATTTAATCTATGATTTTCCGGTTATGAGATGGTACAAAACTCTATTTGTACTCTCAATGATTTTTAATAGAGGCTCTCTTTATTGGCAATTGGTTCTGGAATAGTAAAAAGGTGTTTGATGTGTCTATAATGTGTCACCGACATGATTGTTAATAAAGGCGTTTAATTATTTTTCCAGTTCTCAGGGTTATCCAAAATTCTATAGTGAGCTTTTTGTATTTCCCCTTTTTGTTTTTTTTTAAAACCATCCGGAGTTACAGGAAAAGTCTGGAGAAATCATCCCATCGAAAAGCAGCGCTTGGCTGACAGGTAGTCTTCGCCTCATACACCTTGGTTTGATCTGCGAAGTTTTATATTTC
>JAHJLN010000326.1 GCA_018821715.1 Pseudomonadota bacterium | reverse complement strand
TATGAAGTGTTTCAAGCTTTTTCAATAATCTTTAGCATTTTGTCAACCACCTGTTCAATGGTTAAAAAAGTGGAATCAATTTCAATGGCATCTGCTGAAGGCTTAAGCGGTGCCGATTTCCTCTGAGAATCATTATTATCCCTTGTTTCCATTTGTTTTTGAACGCTGTTTACATCCTTTTTTTCATCCGGCATTTCATTGTATCGCCTTTTTGCACGAACACTTAAATCTGCATAAAGAAAAAATTTATATGCTGCATCAGGAAAAACAACCGTCCCCATATCCCGGCCTTCAAAAACCGCATCTTTTGTTTTTGCGATATTTCTTTGAAAATCCAGCAGGGCCGCCCGAACCTGAGGCTTTGCCGATGAAGAGGATGCCAACATGGATATCTGAGGTGTTCTGATAAAATTTGTTATGTTTTTGCCCGATGACATTAGGATAAGGCCGTCATTTTCCATAACAAAATTAAGATCAAGGTCCTTTAAAAACAGTTCAAGAATATCATCATTTTCCCAGTCAATCTTTTGCCGCAGAATTTCATAGGCAACCCCCCTGTAAAGGGCTCCGGTATCCACATAAACACAGTTAAGTTTTTGTGACAACAGCTTGCTTACCGTTGTTTTGCCGGCGCCTGCCGGACCATCAATGGTAATAATTCTGGTAATCATTATAAAATCCTTATTTTTTTAATACTTTTTTAAGTGCAGCAATGAATGTCATATTCTCTTTTTTTGTGCCGGTATTCACCCTTAAGAAGGTATCAAACCCGTAGGATTTCATTGACCTTACAATAACACCCAGTTTCAGCATTTCCTGAAATACTTGAGTTGCATCTGTTTTTAGGTCCAGCATCATAAAATTGGATTGGGTCGGCAAACTATAAATTCCCAAAGCCTTGAGTTCATCAGATAGAAAATCAATTCCCTCATGGGTTGTCCGGATGCTTTTTTTCAAAAATTGTTCATCTTCAAGAGCAGCAACCGCAGCTACCTGGGCAAGTGTGTTCACATTAAAGGGTTGTCTGATCCTGTTCAAGATTTCTGCAATTTCAGAATCCATAATGCCGTACCCTACTCTGAACCCTGCAAGTCCGTAGGCTTTGGAAAATGTCCGCAGCGTCACAATCCTGGGGTCATGCAATGGATTTTTTAACGAGTTATACACAGCATCGTCTCTTACAAATTCAATATATGCCTCATCTACCACCAGAATGACATCATCCGGCACTTTTCGTGAAAATTCTTTAAACTCACCCTCGGTAATCGTGCTGCCGGTTGGATTAAAGGGGTTGGTAATAAAAATCAACCTGGTTTTTGAGGATATCCTTTTAACAAGGCCTTCAAGATTAGTAGAAAAATCGATTAACGGCACCATGACCGGAACACCTTTGGCTGTTTTAACACTGATTTCATACATTAAAAATGACGGCAAAGGCATTAAAGCCTCGTCTCCGGGATTTAAAAACCCATGGGCCAATAATGCGATAATATCATCAGATCCATTTCCTATGACAAGATTCTTTTGTGCGACATGAAATTTTTGGGCAAGAATTTTACGCAGGTCAAAGGCAGAGGATTCAGGGTACCTGTGCATCTGTTTCATGATACGTGTAACAGCTTCATTAACCTTAGGGGAAAAACCGATTGGATTTTCATTGGAGGCAAGCTTGATCACATTGGTGAGCGCAAACTGTCTTTCAACCTCTTTGAGGGGCTTGCCTGCCTCATAGGGTTTAATTGACGCTATTTTTTCGCTGATTTTAAATTTCATGATCTGATTTCTCCTAGTAATGAAAAGAATATTATTTAGTTAGGATTTGAAATTTTGTCAATGGTTATGATAATTAGAACTTTGGAACAAATAATTTACTTAAGGAGTTTATGAAAAAAAAAGTTGTCATCGGACTTGAGAACCTGATCACTGATCCGCCTGAATACCTTAAGGGAAAGCGGCTTGGCTTGCTCTCCAATCCGGCATCGGTGGATAAAAAATTCACCCATGCATCCTTGCTTGTTCATCGTGTTTTTCCAGGACAATTGACCGTCTTGTTTTCACCCCAACATGGATTTTATGCTGAAAAACAGGACAACATGATTGAATCCGGCCACTTTATGGAACCGGAATTGAACATCCCGGTTTACAGTCTATACAATGACACCAGAATCCCAACCAAAGAAATGTTTGACCTGCTTGATGTTTTAATTATTGACATTCAGGATGTGGGAACACGGGTATATACCTTTATTTATACGGTTTCCTATTGTATAGAACTTGCAGCCAGGCTTGATAAAAAAGTTGTTATCCTTGACCGGCCCAACCCTATTGGCGGAACACAGGTCGAAGGGAATATTCTTTTAAAGGAATATGCCTCCTTTGTAGGAAGATTTCCTGTTCCCATGCGGCATGGATTGACCTTAGGTGAAATTTCACGATTGTTTAACCGGGAATTTAACATTGGGTGTGATTTGACCGTTATCCCGATGACGGGCTGGAAAAGACAGATGTACTGGCAGGATACAGGACTTGCCTGGGTTGCACCGTCCCCGAATTTACCGACACCTCAATCGTGCATGGTTTACCCGGGACAGGTGATATTCGAGGGCACCAACATATCTGAAGGTCGCGGCACCACCCTGCCGTTTGAACAATTTGGCGCACCGTTTCTTGATACTAAAAAAATTAAAGCCCAGGCAGATGCGTTTATTAAAGGTGCCTGTCTTCGTCCGGTAAATTTTGAACCGACATCGGGAAAATGGCAGGGCAATGTTTGTAAAGGCTTTCAGATTCATATAACCCAAAAACAAGTGTATAAACCCTATTTTTCATCTTTGCTCTTATTGCAGTTGATTATCCGGCATCATAAGGATGACTTTAAATTTAAAGAACCCCCTTATGAGTATGAGTTTGAAAAACTGCCGATGGATCTTATTCTTGGCAGTAAAACGATTCGCAAACACTTGACGCAATTGAATGATTTAACGATTTTATCCAGACAATGGCAAAAAGAACTGGATACGTTTAAAGCCCTTTCAGGAAAGTATTATTTATATGAATGATTCCAATCAAGACGACACATGGAAACGAATGAGTTTTAAGGGCAACAAGGTTTGGGTCCAGACAGACACCAATGGAAACCTTGTTGTAAAAAAAGGAATGGTATTAATTAAATACAATTTAAAACAAGACTATGAGTATAAAGTTAAGCCGGAAAGTTTGAACCCTGAAGATCAGGCTGTTCCAGCCCAAAAAAAATCAGGAACACCCAAATTATCGAAAAAGCTGCAAATAAAAAATTTGTCTGACAATTCAATTAAAGAAACCAGGCTGCCTGACAATTGCATTACCATCTATACGGATGGCGCCTCATCCGGCAACCCGGGCCCTTCCGGTATCGGCGTGCTTCTGATCTATGGTGAAAACAAAAAGGAAATCTCAAAATATATTGGTTCTGCCACTAACAATATTGCGGAATTGACCGCAATAAAAGTGGCATTGGAAGAACTTAAGCGCGTCGATTTGCCGGTTCGTATTTTTTCAGACTCAAGCTATTCTATCGGCCTTCTGACAAAGAACTGGAAACCTAAAAAAAACCAGGAACTTGTTTTTGAGATCAAAACTTTGATGGATAAATTTTCTGACCTGTCCTTTGTAAAAGTAAAGGGGCATTCAGGCATTAAAGAGAATGAAGTGGTAGATTTCCTTGCGACGTCTGCCATCAAAAAAGGCCTGCAGTAACCCCAGGCCTTTTTTGATTATCTTTTTTAAAACCTATTTTTCTTTTTTTAATTCATCCAGTTTTTTTTCAAGTTCTTCAATCTTGGCTTTATCATCCTGGGGAGCCGGTGTATCAACACCCTCTTCCTTTTTCCAGGAATCTTTGAGCTCATCAAACCCAAGATAGAGGGCAAGACCGCCACCCAAAAGAAGAACAGGTGGGATGCACCCTGCCAGAAGCGCTAAAAACTCACTAAACCAAACCGCTAATCCCACAACACCAAGAAGAACTGCAATAGCTCCACCAATTAATGTTTTCATAAAGAAATCCTCCTAAAAATTAGTTCAAATAATAATCATTTCATTCAAAATTAAACAAATATGGAAATTGTCAATATAGGATTAAAAAAAATAGCACAAGCCTTTGTTTTTATCAAGGCTATTTTAAGATTGCCATTCCAATGATCCTTTGATAATTAATGAAGGTTTAAATCATTTACTTTAAAAATCCTTTAAAGGAAAAATAATGGCATTATTTCAAAAGCTTAAAGGCAGTATTCAAACCTTCCGTCTTAAGCTTCGCAGGTTGATTGAATGCATGCTGGGTCATACCTATGATTACTTCCTATGCTTTTACCCGGATAATTCAGGATATTTTATCCAAAAACTGATCAAACGACTCATCAACAAACTTAATTTTGATGATCATAATATAGAAAAAATTAAAAATATCGATAAGAACAGCATTGTTGTTTATGTCTGCAAAAACAAGAGGATGTTAGATTTTTTGTACTATCACACCAAGCTTAAATCCCTTGATCTTCCCTATCCCCAGATTGGATTTGATTTTAAGTTCTTTTTTCTTTTGCCTGTAAAACGGCTGTTTCAAATCTTTCTTTGCCATATGGATTATTTTTTCCACCATTTCCAGTTCAAAGATGCCTATACTACAAATTATGCTATAAAAGAATTATTAAACGGCAGATCCGGATTTATATGTCTGATTGAAGAAGATGATTTCTATAAACGATTTATTAAATCCACCCCTGATCCCCTCTTCCTTTTAATTGAGCTTCAAAAGAGCATTGATAAACCTGTTGTGATTATTCCTGAAGATATTATTTATGTGACAAAACCCATGAGAAAAGACCCGGCCCTGACGGATATCCTTTTTGGAACCCATGAAAAGCCTGGATTAATAAAACGGTTTTTCACCATATTAAAAAAGCCTGAAAAAATCAGGGTTGAGCTTGCAAACCCGGTTAATCTCAAAGAATTTATCAAAAGACCTGCGATTGAACAGCTTGACTCGGAATTTCAAGCCCATCGATTAAGAAGCCACCTGGTGGACATCCTGAACCGGCAGAGAAAAAGTATTACCGGTCCTGTTTTAAAATCAAGACAGGAAATCACCGAAGATATCTTGACGCGCAAATCTTTACGGGAATACCTGGCGCAATATGCTTTGGAAAACAACCTAACCCTGAGCAAGACCCATAAAAAAGCGGCCGGATATATTAAGGAAATTGCATCGACTTACAACCTGCAGGTGATTAATTTTGCCAACTGGCTTCTAACCTGGATATTTAAAAATATCTTTGAAGATCTGGTTCTCAACCAGGACGAAATCAACCGGATGAGGGAAAAGTCAACAGAGGCACCGCTCATTCTGGTTCCCTGCCATAAAAGCCATTTGGACTATCTTTTGCTGCCCTATGTCATGTTTAGAAACAATATGCCCTGTCCACATATTGCGGCCGGCAAAAACCTTTCTTTCTGGCCGTTAGGCCCTTTATTCAGAGGCGGGGGTGCCTTTTTTCTTCGGCGAACTTTTAAAGGAGCCCCGCTGTATGCCAAGATTTTTGCTGCATACTTAGAAAAGCTTCTGTATGAAGGATTTAACATAAAAATTTTTATCGAGGGCGGCAGAAGCAGGACAGGGAAACCCTTGACACCAAGGCCGGGGGGCCTTGCCATGTTGATCAATGCTTATAATAACGGGGCCTGCGATAATCTTTATTTTGTACCCATATTTATCGGTTATGATCGCGTCCTTGAAGAAGATGCGTATTTAAAGGAGATTGAGGGGGGCAAAAAAAATCCGGAAACACTGAAAGGCCTTATCAATGCCCGAAAATTTCTAAAGAAAAAATACGGCAAGGTCTACATGAGATTTGATGAACCCATTTCCATTAAAGAGTATATCCAGCAAAAAAATATAAATCTTTCCAAAACAACTCAAGAAGATTACATGGCATTTGTTAAGCGTTTTGGATATAAACTGATCAATGCAATAAATTCCAATGCTGTGGCAACCCCCCATGGTATCATTGCCAGTGCGGTATTAAATTGTTCAAAAAACAGTTTTACAAAAAAACAGGTCATCTCCAGGGTGAACACCTATATGAATATGTTGACCTTTATGAATGCCGAGCTTTCCGATACGCTGTTAATCGATGCTGACAATACACTGAACTCTGTTATCAGTGATTTTATCTCAAGAAACTTTATCGAACTTGCAGATGAGGATGATACCGATATTACCGACAATACTGTTTTTATTGTAAAAGATAACAAACGGGCAATTTTAGACTATTATAAAAATTCGGTTATCTCCTTTTTTTTCAACTACGCATACACTGCCATAGCAATTCTTGAAGCTGACAGGTTTCAATTTTCTCCTTCAGATCTTGTGGTCCGATATAAATTTCTTGAAAAAATGTTTACAGATGAATTTTTCTTTGATGAAGAGACAACCTGTGAAGAAAATATCTCAAGGTGTATAAAAGGTTTTATGAATGAAGGGATACTGGTCCCTGATTTACCGGAATCTGATATGTTTCATCTGACATCCCAGGGATTAAGGAAACTCAAATGGTTTGCAGCCTTTTTACAACCCTTTTTCGAATCCTACAAAACCGCCCTTCTTTATTTTGAAAAATATGAGGCAGATAAGCATGATGGAAAAGAAAGAATTAAAAAAATTCATTCCATGGGGACAAAACTGTATAAGGGTAAACTCATCTCTTTAAAAGAATCCCTGTCCCAGGTCAATTATAAAAACGCTGCCAACTTTTTTACCAAAAATGGCGTGACCGGTTCACAGGATCAAATACAAATTGAATACTATAAAAATATAATAGACCGATTAATACTTTTGATCGCATCATAAAATCATGAAAGCATTGATTCTTGCAGCAGGATTCGGTACAAGGCTCTTGCCGTATACCCAAAAAATCCCAAAGCCGTTATTCACCTTGATGTCTAAACCCGTACTTGGGCATGTCATTGAAAAACTTGTGACTGCCGGGTGTGAACAGATCCTTATCAATACACATCATTTGCATGGGCAGATAAACAATTTCCTTGGTCAAATTAACTATCCTGTTGATATTCAAACCCTTTATGAGCCGGTCATTCTCGATACAGGTGGTGCTATTGCCAATGCCAGGTCGTTTTTAAAAGACAGTCCTTTTTTTGTTATTAATTCTGATATTATTTCAAGTGTTGATCTCAAAAAGGTGTATGTGTTTCATAAAAAAACAAATTGTCTTGCAACGCTTGTCCTTCATGATTATGACATCTTTAATAAAGTAACAATTGATAATAAAGGATTTATCCAAAATTTTTATTCAAAAACAAAGGGGCTGGCATTTACCGGCATCCAGGTGTTGTCACCTGAAATTTATCATTATTTTCCCGACAAAAAAGTATTTTCAAGCATAGAAGTATATCAACACCTTTGCCGTCAAAAACAGGTAAAAGCATTTGTAGAAAATAAGATTTTCTGGTCGGATATCGGTTCAAAACAGTCCTACTCAATGACATCTCTTCTGGAATTGGCGGCTTCCCAATTTCAGATGAAACAGCAAAATATCAAAGATATTCACATTGACAAACTTGCAGGAGACGGATCTGACAGGGACTGGTACCGGGCAACCTATAAAAATCAATCCAGAATTATCGGCGACCATGGTATTTGTATGCCCGGCAGTGAGCAACGGTCGCAGTTTAATTCCTTTATCTGCATTGGAAAACATCTTTTTTCAAAAAAACTTTTGGTCCCCTGCATACAAAATTATGATGCGCTTTCAGGAATGGTTATTCTCGATGATCTGGGCGATGTCCATCTTGAAACCCAGGTTAAACAAAAAAATAATACTGCAGTTACCATAAAAATCTATAAAAAAGTGATCGACCATCTCATTGATTTTTCAATTAAAGGTGTTCAAGGCTTTAAAAAGGAATGGACCTGTCAGACCGAATCCTATTCAAAGGAACTGATAATTGAAAAAGAATGTAGATACTTCATGGAAGCGTTCATTCAAGACTATTTAAAAATGGACGTTTCATTTCACGATTTTTTAAATGAATTTGACCATATTGCCGACCATGCATTAGCCCATGGATTCATGGGGTTAATGCACCGCGACATGCAGTCCAGAAACATAATGATCCTAAAAGGCCAACCTTTTTTTATTGATTTCCAGTCGGCAAGAATAGGGCCGTTGCAGTATGATCTTGCATCTTTGCTGATTGACCCTTATGTTAACCTGAATGATAAGATACAAAAGGATCTTTTGCAGTATACCATGGAAAAATTAAAATTAAGGCCAAAGGAAGGACAAAATTTCATTGAATGCTATCAATATTGCTGTTTAACAAGGAATTTACAATTTTTAGGTGCGTTCAGTTTTTTAAGTCAAATAAAAAACAAGACCGGTTTTGAGTGCTTCATCCCTGATGCTGTTAAATCTTTGAAAAAAATCATCACAGGTTTGAATACAGACAAACTCCCCCGACTATCAAAACTTGTTCAGGCAATTTAAGGAGGAATTTAAAATGGAAAAAACAACTATCATGATCAACGGCCTGCCGGGAAATGTTGCTAAAATAATGGCACGGTTTGCCATAACCGACGACAGATTCAATGTTATCCCGTTTTCTTTAACCGGCCAGGAAATTGATGCCGATACCATCACAATTGCCCCCATTACCTTTGAGCTTGTCAAACCCGATATCAGGGATAATAAAATTAAGGAGATAAAATCTGAATATCCTTGCTTTATTACCATTGATTATACTCATCCCAGTGCGGTAAATTCAAATGCGATTTTTTATACTCAAAACAAACTTCCCTTTGTCATGGGAACCACAGGGGGGGACAGGGAGCAGCTGGAACTTCTTGTCAAGTCTTCTTCAACACCTGCGGTTATTGCCCCCAACATGGCAAAACAGATTGTTGGATTCCAGGCAATGATGGAATTTGGTGCAAACACGTTCCCCGGTCTTTTTGAGGGATATACACTGGATGTAGTTGAAAGCCATCAAAAAGGAAAAGCAGATACATCCGGTACTGCCAGGGCAATGGTCGGATATTTTAATAAACTGGGATTAGATTTTAATGTTAATGATATTCAAATGATAAGAGACCCTGAGGTTCAAGAAAAAAAGTGGAATATTCCCAAAGAACACCTGACCGGCCATGGATGGCATACCTATACCCTAAAGGCAAAAGACGGATCTGCCTTGTTTGAATTCAAACACAATATCAATGGCAGAGATATTTATGTCAGCGGCACCTTTGATGCGGTTATTTTTCTTAAGGAAAAACTTTTTAAACCTGACAATACCCGGAAACTGTATACCATGATTGATGTATTAAATCGGAAATAGCCATTTGAATTTGTATCTTAAAATAGTCTTGATCCTGTTTGGACTGGCCTATCTGATCAGCCCTGTGGATATTATTCCCGATCTTTTGCTGCCCTATATCGGATGGATTGACGACGGCGTTATTCTCGGCACTATTGTTTATCTTATCCGGTACGGAAAACTGCCTGATTTTTTGTTTAAAAAAAAAGGGCCTTTTCACCAGACCTTTAATCAAAAAACTGAAAATTCCGCCTCAAACAATGAAAAAAAAGAGTCATCCGGTCCTGCCGATCAAAAAAACTCGTCATTTGAAAGCAGTTTTGAAAATCCCTACAAAATTCTTGGTATTGCCTCTACTGCATCAAAAAAAGAGATTCAGTCGGCATATAAGACAGCCATTAAAAAATACCATCCGGATAAACTATCCCATCTGGGTGAAGAATTCTCTGATCTTGCCAGTAAAAAATTCCTTGAAATCCAACAAGCCTATGACACTTTAATGAAAAAATAAAAACCGGTTACTATTATTTTGATGAAAGCCCCCAAAAGTATGACAGAATTTTTAAAACTTGGCAGAAAAAAAATAGAAATCCTCTGGCAGAAAAAAGGACAGAAAAATTACCCAACCCTGATTTTTTTACATGAAGGTCTTGGGTGTATTAAGATGTGGAAGGATTTTCCCTGGAGAATAGCCCAAAAAACAGGCTGTCCTTTCCTGGTTTATTCACGGTTTGGATATGGAAATTCAGATCCCTGCCCTCTTCCGTGGAAAATCAATTTTATGCACAAAGAAGCATTACGCATTCTGCCGGACATTATAAAAGAAACCCAGATTAAAGACCATGTTTTGATCGGTCATTCAGACGGCGGTTCCATTGGAATCATATATGCCGGCAGTCCACGTTCAAACGGCCTGAAAGGCTTAATCACAATAGCCGCCCATGTATTTTGCGAACGTATCACCGTGGACTGTATCCAACAGGCTAAAACCAATTATGATCGGCATAATTTAAAACAGCGCCTTGAAAAATATCATGGTATAAATACGGATAATGCCTTTTGGGGATGGAATGATGTCTGGCTGAATCCTAATTTTATCAATTGGAATATTGAAAAATATTTAAACAAAATAAAAGTTCCCATGCTGGCCATCCAGGGAAAAGAGGATCAATATGGAACACCAAGACAGGTTGAGGCCATAAAAGAACAGGTAACCCATATTCAAACTCATCTGATAGATAACTGCAGACACGCAGCGCACCTTGAACAACCAGAGAGACTTTTAAATATCACAACTCAATTTATTGATCAGACAATCTTACAAAATATGCGATTTTAACAATACTTCTTTTATCGGATGAAGAATTTTACTTTATCCGGCTTGATTGGATTATCCTTTGTTTTAAATCTAATTGACAATTCGGGCCAGGTTTGAAATATAACAATGGTTTATAGTATTGCCAAATGATTAAGGGGGGCTCTTGACCGGAATAAGTGAAATTCTTGTTTTACTGCTGCTGATTACCGGTATCCTGATTCTGCCAAGACTGTTTAAAAAAGAACCTGTAAAAAAAGTCTCTTCTTCAAAAAAGAATAAAAAACTGACTGCAAAAACCCGATTCGCAATTGTCCTTTCCGTTATTTACCCATTAGCTGTTGCGCTCTATCTTACACCATGGCATGAAAATCAGATTTTGTATGTCTGCTCTGGTGTTCTCCCGGTCCTTCTTGCCTGGGCCATTGCCTGGATCATAGCCGGACAAAAGAAATAAGCAGTTAAACAGATAACCATTAACTGATATAATCGTTTCACCTAAACAAAAGCGCATTCCAGGGCCCTTGCGAGAAGCCCTGGAATGCGCTTTATTCAAATTAAATGCACTATATTGTTACACTCAATGTCTAATGATGTGATTCTCCGGTATCCTTCATGGTGTCATAGGCTGCCTTTAAAATACAGTATGTCATGCCGGCTCCCAGGATGGAAATAGCATACCAGAATCCACCAAAGAAAATTGCATGTGCAATGTCCCATGCCCATTCAAAACTAAATGGAAACATAATTTTTCTCCTTTACATCAAAGGGGTTATTCGACTTCTGTTGCCGGTTCTGCCGCATTGAGCTCCTGTTCCTGAGGGAAAACGGGAAGGTAGCGATAGGCAACCGAAATCAGAATGATGCCATAGGCAACAGGAAGAACAGTCGTTGCCACTTCCTGCCAGCTTGGAACATAAAGCGCCCAGGTATCAAAACTCATTACCGGTACCGCCATAATCTGCAGCACCATAACCCATCTGTTGAGACAAACACCAACAACACCCAAAATAATGGCAATCAACCGAAGTGTCGGATTTTCACGGGTAGACTTCATAAGGAGAAGAACCCCTGGAAGAATACCGCATAATCCAATCTCAGTAATCAGTATCCAGTAACCGTAAAAACTGTTGTTTGTGTAAAAATGGCTCAGTTTAAAACCAAGGCTTGGTGCTGTAACGGTTGCCCAGTATATCGTATCAATAATCTTGGCAATAATGTAACTGGTAATCATCCATCCGGAGATTTTAGCCAGGAGATGAACCACATTATCCTTGACAAGTTTTTTGCCGGTAATGGTTTCGGTAATCTTTGTCACCAAAAGGGTAAAACAAGGGCCAAATGCTGCGGCAGACCATGTAAACAAAAAGAAAGTCCATGGCCATATCAAAAGACCTTCCCTGACCGCAAACGGACGACCGAACATGACGCCTGCAACACCACCAAGAGATCCCTGGTGGAAAAAAGAAAGAAACGCACCGGTGGCAGCAAAGATGGCCATGACCCCATGCATGTTATGGGCAAGGTGATGGAAAAAAGGCACTTTGTTGGCCTGTCTGTTCTCAAGAATATTCGGGATAAACTCAATGGTTAATACAGCAAAATAAGCTGACAGACAAAATGCTACCTCAGTCAACATTGAATGAACATTGGCATGCCAGAAAATAAACCAGCCCCGAAGCGGCTGTCCAATATCTATTGCAAGAATTAACAATGCTGAGCTATAGCAGATAAAACCGATGATAACGGCAAAATTAATAATATTTTTCAGCTCGTCAACTTTAAAAATATATTTCAACAGACCTGTAAAAAATGCACCGCCACCAACGGCAATAACGGCAAGATCAGCCCAGATCCAGAGGGCAAATCCGTAATAATCATTCATATTGGTCTGGTTCAGGCCTTTAAACCAGCAAAGGAACATGGCATAAACGCCCCAAAGAAGTACGGCACCAACGATGGCAATTCCAATGGTAAACTTTGGAAATGAGCAGCGTTTTGCACCTTCAGGTATTAATGCAGAATCCATATTTATTCACTCCTAAATAAGATTTTGGAAGTCTTAACCATGGGACGAAGACCCATGATGATTCTTAATTTTATCCCATTCACCGTCCAAATAATTATCACCTGCTTTTCTTACCCATTCGCGCTCGGATAGATAATAGACTTTTGTATTGGTTCCAAGTCTTTCAAGCAGTCTGAAAATTTTAGGATTTCGTGATTTTCCAACAACATGTTTGTTGTTGGAGGATGGGTGTGGGTCAGGTTTCACAATCTGGTGTACCATATGAGCAGGATTATTAAGATCTCCAAATACAATGGCACCGGAAGGACAAGCTGTGGTGCAGGCGGTCTGATATTCGTTTTCTTCAATATCGTCACGCTCTTCATAATATGCCGTATCCCTTGCAGCCTGATATCTATGGTAACAGAAACTGCATTTTTCCACGACACCTCTCATTCTTGGCGAAACATCAGGGCTCAGGTAGTTTTTCATGCCTTCTGGCCATTTGGGGTCCCACCAGTTAAAATATCGTGCATGATAGGGACATGCTCCCATGCAATATCTGCATCCAAAACAGCGTGTATAAATCTGACTGACAATTCCTGTGTCATAGCCATAGTCTGTCGCAGTCGCAGGACAAACAGAAACGCAGGGCGAATGACCATGGCCCCCTTTTCCTGCACAATGCTGACAAGGTCTGGGCATATATACAATTTCAGTATCAGGAAAGGATTTACCATTGGTTAATTTATAAACACGCATCCAGGTGATGCTATCCTTTTTATTGGATTCATCCTCCTTAAACGGAACATTGTTCTCAGACATGCACGAAACCATGCAGGAACCGCATCCGGTGCATTTGTCCAGATCAATAACCATTCCGAACTTATGTGCTTTTTTATTTTCTTGTTTCATTAAAAACCTCTTTAGCAATTTATCCTTGAATTTCAAGCCTTGGAAATTTTTGCTTTAATTCCAAAGGCAGCATCCAGTCCTGAACCGGATTCAATTACCGGGCCTATTAAGTCATTTACATTTACTCCCTTGTTTGACACATACTTATTATCAAACGTATGACCAAGGCCTTCAACCATTCCAATGACACCCGGCATAATGCCTTCGTTCAAGTTCACCATCACGCGGGCGCTTCCCATAGGGGTTGTCAGTGTTACAAAGCTTTTATCCTTAAGACCTTTGGCCGTTAACGGATTTATGTCTACAACACTGTCAGTACCGCTTAAAACTGTATCTGAAACCGTTTTAATAGCAAACGGTGAGACTGCCGTTGCGCCGGTGACCAATCTCATATTATCGATGGCCATCAGTGTAAGCTCGTAATCTCCCTGTGCCTGAACCGTTGCAGGGTTGTCGGCTATAAAAGAGACATTCACTGTCACAGAACCTTCCGGTATGCCTTCGGTGATGACGGCATACCCGCTTTCTGATAGAGAATCCCAGAGATCTGACGTCACGCTTTCAAGGCATTCATCATAGGTTTCCCATTCAAAGCTTTCAGCAATGCTGCCTTCCAATGCTTTTGCAATTAAAAGGATTGAATCACCCGGATTTTTTGTATCAAACACAGGCTTGGCAACAGGTTTTGTAAGCCCCACAACCGTCATTGCAAGCCCTGCTCCCGAAGGAACATCTTCAAGTCGTTCAATAAAAGTATGGCTAGGCAGAATGATGTCCGCTTCTTTGGCAGTTTCATCAAGGAAGGAAGAAAAACTGACGACAAAAGGAATTTTCCCGAATGCCTGCTGAACACTGTTTCGATCATGCAGAGAATAACAAGGATTTGCATTATAAACAAACAGTGCTTCAACAACTGGCTTTGCAGATGCATTTACCTCTTCAAACAGCTGGTTCACATACCGCCCGGTTTTTGCTTTTGCAATTCCCTGATCTGCCACACTGTCCATTGATTCATCCGGAAACTTGAGATACTGGTTTTTCGGCTGGACAAAAACGCCGCCTTTTTTATTAATATTGCCAACCAGGCAGTTCAATGTATGAACCGCTGCAAGCTCTTTCAGGCTTTGGGCGCCATCTCCGCGGCCTTTACCAAAGACTGCAACCGGCATCTGGGCCTTGGCAAACAAGGCGGCAATTTTTTCAATATCAGATGCCTTTACACCGGTAATTTCAGCAACTTTTGAAGGTGCATACTCTTTTTGAAGCATGGCAGCAAGTTTATTGACACCACCCTTGAAGTTAGATGTCGCCATGGTGTTAAACAGATTATTTTTCAAAATAACCGCACACAATCCCAGGGCCAGATCTGCTTCCGTCCCGGGTTTTATGGGAATCCATTTATCGGCATTGGCCGCAGTATTGGATAAACGCGGTTCAATCTGGTAGAGTTTTGCCTGTCTATCTTTTCTTGATGCATTTGCTTTAAAGCAGTTTACAGGAGATCCCCAACCTTCGATAATCCCTGCACCAAAGCTTAAAACAAAATCTGAATTTTCAAGATCAAATGCAATGGTTTGTCCTTCACCATGAAGGGCTGCCGCTGTCAATTCAAGATAAGCATCCAGACTTGGCATGGTATAAAAATTGGGGGAACCAAAAGTTTTGAGCAGTCGTTGAAACAAAGCTGAAACCGATCCTTGTTCCTTATCTGCAATACAGGCAAGTTTTTCAGGAGATCCACTGTTTCTGATATCAGCAAGTTTCCCGGAAACGATGGATATGGCATCCTCCCAGGATATGGGTTCAAACTTGTCGCCATTTTTTTTCAGCGGGGTTTTAACCCTTGCAGGGTCGTATAAGTACTGAAGACCTGCAATTCCATGGAGACAGGCGCCGCCGTCATTTACAGGGTATTCAGCCAGTCCTTCAATTTTAACCGGTCTGTTATCTATTTTTCTAACGCTTATCCCACAGCTTCCGGGGCAGAGGCTGCAGACCGAGCTTTCATAGGTTACTTCTCCGTCGACAGGGACAGGAGTCCATGGCCAGTTTTGGGTCCAGATGGAAGAATCATCTGTCAGTTTCAACCCGACAGGGGAAACTGCAATACCGGCAACTGCACCAAGTCCCAATCCCAAGAAGCTTCTTCGATCAACTTTCATAAATTATTCCTCTATAAAGTTTTTGAATTCTTGTGTTTTAGGTTTTTTTACTTGTGACACTGGAAACAATAACCCTGGTGGCCTGTTTCCTTTTTGTGACACTCTGCGCAGTCATCCATCTTCATACGATCCCAGGAATGTTTCTTGATTCCAAAGATGTTTTTACCCCAGATATCACGGGAATATCCTGTAATCCGGTTCTCTTCGTATGGTTTCAGAGAGGTCGATTCACCGATGGGACCATGACAGGTTATGCAATCTGTGGGCTTTTCACCTTTGAGGTGTGCAGCGTGGGAGAAAAAAACACAGTCCGGTTGCCTGGAATAAATATACCAGGGGACTTCTTTTTCTTTTGATACATACTCTTCTACAAAAACCGCTTCATCTTCGGTCTCACCCAAAGGATCTTCTGAATGACAATCCAGACATGTAGCAAGTTTTGGGATACCGGCGTAGCTGCCGTCTTCCCTTAAAGAATGGCATGAATCACAATCACCTGCTTCTTCAACATGAAGCGCGTGATCAAAATTAAAAGGCTGCTCTTTTTTTGAATAGAGCAATTTGGGGAACAATAATGTACCGGACAGGAAGCATACAACAAATGCAACAATAAAAAAGATGACGCCGAGTCCTAAACCTTTGTCATCTTGTATGTCTCCGGCAGTGCATTCCCCTGCACTTTCCGTGGAACCATTTTCAGTTTTGTTTTCTATTTTGCTCATGAAAACTCCATCAATTTAAAATGTTGATGATACTTTAACCATTTTGTCCAAGCCTTCACTCAGACTATTTTATTTGCAGGCAGCAATCTTAAACTGTCTTGCAACACCGTCCACAATTAGCGTTAATCTATATAAATATCTTGTTTTCTTGTCAAGACAAATTAAGACACTGCAAATGATGGTCAATCATGGTTAAGAGTAGCTGTGAAGCCCGCTGAGCAGATAATTTACACCAAAATAAGTAAAAAGAACGGCCATAAAACCGATAATGGATACCCAGGCAAGATTTTTCCCGTGCCAGCCCCTCATCATTCGCAGATGCAAGAAAATAGCATATACAAACCAGGTAATAAGGGACCAGGTTTCTTTTGGATCCCAGGTCCAGTACTTTCCCCAGGCTGAATTGGCCCAGACAGCACCGGTAATAATGCCAATAGTTAGAAAGAGAAATCCAAAAACAACCATCTGGTAAGTCAATTCATCAATAAGTTCCCATGAGGGGAGTTTTGCAAATATGGATGCGACCTCCGGTGTTTTTGGCTTTACAAAATACATGATACTGAATCCAAATGCCACGGCAAAGCCTGAATACCCTAAAAAACAGGTGATGACATGGGCAATGAGCCAGTTGCTTTTCAGTGCAGGAATTAAGGGAGAAATTTTAGTGCTCATGCTCGGATCAAAAGAAGCGTATGCAATGGCAAGAAATATCAGTGGAGATGCAAAAACCCCGATAATGCTCTCTTTATATTTGAGTTCAACAAAAATATAAAGAATGGCAACGGTCCAGGAAAAAAAGACCAGAGATTCATACATATTGGCAAAAGGGGCGTGCCCGTATCCCATCTGATAAGATTCAATCCATCTGAGAATAATGCCGGCAGTATTGTCTAAAAATCCCAGGACCAGAATATAAAACCCAAGTTTTGATAAAAATTGTTTTTTAAAGGCAAAAGATCCAATATAAAAAATTGATGCCAGTGCATAGATAAAGGTTGCTGAAGATAATGCTAAAGAACTGTTCATAAGAATTATTTATCCTTTAATTTTGTTACCATTTTTTGAATTTTTAATTTCAGTCCCTGGGTGTTTCGATTGGTGGTGCCTGAAATAAAAACCTTTGAAACATTGTCCTGGGACGATTCAATTTCAATAAAATATGATTGGTGGGACATAAAAAAAGTAACCCAGCATCCAATAATCATTAAGATAAATCCAGAATAAACATACCAAATTCCAGGATCTTTTGTAATCTGAAGGCCGGTATAATGCTTTTGCTCAAATTCTTTTACAACAAAAGCAAATGTTCCCTTTCTCATTTTATCAAAGGTGGGGAATTTCATTGGAAGGCCGATTTGAAAACTGTTACCGTCTTTTTGAGTTATCTTCCCTATAAAGGCTTCTCCAAGATTGTGATCCTTGAAATCAAAATGGGGTAAAAATCCTTCCAGTTTAAATAAACCCTGATTTTCAGGCAATTGTATTTCTTCTCCGATTTTTATGGTTTGGCGAGTAACGCTCTTGTCAGACAGCCTTATAATTTCAAATACAACACGGTCCGGTTGAGCAGTACCGTAAGAGGACTGAAAAATATTGATGCCTTTGTATCTGAGGGGGTGATTGACACGGATATCCTGAGTAAAACTTTCTTTACCGTTTTCAATAATCGTCAGGTTTGATTTAAACTCTTCTGGTGCACCTGTATCATAAAATTTTACATTAAAGTCATTACATCTGATGGAAAATTCAAGTTTTATTGGAACTCTTTTTTTATCAATAAAGGCTGTATCCGAGGTCTGGCCTTCATCCAGCTGCAGGTTGGCCTTGAACCCGAAAAGCGATCCGATCAAAGCCCCCATTAAAAGCAAAAGGATACTTGAGTGAACAACATATATGCCAATCCTTGTCCATCTTCCTTTTTCAGTATACAGGACAATACTGTTTTCAGTCTCTTGTTTTATTACGTTTCCAACCGTTTTGGCTAAAAAACGGTTATAGCGATCAGATAAAGATTGAACCTCCGTTTGAACAGTAAAGGTCTCAAGGTTTTTTTGTTTTCTGAATCTGTCAGGATTAAAGGTAACTTTTTTTGGGAAAATAATTTTCCAGGTTGCAGACAATCTTTCAATTGAACATACAACTATATTGATGCACAACACAACGACCATGGCCAGGAACCACCAGGAATGATACATATCATCGATACTGAATACTTTTATCAAATTGTAAAACGCTTCGCCATAAAGCCTTATATATTCCGGTTTTGTTCCATCCTGAAGAATGATGGTTCCAATAATACTTGTAACGGCAAGCAACACTAATGTATAAACGGCCAGCTTTACAGAACAGAAAAACTGCCAGATTAATTCGGGTATTGTTTGATTTTTTTTCAAAATATTTTCTTTCCTATTAATTTTTCCTGAAAAGATAAGGTGCCATTATTGTTTCTACTTTCAATCTCATCGATTCAAATTCCTGTTCAGACTGAATCGAATCCATGGTTATCATTTCTCCAAATTTCAGCGTTACTCGTGAAAAAGGTTTGGGAATAACAAATCCATCCCAGGAGTTCACCTGCCAGATATGATTTGAAATAAAGTATGCCGGTACAATGCCGGCACCAGCTTTTTGAGCAATTCTTATGGAACCCGGCTTTACAACGCCTATGGGTCCCTGCGGTCCATCAACCAGATTAATGCAAAACCCTTTTTTGGATGCAAGATATTCTATCATCTCCGTCATGGCTTTTTTCCCGCCTTTGGAAGAGGACCCCCTTGCAACCGCACATCCGGAGAATTTTGCAGCCATGGTACCAATGTCACCGTCGCGACTTCGGCTGATCATTATACAGGGGTTATGGATTAAATATTTTCTGAAAAACCTGACAATGAAAAAAAATTGCTGGTGAAACATGCAGATCAGTATGGGGTCTCCTTTTTTTATTTGATCCTGCCAGGTTTTTTCATTTTTAATTTTTATTGTAACCGTAAGAAGATAACCTCTTGCAAAAAGATACAATAGATAAACCAAGGCTTTAGAAGCTGTTATTTTCTTAATGAATTGTTTCATTTTCTTGTATTTTTTTTTCCAAACTTTGAGTTAAACCGGAATTCCTTTTTACAGACAGGGTTACAGCCTTTTGAATAATCTGCAAATTTCCAAAAATAATAACCTTTGTTTTTGCTCTTGTCACGCCTGTATACAACAACTGCCGCGTGATAACCGGCGACAATCTGTCGGGAATAATAATTAAAACCGTTTTAAATTCAGACCCCTGGCTTTTATGGATCGTTATGGCAAAGGCTGCATCAGATCCTGTCAGATCTGAGTAACGATAGTGTTTTATAGTAGTATCAGACGTCTTAAAAGCAACGGTCATCTCTCCTTGTGCGTCATAAACAATGCCGGTATCTCCATTAAACAAGCCTTTTTTATAGTCATTGGTATTTACCATTATAATTTGCTTAAAAACCCCTACCTGTATATCAAAATTATTGCTTGACCGCAAAATCTTTTCACAAACATGATTAATTTGTAATGTTCCATGTTCTCCGGAATTATGGGCACATAATATTTTAAAATCATCCAGCGTATTCAATGCTGCCTCAATAGTGTCGGTAGAAACAAAGGATCTGTATCCTTCAACAATATACTTATAAAGGACACTTGAAACCGGATTATCTTTTTTGCTGAAGCTTTCAAACACGACATCAGGATACCGGCCGGATGTTAATATATCCTCAAGACATTTTATATCATTATCATTAATGGCTTTAGATAAATTTTCAATTCCGGTTTTTCCTTTTGATCTGAAATTGTATTCAAGAAAATATATATTGGCAGATAATCCTTTCACGCTGCAAAGGTCATTAAATACTGATCCTGCCTGAATAGACGACAACTGGTGTTTATCTCCCAATAGTATCACTTTGGCAGTGTTTGGGATGGCTTCCAGAAGCCGGGTCAACAATAAAATATCAATCATTGAGGCTTCATCAATAATAATCACATCTGTTTGCAATGGATTATTTTTATTATAATAAAAACCAAGACTATTTTTTAATGGCTTTAAAATGGAATGAATGGTACTTGCCTGGTCCATTTTTGATGCCGCTTTTCCTGTGGGTGCAACACAAATAATTTTAGGTTCTATCAATTTGTGTTTATTTGCATATAAGGTTAAAATTTTTTTTATAACGGTCGTGACATATGTCTTACCGGTTCCGGGCCCGCCTGAAATAATGGTAAAATGATTTAATACAGCATTTTTTACAGCATTTTTTTGAGGATTTATATAGGGATCACTGCTGTTAAAAAAGGCTTCAATCAATTCATCCATCAAAGCCGTATTCACATTAAACGGGTTTAAAAAAATTCTTTGGGCAATATTCCGGGTCAGCCGGTTTTGATAATCATAGTATTTTGAAAAATACAGCCGGTGATCACCATCTAAAACCAGGGGCGTATCAAGTGTGTCTGAAACCATTGATGACGCTTGCAATGAAGTTATCCATAACTTAAAACCGGGAAATCGGACTCTATTTTTATTGGTTTCCGACACGGTCCTGACAGTTCCGGACATTTCGTGTATATCAATGCAGATATGGCCTTCAAACAATGATTTTGAAACAAGTGCGCAAGACACCAGAATAATGGGATCCTTTTCATTAAAGGCGTTGGCCATAGATTGTGCAAAAAAATAATCCAGGTTTGAAAAAAATTGTTGACCAAACAAGGTGTCAAGATTAAACGCAGTATACAAATTCATAGTCTTCCTAACCTGATGATAGAATTTTATTTTAGTTAATTATCAGGCTTCACAAAAAAAATAAACCATTCCACGATTAATTCCAACAATCATTTGTGTTTCAAAGAATTCTTCTTGATTGATAATCGCATATTTTATACCATTGCAAAAAAATAACCCGTAATTTAAATATTTAGAGCCGTTTGAAACATGAATAATTCAACCCTTAAATTAGAACTTCTTTTTACAGATCGAAAACAGATTGTTGAAGATATTACCAAGATAGTCAGTGCCAATGATCTAAATATTATCTCCATGGAAGTTGAAAATAAGGACAAAAAAACCCTGATCTATATTGAGACGAAAAGTTCACGGTTTTCCCCATCCAGCCCAATTATCATCAATTACCTGAAACAGATACCGGATCTGATTGAAATCACGCAGATCAACTCCATGCCCCAGGAAATCAGGGAAAAACGACTTAGAGTTGTTTTAGACAGTATTAGTGACGGTATCTTATCCATTGATAAGTTCGGCTTTGTCACCACCATCAACCGGGTGGCAAAAAAAATGCTGGGATGGAACCATCTTGATGTCCTTGGAAAAAAAATCTGGGCTCTGCCTGTGGAAAATAATGATTTGCAAAATTGCCTTAAGGGAAAATCCTTTCAAAATAAAAAGAGGAATATCATCACGCCAAACGGCCGTTTCCAGTTTTTTTCAGCAGGCGTTCTCATAACGGACATCACCGGAGAAATTACCGGCGCCATTGAAATCATGCGGAACATGAAAGAAATAAAGGAGCTGGCTGATGAAGTAACCTATCCCACTTTGCATACCTTTAGCGACATTATCGGGAGAAGCGCCAGTATCATGGATGCTATTTCTTTTGCCCAAAAAATTGCCGTGTCATCTTCAATTGTTTCTATTCGTGGAAAAAGCGGTACGGGTAAGGAATTGTTTGCCAGGGCAATTCATACTGAAAGCAGGGTTAAAGGTGAATTTGTGGCTGTTAACTGTGCGGCGATACCTGAATCGTTATTGGAAAGTGAATTATTTGGATATGAAAAAGGATCTTTTACAGGTGCTGAAAAAAAAGGCAAGCAAGGATTGTTTGAAATTGCAGACAAGGGGACGCTTTTTCTAGATGAAATTGGTGACATGCCTCTGGGTGCCCAGGCAAAAATATTAAGGGTGATCCAGGAAAAAAGTGTCAGAAGGATCGGCGGCATAAAAGAGATCCCTGTAAATACCAGAATCATCACAGCCACCAGCAGGCTTATTGAACAAATGATAAAAGACAACACGTTCAGAGAAGACCTGTATTACAGGATAAATGTCCTGCCGATCCATGTACCGCCATTAAAAGAACGGTATGAAGATATTCCGTTACTGGCCGATCATTTTCTATCCAGGGCTGCAAAACAAGTAGGAATTCAACCCAAAAAACTGTCTGATACTGCTATGAAAAAACTAATCAGCCACAACTGGCCTGGGAATATCCGTGAGTTAAAGAATGTCATTGAACGGGGCGCCATCATTTCCGACCAGGATATCATTGATGAAAATTCAATTATTTTTGGTCATGATATCGAAAGCACCATCAGGGGACTGCGGGCAGCTCCTTTTAATGACCTTGAAAACAATTCATTAAAAGCAATGACAGGCGGTTATGAAAAAGAGATCATTGAATCCACACTCCATAAACATCCAAGCATTCGCAAAAGTGCAAAAGCTTTAAAGATTTCGCATACAACAATATTAAACAAGATGAAAAAGTATGGTATCGGCACAAATTAAGTAAATTTAAACAACTCTTAAAATTTGAGGACTTCTTCTATCTGTGCCTCTGCGTCGATTGCTTTTAAAAGACAAACTTACGATTACCCCATCCCTTATGCTGCTTCTCCGATCTTTCTTTTGTTTTCGCCTGTCTCTTCTTAATTTCCTGCTGACCGTCTTTCTCCTCTCTGAAAATCCATTAATTTCATAAGGAGAATCAATCGCTTGGTTTCGAACAGGTATTATTTTATAATCAAATGTCATACGTCTTTTCACACTAATAAAGTTCAAAATAATTTCTTACCTGTTCATAACCATCGTCAAAAGATAGAAAAGACTTTAACTTTTCTGTTTTGAGTCTTCTATATG
>JAHJLN010000325.1 GCA_018821715.1 Pseudomonadota bacterium | reverse complement strand
TGGAGACCCCTATGTTATTATTGGGTTTGAATTTAAAAAACCTGGAAAAGGGCAGTCTCTTTATAAGTGCAAGTTAAAAAATATGATTACAGGTGCACAGTTTGAACGAACCTACCGGTCTGGTGACAAGTTTAATAAAGCGGATCTTGAAGAACAGGAAATGGAATATCTATATGCGGATAAAGACAGCTATTGTTTTATGAACACATCCAATTATGAACAGCATTTTCTTAACAAAGAGCAAGTGGGGGATGCAACAGATCTTTTAAAAGATAATACCGTGTGCACGATTCTTCTATACAATGGCCTGCCCATAGGGATTACACTGCCGAATTTTATCAATTTGCAGGTGGTTGAGTCGGAACCATGGGCAAAAGGGGATACTGCCACAGGAAGCACCAAGCCTGCAATACTTGAAACAGGCATTGAGGTTCAGGTGCCCCCTTTTATCGACAAAGGGCAGATGATAAAAATTGATACCAGAACCCGCGAGTATGTAGAAAGAGCTAATGAATAGTACCGTTCAAAATTTTAAAGATTTTCCCATTAAAAGGATTCTTATCGTAGATGATGAAGAAAGTCTGCGAATGGTATTAAACAGGGCCCTTGAAAAGGTCGGATTTTTCTGTAAAAATGTTGAAACTGCCGAACAGGCGCTTGTTCAGATGGAGTCTGAAACATTCGACCTTGTCATTTCAGATATATCAATGCCGGGAATGGATGGTGTTGAGCTACTCAAAATAGTAAAAAAAAGATACCCTGAAATTGATGTCATCCTCATGACCGGGTATGCATCGGATTACTCTTATGTTGATATTATGGATGCCGGTGCTTCAGACTATATGTCAAAACCGTTTAATATGAATTCTGCTTTGGCGAGAATCAACAGGATTGCAAGAGAAAAGAACCATATCATTAATCTGAAGAAAACAAATCAGGAATTATGTATTGCCATTGATCGTGCCAATATCCTTGCAAGGGAGGCAAAGGAAGCATCAAAAGCAAAGACTTTTTTTCTGGCCAGCATGAGTCATGAAATAAGAACGCCTTTAAATGGAATTGTCGGATATACGGATATGCTGTTGGATACGCCGTTGGATGATGAACAAAAATCCTTTTTAAAGAATGCAAAATTTTCCTGTGACATGCTGTTGTCTGTTGTGAATGATATACTTGATTTTTCCAAAGTTGAGGCAGGCAAACTCACCCTTGACAATATTGGTTTTGATCCTGAAATCTTGTGCTTTGACACCATTGATGTTGTGAGAACCAAAGTGGATGAATCAAAAGTGGAGTTTTCTTGTTGTGTTGCCGATTCTGTTCCCGGCCAGGTCATTGGTGATCCTCACAGGTTTCGGCAGGTTTTGATCAATCTTTTGGGAAATGCAGTTAAATTTACACATGAAGGGTTGATCAAGCTTTGTATTGATTCCGAGCAAACAGATCAAAACTTTTCCAAGCTGACCGTCAGTGTTCAAGACAGTGGTATTGGCATAGCAAACAATCAACTGGATAAAATATTTAAACCCTTTATTCAATCTGAAGATGATATCACCAGCAGATATGGCGGGACAGGTCTGGGGCTTGCCATCAGCAAAAATATTGCAAAAAAAATGGGAGGGGATGTTTGGGCTCAAAGTATAGAGGGCAAAGGCTCGACGTTTTATTTTACCTCCTGCTTGAAAATTGCAGAGAACAAAAAGGTAAGACGTATCAGACCTGCACAATTAAAAGGCAAAAAAGCATTGCTTTGTACAACATCTGATGAGACCTATAAAATTTTATTCCACGAATTGAGCCTTGCCGGTATGCAAGTTTCCCATGTGACTTTGACAGACCTTGAATCTTTTCTCAAAGCGCCTGCCAATCACCAGTTTGATATTGCAATCATTGACTTTGGTAAGATTGTAAAGCGTATGACCGAGGATCTTATTCAAAAAATTAATCATATCCACACAGATAAAACTAAATTTGATTTCATTGCCTGTTCAATTCCTGTCCCGGGTATTGCAGATACATTTCATAAAGCCGGGTTCAAAGGGTTCTTACCCAAGCCCATTTCAAAAAGAAAATTATTTGAAATGATTTCCTATGTTATGGGAATGGAAAAAGGAATCGTCGATCCTAGTGAAAAGAAGAGAAACGAGATTGTCACAGCTCACGTTTTGTCTGAAAATAAAAAATATGCTGCTTCGATTCTTTTGGTTGAAGACAATCCGGTAAACCAGAAAATGACAAACCTGATGCTTTCCAAAGCCGGATACATGATTGATATTGCCTCTGATGGTCGGGAAGCTGTAGAAAAATATACGTCACACCCAGAGGCCTATGATCTGATATTTATGGATATCAACATGCCCCATATGAATGGGTTTCAAGCCACAAAATTGATCCGTTCCTTTGAAATTGAAAATCCTTTAGTTCAAAAAATCCCCATTCTTGCGTTAACGGCAAATGTGCTGGATGATTTTAAGCATAAATGCGTTGAAGCAGGAATGGATGACTTTTTAACTAAACCCATTAAAAGAGATCTTGTTTTTAAAGCAATACAGCAATGGGCAAAGACATGACACAATAGTTTTTTTCTGGCGTTTAATTGAATCTTTTCTGAATTTCTTTCTTTCGCATGGTTGCACACCTTTCGGTCCCAATTACCTGAATTAAAGAAATTGAATTATAACCGATTTTTCACAAATAACTTCTTGAACCGATATAGTGCTTTTTAAAATATGAGTTATTTAGATATCCATAACTGACTAGTCTGCCTTGACCCGGGGCATGGACAAAAATATTGTCGCCAATGAAAATGCCAACATGAAATACTTTATTGCTTTTAGTGTCTTTAAAAAAGACAAGATCTGCGACCTGTAAATTCTGTAATGACACAACTTTGCCATTGTCAAATTGTGCTTTAGCTGTTCTTGGAATGAGAATATCGGCTTTTTGATGGGTGTAAACGATCAGCCCGCTGCAATCAAAACCGGTTTTGGGGGATCGCCCGCCCCATTTATACGGAAGACCAAGGCTCTTGATGGCATGTTGCACTATAATTTTTCTTTGATCCGATACTTCGACTGGTGGATGATACAGGTCTGAGCCCTGAGCCTGCAGCCCAGGTTGTGGAGGGGGAATGTGCTGCGTGTTGACAGGTTGTTTATGTGCTGAGCATGAGATTGACAGCAGTACCAAAATCAGGAATGAAAAATGTTTTTTAACTCTATTCATCTACTGATTTTGTGAGGGTTGTGTAAGATAGAGCTCCCCTTTTTTTGTGACCCTGATTAAGGGGTGTAAGCTGCCTGCATCAAGCTTTGCATTAAGACTGTAGGAGATCTTGTCCTTTTTTTGATTTCGGATAAGATCTGTAAAAAAACCAATGCTGCTGAAAAGGTCAACCGACGCATTCAGCACAACATCTCCCTCGCCATAGGCATCAATCCTGGGGAGTTGATTGGACACACCCGTCATGATTTTATGTCCTTCAAAGGCAATGGTATAAGACACACCTTTTAAATCAAGCGGTGATCGATTGGGATTAACGATATGAAGACCGATTTGAAACTGGGGGACAAGACCATTCGTCGGGATTGCCTCAAAAGAGGTAATGCTGACAACCGGAGTTTCATATCCAGACTGGAGAGTGGCGCAACCTGAAGCCAACACAATAAAAAACAATATCAATACAGAACTGATTTTTTGAGACATCAATTTATCCTATCAGGTCAACCAGAGATCCTATGGTTTCTTCATATGCTTTGATCATTTTGGCATTGGCCTTAAAGCCTTGGGATGCGCTGATCTGGTTGACCAGCTCCTCTGCAATGTCAGTGTTGGACAATTCTTTTAATTCTCCGGTTTCACTCAAAGGATCTTCCACAAGCGGACCCGGGGTGTTGATTTTTGTAATGGTTGTCTCAACCTGGCCGTTTTTCCCTTCAGTGTTTATTGCCCGGCTTTTCTTGAAATCATCGGAAAGGGAATTTGCAACATTATTGGCGCTGACGGCTATCTGCTTTGAAAACGCCTGCAGGGCCGATACATTACTTTGAATTGATGCAACCATAGTTGACTCCTAAAAAAAAGTTACTTTTAAAGAGGTTCTTGCAATAATCGTGCTAAAAATGTATTAAAAATAAGCTGAGTAATGAATCCCTTTGTTTTAGAGCGGTATTATTAAATTTTCAATACAGTCTCAATTGATTGTTCTGTATGGTTTTAATATTTATTGTATTAAAAATAACAAAAAACGGCAGGGATTACAAATTATGTTTTCAATATGAATAGCCAAAGGAGGAGAAGGATGTTTGCCATTGATAAGACCATAATGCTGCTGATTGATGTTCAGGGACAGTTGGCCCAGTTGATGTATGAAAAAGAAAACTTGTTTAAATCCCTTGAGATAATGGTTCAGGGTATGAAAATTCTTAAAGTGCCAATCATTTGGATGGAACAGATTCCCAAAAAGTTAGGGCCGACCATTGAAGACGTTTCAAAATATCTGGAAGGCGAAGAGCCTATTGATAAATTTACATTCTCCAGCTGCGGTGACCCTCGATTTATGGATAAATTTAAAATAGCTGGAAGAACTCAGGTGCTTTTGACGGGTATTGAAACACATATCTGCGTCTTTCAAACCGGATACGACTTAATTGAGCAAGGCTGTCAGGTACAGGTTGTTTCAGATTGTGTGTCTTCTCGAACCAAAGAGAACAAAGACATTGGAATTCAAAGAATTGTGCAGTCAGGCGGTCAGGTTACCTGCGTTGAAATGGCGTTCTTTGAATTGATGAGGGAAGCTGCGGGCGATAAATTTAAACAGATTGTCAAACTCATTAAATAAATTTGAAGAAATATTAAGGAAAGTGGTTAAACAGCAATCTGAAAAGAGGCGGTATCGTCTTGGGGCAGGTCGTTCACCTTTTGATAGGTATCCGCAGCTTTTTTAAGGTTGCCGAAAGCCTTGGTCTCATTGGAAGTTGCTTGTTCTTTTGCCTGTAGGATCATGAGGTCGGAAAGGGCTTTTGATACAGCTGATGTTGCTTTTGATGCCACTTTTAGATCTTGAGAGGATGGATTGGCAGGTGCAAGGGCAGCGCTTTTGATCTGTCGCATTTTCTGAATTGTGGCTTGGGGGTCCCCAGGGACAGGAGATGTATCAATACCGACTTCTCCGCCAATTGCATAGTTTTTTCCATCCGGTCCCCGTTGGTATGTAAAATTTGCTCCAGATGTAATATATCTGCCGCCGGCAGCAACGTGTGCCATTTCATGCCGTCTGACTTCTGTGTCAACCTGTTTGAGTTCTTCAAGAAGTCTCATTTCCGGTTGAGTCAGCGCCTGACCAAAAACTTGTGTTGTGTCAGAACCGGTATGTGTCTCACTGGTTTCTGGATTAGAGGGTGTATTTTCCTGCTGGTTTTTATCGGCTTTAGAAATTTGAGAAATCGGTTCTGATGCCTTCGTGTTTACAACTGGATTTAATGAAGGGTTGTTTTTTGCAAAAGGAGTTGCAAAAGGATTCGTATCATCGGGTTTTGTTCTTGAAACAGGATTGTACGTAAACCCGGATTGGTAATTACTGTATGTTATGGGCGAAATATTCATTATCCATTGTTCCAGTGAATGAAACTACAGGCTTATTGTTTATATGCCCCCATTATATTTATAAAAAATTACCATTGCAATAAAAAAATATTTAAATTACAAATCAAAACCCTTTAATAAATTTTGCAAGTGAATAAAATATTTGACAAAAAAGCCTGGTTTGTGTATTTTAAAAGATTCGATTTATTGGTTTTTATTTATATGTAAATAGATTGATACCGGATTAACGGCATTTCAAGGATTCTCTTATGAACCGAAAAGCAAGTATTTCCAGAAAAACAAAAGAAACTGAAATAAGTATTCATTTTGATTTGGATGGTTCAGGCAAGGGTGATATTTCAACCGGAATACCTTTTTTTGATCATATGCTGACTGCGTTCACCGTCCATGGTTTTTTTGATCTTCAGATCAATGCCAAGGGTGATCTTGATGTTGATTATCATCACACAATAGAGGATATCGGGTTGGTTTTTGGCCAGGTACTTTCAAAAATTCTTGAAACAAAAAAACGAATTGTCCGGTTTGGAGACAGTTGTGTTCCTATGGATGAGTCCCTGTCAAGGGTTACCATAGATTTGTCAAACAGACCATATCTTGTCTATAACTTTCCTGAAAATATTAAGGTTAAAGGACAGTTTGATACCTATCTTGTTAAAGAGTTTTTCCAGGCATTTTGTGTGAATGGGGCATTTAATCTTCATATTAATTCATATTACGGCGTAAATGAACATCATGTCCTTGAATCCATTTTCAAGGCGTTTGGAAGGGCTCTGTACATGGCCACAAGAGTGGATGAAAAGATATCCGGTGTCCTGTCCAGCAAGGGAAGTCTCTAATAATTGTTTCTTTAAACCAAATGGTTAAATCAAAAATATAGTGAAATTCAATGATAATTATACCTGCTGTAGATATTAAACAAGGCAAATGTGTCCGGTTATTACAGGGCCGAATGGAAGATACCACCCATTATTCTGATTCTCCCGTAAAGATGGCTCAGCAATGGGAAGCGCAAGGGGCGGTTCTTATTCATATTGTAGACCTTGACGGTGCATTTGCAAAACAAGTAAAGAATTTTAAAGCCATCCAGGATATTTTAGTCGGGATAAATGTCCCGATACAGGTGGGAGGCGGTATCAGGGATCTGAAAACGATTGAAATGTATATTACTGCAGGCGTCTCAAAAGTGATTATTGGAAGTGAAGCACTGTATCATCCGAAATTTGTAAAAGATGCCTGCAAACAATTTAAAGGCAAGATTGTTGTTGGAATCGATGCAAGAAACGGAAGGGTTGCAGTAGAAGGGTGGAGCCGGACGTCTGAGACCCTTGCCATTGATCTTGCAAGAGAATTTGAGTCCTGCGGGGTTGCGGCAATCAACTTTACCGATATCCACAGGGACGGCATGCAGACCGGTCCCAATATTGAGGAGACTGCGGCATTGGCAGATGCGGTTTCCATACCCATTGTGGCATCCGGCGGTGTCAGCACGATTCAGGATATTAAAAATCTTCTTGAAATTGAAAGCAAAGGCGTGACCGGCATTATTACGGGCAGGGCACTTTATGAAGGAAGCCTTGATTTAAAAGAGGCCATTAGGATTTCAAAATAGTAATTATCCTTTAAGATAATTATTGACATGTGATTTTAAATACTTAGCTTATTTTACTTGCATAACCGTTAAATTTTGGAGTCAGTGCCATCAAGATGTATATTCCTGAAGAGAAAATTTCAGAGATTTTAAACACTTCAGATATTGTTGATGTTATTTCAGAATCCGTTATTTTAAAAAAATCAGGAAGAAACTTCTTTGGGTTGTGTCCATTCCATTCTGAAAAGACCCCTTCTTTTTCTGTGAATGCAAATAAACAGATTTTTCATTGTTTTGGTTGCAGCGCTGGGGGTAATGTATTGTCTTATGTGATGAAATATCATGGAATTTCTTTTCCAGAGGCTGCAAAAATGTTGGCTTTTAAGCATAATATTACGATTGAAGCTCAAATAGACAGCCCTGCAAAAAAAAAAGAATATCAGATTAAAGAAAGTCTGTTTCGATTGAATAAAACCGTTATGGGGTTTTTTTTTGATGAACTTAAAAGTTCAAAACAAGGAGAGACTGCAAGAAAATACCTTATAAACAGAGGAATTTCTGACGATACTATTGAGCAATTCAAATTGGGTTTTTCTTCAGATAACTGGGACGTCATCGTTAAGGTTTTAAAAGAACTGAAAATTTCCAGAAAGGTTGCGGTTCAATCCGGTTTGGTTTTGGAAAGAAAACAAAAAAGCGGGTACTATGACAGGTTCAGAAATCGGATCATGTTTCCAATTTTTGATATAAATATGCAGGTGGCCGGTTTCGGCGGCAGGGTGATGGATGATTCAATGCCAAAATATATGAATTCCCCTGAAACGCCAGTATATAACAAAAGCCGGATACTTTACGGTCTTCATGCATCAAAACAGCATTGCAGACAGGAAGGGTTAGTTTATATTGTCGAGGGGTATTTTGATTTTTTATCCCTTTATCAACACGGCATTAAAAATACGGTTGCAAGCCTTGGCACCGCATTGACATCAGATCATGTGCGGATTCTCAAAGGATATGCACCCAAGATGATCCTTGTTTTTGACTCTGATGCAGCTGGAATCAATGCTGCAAAAAGAAGCATAAAAATTTTTATGAAAGAGGGCGTTGATACAAGAATACTTGTACTCCCCGAAGGAAATGACCCTGATTCCTATGTGGTCAAACATGGGCAAGAGGCATTTAATGAACTTGCTTTAAACGCCAAAACAGTCATGCAATTCCTTTTGCAGGTTTCCATTGATACACATGGACTGTCGGTGGAGGGTCGGATCAGAATTTTGGAGGATATGAGACAGCATTTAATTCTGATTCAAGACAGTGCATTAAGATCCTTATATGTTAAAGAGCTTGCTGAAACGTTGAATATTGACGAAAAAGCGGTTTTGGAAAAGGTCAGGGAATTATATTTAAATCATCCGGAAAAAAGGTCTTCTTTGATGAATGATAAAAAAGATGAAGACGTACTGGAATCCGATCGAAGAGAAGAACAGATAATTTCAATAATGTTGAATTATCCTGAAATTATAGATGAAATTGTAAACACAGATGTTTTAGATTATTTTTATTCTGAAAAATTAAAACGCATAGGAAAAAAAATTTTAAGGGTTGATCCCAAAAAAGAAGCCTTTATTACAACGGTAATGGCAAAAATAGAAAAAAATGAGGATCAGGAACTTATCGCTTCTTATGCTATGAATGATTTTTTTTTGGAAGAAGATATTCACCAAAAAGCTCTGTCTTTAATAAACAGAATTATAAGGGTAAGAAAAAAACAGGAGAACACGTTAACCAGTAAAATTATATGTGCGGAAAAGGGCTGTGATTCCGATTTGATGGAGCTTTTAAAACAAAAGCAGGCAGAAATTCGGCAATTACATGATCAGTGATAACTTTAAGCCTTTGGGAGGCATTTCTATGGCAGTTAAGACAAATCAGTCTGGAGAGAATGTGGTAATTAGTAAACAAGAATTACAAAAACTGATTGAAAAAGGTGAAAAAACCGGTTCTCTTTCTTTTGCCGAAATTAATGATGCAATATCTGATGATTTACAATCATTGGATCAGATTGAAGATATTGTTATGCAATTTAAAGAGCTTGGTATCAAGCTTGTGGATAAGGAAAAAGAAAAAACAAAAAAGACAAAAAATAAAAGTGTTGCAAAAAAGACAGTGAAAGCAACAACTAAAAAAAGTCTTAAAATTAATAAAAAGGGATCTGAACAAGAAATTTCAAAGAACGAGGAAAAAGAAAAAAAACAAGCTCATAAAGATCTTTTTTCACCGAAAAAAGACCGTTCAGATATTGAGTTCGGTGCTGTTACCGATCCTGTAAAAATGTATCTCAAAGAGATGGGAATGGTTACTTTGCTCAGCCGTGAGGGTGAGATAGAAATTGCAAAAAAGATTGAGCGCGGGGAGCGCGATATCTTAAGAGCCATGCTGGATTGTCCATTATCATTACTGACGATTTTCATGTACGGTGACAAAATGGAAAAAAAATCCATGCGTCCCAAGCATGTTTTGAGAGATGTGGATGAAGGGGATGGGGTTGTTGATGAGGTTTCCAAACAGGAAAAATTTTTAAAATCTTTGAAAATTATTAAAGAAATCCATGAGGAGAATCAGGATAAAAGAAATCTGGTAATTCTGGAAAAAAAAGGATCAAAAAAATACCAAGCTCTGTTAAAGGATATTTTTGAAAATACGGAAATTATATTTGAACAATTAAAACAATGGCGGTTTGAATCTAATGTTATCGATAATATAGAAAAAAGTATTAGAAACTCCATTGCCTGGTTTACCAAAGTTGATGACCTCTTGGAAAAATGTGCCGGGACATTCAATGCCAAAACACAGGAAATGCTGGACCAGCTGTCTGCTCAAAAGACATTTGTGAAATGGGCCACATCCAATTCTGATATTACCAGGGATCGTGCCAGGATTTTATATCTGGATATCGGTTCAATTTTATCCCAGGTGTCTTTGAAGAAAAATGAAATTAAAGGAGATGCCGACTTTTTAAAGCAGATTATTTACTGCATTGATAAAGGGCGGAAAAGTGCTGATTTTGCGAAAAGAGAACTGGTAAGAGCAAATTTAAGACTGGTTGTCAGTATTGCAAAAAAGTATACGAACAGAGGGCTGCAATTCTTAGACTTGATCCAGGAAGGCAACATCGGTTTAATGAAGGCAGTAGATAAATTTGAATATAGAAGAGGATATAAATTTTCTACATATGCTACCTGGTGGATCAGGCAGGCTATTACGAGAGCCATTGCAGATCAGGCAAGAACGATAAGGATTCCCGTCCATATGATTGAAACCATAAACAAGCTTATCCGGACATCAAGATATCTTGTACAGGAAATGGGCAAAGAACCGTCACCGGAAGAAATAGCTGAAAAGATGGAAATCCCCATTGAAAAAGTCAGAAGGGTATTAAAGATTGCCAAAGAACCCATCTCCCTTGAAACACCGATTGGAGAGGAAGAAGACAGTCATCTTGGTGATTTTATAGAAGATAAAAAGTTTTCCATTCCATCTGATGCAGCCATTGATTTCAGCCTGGCTGAACAAACCAGGAAAATCCTTGCCACGTTGACACCGCGTGAAGAAAAAGTGCTTCGAATGCGGTTTGGTATTGGTGAAAAATCAGATCATACATTAGAAGAAGTTGGAAAAGATTTTACTGTAACCAGAGAGCGTATTCGTCAAATTGAGGCAAAAGCGTTGAGAAAACTGAGGCACCCGACAAGGAGCAAGAAACTCAAGACGTTTATTGAGAATTAAATCTTGACACAAAATCGGTATTTATATATAAGGTGCAAGTTTGTGTGAATGAAAGGGCCCATAGCTCAGTTTGGCAGAGCCACCGGCTCATAACCGGTCGGTCCCT
>JAHJLN010000324.1 GCA_018821715.1 Pseudomonadota bacterium | reverse complement strand
TAAAACTTTTGTCAAATCCTTACCAATTGGGTGATTCTCCAGTTTTAAGATAGTATATTGTCTTTTATTTTAATTATTTAAATTCAAGTTTTTTGGATTATGAGTAAAAAAAGCGATACACATCAAAAAAATTGCGTTGCCATCATCGGTATGGGATGTATTTTCCCAAAATCAAGGAACTTGAAAGAGTATTGGCATCTTCTGTTTAACAATATTGATGCCATTGTTGATATCCCGGATGACACCCATTGGAAATTAAAAGACTATTATGATCAGGACCCTGCCACACCGGACCATACCTATTGCAAACGGGGCGGCTTTCTTCCGACTGTCACCTTTGACCCTTTAAGTTACGGCATTCCTCCCAACAATCTTGAGGCAACGGACACCTCTCAGCTTTTAGGCCTTGAGGTGGCAAAAATGGCCCTTGAAGATGCCGGTTACCCTATGAATCACCCGGTTCTTGAACAAAAAAAGGTCAATGTGATTTTAGGAGTTACCGGAACCCAGGAACTGGTAATTCCTTTAGGCGCGCGGCTGGGTCATCCCATCTGGAAAAAGGCGCTGAAAGACTCTGGGATCAGTGAAGAGAAAAGAAAAGAAATCATTCAAAGAATACAAGGCGATTATGTCCAGTGGTAGGAAAACTCATTTCCCGGCCTTCTTGGCAATGTTGTTGCCGGCAGGATTGCAAACCGTTTAAACCTTTGCGGAACAAACACGGTAACCGATGCTGCCTGTGCCAGCTCTTTGTCTGCCATTCACACAGCAGTCATGGAACTTGTTTCCGGAAAATGTGATATGTCCATTACCGGTGGAGTGGATACATTAAATGATATTTTCATGCACATGTGCTTTTCAAAAACCGGCGTTCTGTCACACACCAGTGATGTAAAACCATTTTCAAAAGATGCGGACGGTACTGTCCTGGGGGAAGGTATCGGGATGCTCGTGTTAAAACGTCTTGAAGATGCTCAAAAGGATAATGACAGAATTTATGCCGTCATTAAAGGCATCGGCACTTCAAGTGACGGCAGGACCTCAGCCATTTATGCGCCGGATTCAAGAGGACAGCTGAAAGCATTAAACGAAGCTTACACCGAAGCCGGTATTGATCCTTCCACGGTTGAACTCATAGAAGCACATGGAACCGGAACAAGGGTTGGCGATAGAGTAGAGTTTGATGCATTAAAAAAATGCTTTGAACCCTCTGCTGAAAAGAACCAGACCGTTATTGGCTCGGTGAAATCCATGATCGGCCATACCAAGGCTGCAGCCGGCGCTGCCGGGATTATTAAAACAGCTCTGTCTTTATACAACAAAGTTCTTCCTTCAACGTTAAAATCATTGGAACCTGATCCGGAACTTGACATTAATAATTCTTCATTTTATTTAAATTGTGAATCCAAACCCTGGATATCAAAATCATCTTCCCATCCCAGAAGATCAGGCGTCAGCGCATTTGGTTTTGGCGGCAGTAATTTTCATGTGGTTTTGGAAGAATACACGCCGGTCAAGTCTCATGTTTCCTGGGATGGTGCCGTACAAATCATTGCAGTTTCATCTGAAACAAAAGATGGACTTATCGACAGGATCAATGCATTCACATCGAACCTGAAAGCAACAGAAGATGCATTGGAAGCAAAACAGCTTATCGCCTGGCAAGCCAGTGAATCAAGGCAAACCTTTTCACCTGACCATGATTTCAGGCTGCTGATGGTTCATAAAAACCAGGAGGATATAAAAAAAATACTCGACACTGCAATGGAGTGCGTGGAGACGGGCAGATCACAACCCAATATCTATTTTTCATCCGGAAAAAAAAAGGGAAAACTGGGATTTTTATTTCCAGGCCAGGGAAGCCAGTATACAGGCATGGGAAAAGACCTTGTTTTAGCCTTTCCTGAAGCTTTAAAAGCTTTAGAGCTGGCAGCCAATATTTTTTCTAAAGAAAACAGCAGCTCAGGATACAAGCCATTGCAAGCGTATATCTTTCCTCCTCCCCCCCATTTGCAGACAAAAACAGCCGCTGAAGAACTACTTCGCCGGACTGACATTGCCCAACCGGCTATCGGAGCGCTGTCTCTTGCCATGATCAACGTGTTAAAAAGATTTGGCATCAAACCACAAATAACCTGTGGCCACAGTTTTGGAGAACTATCAGCTCTTTGCTCAGCCGGGTGGATGGATGAAGACTCTTTTCTAAATCTTGCTGCAGCGCGGGGCAAACATATGGCTGCTGCTAAATCACAAGATGGGGATTCAGGCAGTATGCTTGCTGTTCAGGCACCTTTAGAAGAGATTGAGACGCTGATAAAAGAAGAAAACCTTGATTTAACCCTTGCCAATAAAAACAGCAGGACTCAAGGGGTAATATCGGGCACAACAAATGAAATCCTTCGTGCAAAAAAAATCTGCAAACAAAAAAAACTGAGAGCCATTCTGCTGCCTGTTGCTGCAGCATTTCACAGTAAATTAGTTCGCACTGCCGTGGCACCTTTTAAAGATGATTTGTCCTCAAAAGCATTTTCACCTACCCGCATTGATGTACTCTCAAACACAACGGGCAAACCGTATGTGAGAAAAGAATCTGAAATTAAAAAAATTCTTGGAAATCAACTGGCAAGCCCGGTCAATTTTGTTGATAATATTGAACAAATGCTTGAAAAAGACGTGTCTACTTTTATAGAAGTTGGCCCCAAGTCTGTATTAACAGGTCTTGTAAAGTCAATTTTAAAAGTCAAGGACATTACAGCTGTTTCCCTTGATCCATCTTCAGGAAAGAACTCCGGGATTGAGGATCTTGCCCATGCATTGTGCATGATCGCGTCAAAGGGTTTTTCAGTCGATCTGACCCAGTGGGAGGATGTAGCAAAAAAGCCCATTTCAAAAAAGATGAAAATTCAACTTTCAGGTGCTAATTCTAAACCGAAAAACAGGTGCAGCATTCCAAAATCAAAAATAGAACCACCACAGCAGAAGGCCCCCTATAAAATCCCTGAATTCCAACCTGTAAAAAATGATGACGTGACAGATAATCCTTCCAACATTTCATCGGTTACTCTAAATCAAACAGCTATCGAAAACAGGTCAGCTTTAAAAGGATCTGATATGACATCTCAAAACGAACAACTGAACAACAAAAATTATCTGAATTCACCGGCATATGAAGCAATGAAACTGGTTCAAAAAGGGCTTGAAGCCATGCAACAGCTTCAAACCCAGACAGCGCATGCCCATGAAAAGTTTCTTGAAACACAGGCTCAGGCCAGCAAAACCCTGGCCGGCATGCTGGAACAAACCCGGAATCTTGCCGTTCCAGCGTCCCATAATTCAGCTGTCCCTGTATTTGTTACGACTGAACACAAACCTGATATGACCCACCATCAGGAAAATACCGGGATTACATTTTCTGCCGCCACTTCCAACCGCAGTTCTGCTAAAAAAGAAGCGCCTGATACGGTTAGTGAAACACCACAACAAGCTGAAAAACACCTGCCCTCTGACGTTGAAAATACAAGTGCCAATACTCAAACTGAGCACATCCTGTTTGGAATTGTAAGCAAGTTGACAGGTTTTCCTGTTGAGATGCTGGAATCAGATATGGACATAGAATCTGATCTTGGCATTGATTCCATTAAAAAAGTTGAAATCATTTCAGAACTTGAAAAACAAATCCCTTCTTGCGAGGGGTTAACCACTGAAAATATTGGTTCTGTAAGAACCTTGAAAGATATCTGCAATGCCATACCAGATGAGGCACTCTCTTCTGTCATCAAACCCGTTGATACGGCAGTCCTTGACACAGGGAGGCCGATGGTTCAGGACAACTGTGATCACCATACCTATCAATCGGTTTCAGCTGTACTTTTGGATACCATCAGTGAATTGACCGGCTTTCCTGTTGAAATGCTCGAACCCTCCATGAATCTTGAATCAGACTTAGGTATTGATTCCATTAAACGGGTGGAAATACTTTCAAAGCTTGAGCAGGAACTGGATCATATTGAAACCATTTCTTCTGATGATATCTCAAATATGAAAACCATTGAAGAAATCATCACACATTTAGCAAAGACTGAGCAGGAAATACCGATCCAAGCTAAAAAAAAAATCTCAGCGCCTGAAATTGAATCTAAAGAAGCATCAACCCCTGTTAATTTAGATACAAAATTGGTGCGACAGGTTGTTTCTTTAAAAAAATATCCGACCAATCAGATCCGGTTCTATAATGGTGCCAAAATAGAACTGCCTGCAAATAAAAAAGTCTATATCACCAAAGATAATGCCCAAATAGGTGCCCGGTTCAAAACAGAATTTGAAAAATTAGGCAATGATGCCCTTCTGGTTGATATCAGCAACGGAAATATACCTGATCTGCCGAATGCCGCAGGGCTTGTCCTGGTACCGGATTCTTTCATGGAAAAAAACCATGACGCGGCTATTAATTTTTTAAAATCTTCATTTTTACTCACAAAGAAGAATGCCTGCCATCTCATGGATTCTGCTACAAAAAAAGGCGCATTTTTAGCAACAGTTTCCTTTTTAGGCGGCAGCTTTGGATTTTCAGGAAAATCATTCACCTGCGATCCAGTCTATGGTGGACTTGCAGGGCTTGCAAAGACAGCGGCCCTTGAATGGAAGACTGTTTTATGCCGGGCATTGGACATGCCGGATTCCATAGAAAGCTGCCTGAAAAATGCTGAAGCAGCCGTATCCTTGATGATGACCCATGGTGCTGTTGAGATGGGTCTGGATGGGGATAGTTGTAATATTCCAACCCTGGTTGATCAGGAAATCAATGAGGAGCCTGTTGACTTAACTTCAGATGATGTGGTCGTCATCACCGGCGGGGCCAAAGGGGTTACGGCAGCCTGTGCCATTGAAATGGCAAAAAATTATTCCCCCACCATTATTCTTATTGGCAGATCAGAGACGCCATCAACAGAACCTGAATGGGCCAACAATATTTATGACCCTGCTGTTCTGAAAAAAGCTATCCTGACACATCTGTTCAAGGACATGTCACCCAAACCTGCTGATCTAGAAAAAGCATATCAGAAAATCATATCCAACCGGGAAATTAAAAAAAATATTCAATTGCTCAAAGAAAATGGATCACAGGTCAGATACTTTTCAGCAGACATTAGAAATGAAAAAGAAATTGAGACTATTTTCAGTTGTGTACGAAAAGATTTCAAACATATCACCGCAATCATCCACGGTGCCGGTGTGCTTGAAGACAAACTGATCATTGACAAACAGATGGATCAGTTTTGCCGTGTGCTGGAAACAAAAATAAAAGGGCTTGATGCACTGCTGTTTGCATCCAAACAGGATAAACTCAAATATATTATTATCTTTTCTTCCATAGCGGCTCGAACAGGAAACCCTGGCCAATGCGACTATTCAATTGCCAATGAAGTCTTAAACAAGACGGCTCAAAAACTTGCGCAAGAGACCCCGGGTTGTAAAGTTTTATCTGTCAACTGGGGACCCTGGGAAGGCGGAATGGTAGATGTGTCTTTGAAAAAAGAATTTTTAAGAAGAGGGATTAATCTTATTCCTTTAAAAGCCGGTGCCGGACAATTACTTAAGGAAATGGGAAATACCCGAAAAACCGAGCCTGAAGTGATTATTGGAGCCCTTGTCTTAGAAAAGAAAAAATCTAAAGATCCCAAATTGTCCCCGGCAATGACGCTGTCTTTAGGGTTGCCGTCAACACCTGTTTTGGCCTCCCACAAGATAGCAGGAGAACCTGTCGTCCCATTTGCAGTATTAATGGAATGCCATGCCCATGCAGCCGAAAAAAACAATCCAGGTCTTGTTTTTGCCGGAATCGACAACATGCGCCTTTTAAAAGGTATTAAACCCGGGAAAGAAGACGTCAGTATTCATGTAAACTTAGGAAAATGTAAACCTGGAGAAAATCGATATAAAACGCACAGCACCATAACATCGAACCATTCCAAGGCCGCTTCTTTTGCCCATTCAAGCTGTACCCTGATATTAAAAGACCGGCTGCCCAAACCGCCTGTTCTGTCCAAAGCGGCGTTTATGGAATTGGAACCCTATCCATTAACGGTTGAACAAGCATATGCTTCTGTTCTTTTTCACGGAAAAGAACTTCAGAAAATAAAATCTATCAATGGATATTCAAAAAAAGGCATTGAGATTGTTACCGGTTTGGCACCCAGTCCTGATCAGTGGTTTAAAACGCCGTTCACTTCAAAATGGACCATTGAACCCATGATGCTGGATTCGGCTTTTCAGGCAGCCATACTCTGGTCCCATGAGAAAATGGGACAGGTCTGTCTTCCCAGTTTTATCGCCAATTTGAGGCTGTATTCATCCTTTAATAAATTAAAAGGCGATATTCGAATTCTTTTTACCGTAAATGAAGAAACTAAACATAAAATAAAAGGCTATTTTACCTTTCTTAATGAAGAAAATATGGTTGTTGCCAGTATTACCGGGTTTGAGGCGTTAACTTCTCCATCTTTAAATGAAAGATTCAAAAACAAACCCCTTTTTGCCAAAGATGCTATTCTTGAGTTTGCTCAGGGCAATCCTTCAAAAGCCTTTGGTGAAAAATATAAAATATTTGATAAAGAACGTGAAATTGCACGCCTTCCCAAGCCGCCATACTTTTTTATGGACAGGGTGCTGACAGCAGATCACCCCCAGTGGAAAATGGAACCGGGCGGATGGGTTGAAACGCAGTATGACATCCCAAAAGACGCATGGTATTTTAATGCCAACCGAACCCATACGCTGCCCTTTTGCATCCTACTTGAAATTGCACTTCAGCCTTGCGGCTGGCTGGCTGCATATGCGGGCTCAGCCCTTGAAAGCAATGACCGGCTTCATTTCAGAAATCTTGGAGGCAAAGCATCTTTAATGGCTCCCATATCTAAAGATTGTGGTACCATCACCATCAGAACCCGGATGACGGACGTATCCAAAGCAGGCGGAATGGTTATCCAGGATTTTGATATCCAAGGATTCACGAATGGCAATGCCGTCTACAAGGGTATCACCAATTTTGGTTTTTTTACCAAGCAAGCCTTATCCAACCAGGTCGGTATCAGAAACAGCAAATTCAGCAGGTATAATTTATCCGATCAGGCCCTGAAAAATACAAAAACCTATCAGTTTAAAGATGAGGCCCCGTTAACACCGGATGATAAAAATCAGGATAAAAATAATGGAATGCCGTCCAAAGCGTTGAGAATGATTGATGAAATTGAATTTTTAAACTTTGATGCCGGGCTTTATGATCAGGGATATGTTAAAGCAATAAAAAAAGTGGATCCTCTGGAATGGTTTTTTGATGCACATTTTTATCAGGATCCGGTTTGCCCGGGGTCGCTTGGAATAGAATCCTTTCTTCAGATGATCCGATTTTTTCTTCTTAAAAAATTTGATATCAATCCCAAAGCATATGAACCCCAAATGGTAATAGGAAAACCCCATGAATGGATCTACAGGGGGCAGATCACACCTTTCAATAAACAAATAGACCTCCACGCTCATATTAAAGACATCAGCTGTGAAAAAAAAGATTATAGGGTTGTTGCAGACGGTGCTCTTATGGTCGATGGTATTTGCATTTATGAAATGAAAGATTTTTGCCTTGGTTTCAATAAAATTAAAAACCAAAATAAATCTTTGAAACACAACAAAATTTCTGGAATAAAATAACGTCCGAGAACCAATAAAAAAAGGCCCAAAGGTTATATCAACCAATTGGGCCTTTTTTAAGAAATGAACCGGCAACGTTCTACTCTCCCACACAGTCTCCCATGCAGTACCATCGACGCTAAAGAGCTTAACTACCGTGTTCGAGATGGGAACGGGTGTGACCTCTTTGCTAAAGTCACCGATTCAAACTTATATTTGTAATCAGTTGCAGTAAATATCATTTAATATGTTCGCAGTAAAGCGTTCAAACGTATCGGTGGAAAAAGTGGCTAAGCCTCACGACCTATTAGTACCAGTTAGCTGAACACATTACTGTGCTTACACACCTGGCCTATCAACCTTGTAGTCTTCAAGGGGTCTTTAGTCTATAAATAGATGGGATATCT
>JAHJLN010000323.1 GCA_018821715.1 Pseudomonadota bacterium | reverse complement strand
TATAAAAAATAATATTGAGAAAAATATTGAGAATGAACTCAATAATACAACACAGATGATTCTCAATATGGTAAAAACATCTGCTACTGTTTCTATTAAAAATCACTTGCGGGCGATTGCAGAAAAAAACAGAGAAATTATTCGAAGCCTCTACCAATTGAGTTTAGAGGGAAAAATGACTGTTGCAGAAGCCAAAAAGCAAAGTGCAACCATCCTTTTAAGTCAGACCATTGGGATATCCGGATATGTGTATTGCCTGGACAGCGCCGGAACAGTGGTTGTCCATCCCCAATCCGGCCTTATCAATTCTAATGTAGCCTATTACAGGTTTGTCTCCCGGCAGATAAAATCCAAAGAAGGCTACCTTGAATATGAATGGAAAGATCCAATAGAATCCAAAGAAGGCTATCTTGAATATGAATGGAAAAACCCGGGAGAAACCAAGCGTCTTCCCAAAGCCCTTTATATGGTATATTTTAAACCCTGGGACTGGATTATTTCTGCCAGCAGCTATCGAAATGAATTCTATAAGCTTATCAATGTGGAAGATTTTCAAAAAAGCGTGCTGTCCCTGAAATTTAGAGAAACCGGATATTCTTATGTAATCGACAGTACGGGAAAAGCGGTGATTCATCCAAAACTTCAAGGCGTTAATATTTTGAATGAAAAAGAGCTTCCCCATCAATTCTTAAAAGATATGCTGGAAAGAAAAAAAGGAAAAATTTCATATTTTTGGAAAAATCCAGATGAGCCCGTGGCCAGGAAAAAATTAGTGATGTTCAATTATATTCCTGAATATAAATGGATTGTTGCGTCTTCATGTTATTTTGATGAGATTTACAGTCCACTTAAAACCGTTAGAAATTTTATTATAGGGATATCCTTTTCATTTTTAATATTGATGTTGTTTATTACGTTTAAAATCAGCTCATCCATCACCAATCCGCTTCATGAAATGATGGCTCGTTTTGAGGTCGCATCCTTTGGAAATTTTTCAATGAGAATGAAAAGCGAATCCAATGATGAAGTGGGTCAGCTGGCTGTGTATTTTAATCGTTTTATGAACGAACTTGAAAACTATAACAGAAGACTGCAGGCTCAGATTCAGGAACGAGTCGATGCACAGGAGGCGCAAAGAGAAAGTCAGGAAAGATATTTTCTATTGATGGAGTCTGCTCCGGATCCCATTGTGACCTATGATATTAATGGTAATGCTGTTTATGTTAATCCTGCTTTTACAAAGGTTTTCGGATGGACTTCCAAGGAATGTATTACACACAAAATGGATCATTTTGTCCCTAAAGAAAACTGGAGTGAGACAAAAGCCGGCCTTAAAATACTTCTCTCGGGTAAGGCGGTTAATAATATCGAAACCCAACGGTTTTCAAAAAATGGTGATATTGTCTACGTGAGTATCAGTGGCGCGCCCACAAGGGATAGAAACGGGGAAATATCCGGAACGATTATTGTACTTAGAGATATTACCAAATCAAAGCAACTGGAAAAGCAGTTGATGAAAGTGGGAGATAAAGAAAGACAGGAGATCGGCCAGAATTTACATGATGATTTATGCCCGCATTTGATAGGGATTGCAGGTTTGGTAACCGTGCTGAAGGATGATCTTGATGCAGCGAATCGCAATAGTCTTATTTTAGCGGATAAAATTGTCCATTTGATCGATGATGCAATTGGTAAGACACGGATCCTTGCAAGGGGATTATGCCCGGTTCATTTTGTCTCTCATGGCCTGAGTGCTGCATTGGAAGAGTTAATACAATATTTTGAATACATTCGGGAAGTAAAGTTTGATATTCAAGTAGATGATTCAATAGAATTTCATGATAATACGGTTGCGACCCATTTGTATTATATTGCCAGAGAGGCGGTATATAACGCTGTAAAGCATTCGGGTGCCGATAAGATCAAGCTTTTTATGCTAAAGGAAAACAAATTTGTTCATCTTTGTATCCAGGACAATGGAAAGGGGATGGATACAAAGATGAAAACACGTGGAATTGGCTTGCAGATTATGGCATATCGTGCAAAAATTATTGATAGCAGATTTGAAATTAATACGGATAAACAGGGTTCAAGTATTGACGTATATTTAGATAATCCATTTAAAATTGCTGCAGGAGAATCTGTGATTTAATGAATAATCCTTTGAATAAAGCCTATAAAATTTTAATTGTGGATGATCACCCTATCTTTTGCCTCGGGATGGCGGAATTAATTAATAGAGAACCTGACCTTGTTGTCTGTGGAAGTGAAAGTACCGCGGCAGAAGCCTGGGTTGCAATAAAAAAACATAAACCGGATCTGGTAATCGTGGATATTTCCTTAAAAGAAAGCAATGGAATAGATCTAGTAGAAGAAATGAAACAAGCGTATCCGGATCTGCCGGCCTTGGTGCTCTCCATGTATGATGAATCTCTATATGCCGAAAGGGCTTTGGTTTCAGGTGCGCGGGGTTACATCATGAAGCAAAAAGCGATAAAACAGGTGGTTGAAGCCTTGCGTAAGGTATTGGCAGGCGACGTATATGCCAGTCAGAAAATTAAGGACAAAGTGTTTAACAGACTGGTATCTTCGGGCAAATCTGATGATAAATCTTCTTTGGACAAATTAACGAACAGAGAGCTGGAAGTATTTCGACTCATCGGAGATGGCCTTGAATCAAAAGAAGTTGCAGAACGCCTTAATTTAAGTATTAAAACAGTGGGAACGCATCGCGAAAACATTAAAGAAAAATTTAACCTGAAACATTATACTGAGCTTGTCAAATTTGCCGTTCATTGGTCGCAAAAAATGAAAAAATGAAATTTTTCTAGGTTAAGAACCTAGGCCCCCTCAGATTATCAGCCTTATCAATACCCGCTCTCAACCGATTGTATCAAGATCTCCTTATTGTTATTAATTCAGGAACGCTATTATAGGAGTAATGCTTCATGAACAGTCTTCACAATCTGACCTTTTTTGACATCTATGAAAAAAACGCAAGTTATAAAGGCTTGTCCTGTGCCATTCACTCTGAAACCGAAGACATAACATATTCAGAACTTTTTCTGCAAACGGCCAGACTTGCCAATGGTCTCAAGCGTCTAAACCTTCCGGCAAAAAGCAGGATAGCTCTTCTGTGTAAAAATCATCCAGTCTTTTTTCATTTAATCGGAGCAGCAGCAGCGCTTAACCTTGTACTGGTTCTCATCAACAGGCGGTTAAGCAAGGATGAAGTCACCTATATTATTGAAGACACAACCCCCTGTCTGATCCTGTGTGACAGTGAAATGGCAGATCTGGCAGAATCTCTTACCGCATCCCTACCCTGTCTTAAGCAGTGTTATGTTGTTGACCGGGAGGATACAAAATTTTCAAGCCTGTATGACAGCACTCCCCTCACAGATCCTGAACCCTGCAGCCCCACAGATCCTTTTATCATTATCCATACGGCTGCAATGTTAGGCAAACCAAGGGGTGCTGTTCTGGGACAGGAAAACATTATTTTATCAAATCAGCAAGCCATCCACGCATACGGTCTTGATGAAACCAAAACCTATTTAAATATTTTGCCGTTATTTCATATTATGGGAATTAATATGGGTTTAGGGATACTTCAGGCTGGCGGTAAAAATATAATACAAGAAAAATTTGACCCTAAAAAAACCCTAGAACTTATCCAGGAACAAAAGGTGAATCTTTTTGGTTCCTTTCCCCCCATATTAACAACCCTTATAGACACCATAAAAAACAATGATTTTAACCTGTCAAGCCTTGAAATAATAGCCGGGCTTGAGACGCCGGATACAGTCGAAAAATGGGAACGCTGTACAGATTCAAAATTCTGGACCATGTACGGACAGACTGAAACGTCAGGCCTGATTACCTTTACCGAATACTTTGCCAAACCTGGTTCAGCAGGTGTTATTTCACCACTTGCCAACATCAAAATTGCAGATGACTTTGGCAATTTTTTGCCAACTGGTGTTACCGGTGAAATTCTTGTCAAAGGGCCACTGGTTTTCCAGGGATATTGGAATGCCGATGAACTGAATGCCTACACCTTCAGGGACGGCTGGCACCATACCGGAGACCTTGGAATGATTGACTCAGACGGATTCTTATTTTTCAAAGGCCGAAAGCCTGAAAAAGAACTCATCAAGCCTGGAGGAGAAAATGTTTTCCCGGCAGAAGTTGAAAAAATCATTCTTGGGCATGATGCAATTAAAGAGGTATGTGTATTTGGTGTTCCAGACCCAAAATTTGGTGAAGGAATAAAAGCGGTTTGCTCGCTGAACACAGGTTGCAGCCTGGCAAAGGATGATCTGATAAAGTTTTGCGGATCTTTGATTGCCGGGTACAAAAAGCCAAGATATGTGGAGTTCATCGATGAGTTGCCCAAGACAGAAAATGGTGCAATTGATCGTGAAAAAATAAAAACGGAATACGCTTAAAATCGATTCCACTTTAATGATGAACGGCTTTTGTCTTGACAGTATAGGGTTGATTTACTATGGGTAACGATAGGATCCCCCCCCGGGTTTAATGGTTCCTAACGCTTTATCCGCCAAAACTGTCAAAACAAATTAATAATTAATTTTATGATGGGAGGTGAGTGTTCGTTTCAATCGTTTTTTTATCAAAAAAAAATTACCTTTTTTGGATGCAAGTTCTCTTTAATTTGACTTAAAGAATTTGGATTTTATATGACACATTTAAATATTAATGACGTTACACTCTCTTTTGGCGGACTTAAAGCTCTCTCCAATGTAAACATGACGATTGAGCCGGGTCTGATCACATCAATTATCGGGCCGAACGGTGCCGGCAAAACCAGTATGCTCAATTGCGTATCCGGCTTTTACCACCCCACCCAAGGTGACATTTACTATAAGGAAAAAAAGCTGACCCATGCGTCCCCGCACCAGGTATCCAATATGGGGATTGCAAGGGCATTTCAAAACCTTGAGCTTTTTTCCGGTCTTTCGGTTTTAGACAATCTTCTTTTGGCCCGGCACCAGAATTTAAATTACAGTTTTCTTCAGGCTGTATTATTTTATGGGAAAGCCTCCCGGATTGAAGCTGAAAACAGGGCCTTTGTAGAAGGCATCATTGATTTCATGGAGCTGGAACCTCACAGAAAAAGCCTTGTGGGCAACTTGAGCTATGGTGTCCAGAAAAAAGTCGAAGTGGCAAGGGCTTTAACCCTGGCGCCTGACATCCTGCTTTTAGATGAACCCATGGCCGGAATGAACCAGGAAGAAAAAGAGGATATTGTCCGGTTTGTCATGGATATTCAAAAAGAGCGCGGAATTACTGTGGTGCTTGTCGAGCATGATCTTGGGGTTGTTATGGACATTTCAGACAGGATCTATGTTCTTGATTTTGGTGAGGTGATTGGTTCGGGAACCCCTGAAGAGGTTGCCCAAGATCCTAAAGTTATTGAAGCCTATATTGGAGAGGACTAAAGCTATGAGCAAGAATGATCACTTACTTGAATACTCTATCCCCCAATTGCTTCGCTGGCGGGTTAAAACCTCCCCTAAACGTCCGGCGTTAAGAGAAAAAGATTTTGGAATCTGGAACACCTATACCTGGGAAGATTACTATAATTACGTCAGAAAAACCGCTCTTGGACTCAAAGCCATCGGTCTTAAAAAAGGGGATACCATTGCCGTCATCAGTGATAATATTCCTGAACTTTTGTTTGTGGCCATCGGTGCGCACTCGGTTGGTGCTATTTCTGCCGGCATCTATCAAACCAGCATGCCGGCCGAGATTGCCCAGATTCTTCAATACCTGAAAGTCAGTGCCGTATTCTGCGACAACCAGGAACAAGTGGATAAAGTTCTTGATATCAGAGACCAGATTCCAAATGTTAAAAAAGTCATCTTTGAAGATCCAAGAGGCATGAGAGAGTATATGTCGGATGACTGGTTCATTGATATCAGGGATCTTTATAAGATCGGTGAAAAAGAGCATGAAAAGGACCCTGACCTTTATGAAACCCTTGTGGATCAAGGCAAACCCGATGATCCCTGCCATCTTTGCCTGACAAGCGGCACCACAGGACTTCCCAAAGGCACCATCATGACCCATAAAAATTATATCAATATGGGAGTAAGAATCACTGAAGTTGACCCGCTTGAACCCACTGATGAATATGTCTCCTTTCTGCCCTTTGCCTGGATCGGTGAACAGATGAACTCCTTCGGGGTTGCCATGGCCACCGGGATTACCATCAACTTTCCTGAATCTGTTGAAACAGCCATGTCGGATCTAAAGGAAATCGGCCCTCATTTCATGTTTGGTGCACCAAGAATTTATGAAACCATCCGGTCTGAAATCTGGCTGAAAATTGATCAGTCCTATTGGTTGAACAAATTTTTCTATAACTATTTCATCAAGGTGGGCCTGAAAGCCGCAGGCTATAGAATGACAGGCAAACCCATGCCCCTGGGATTAAAAATAAACTCATGGCTGGGAACCCAGATGGTCTTTCGGCCCCTTGTCAACCAGATCGGACTGCTGCGCCTGCGGCGCGCCTATACGGGCGGCGCTGCACTGGGGCCGGAACTGTTTACCTTTTACCAGGCCATCGGTGTCAACCTGAAACAGATTTACGGCCAGACCGAAATCACAGGAATCGCCTACATGCACAGGGATGGCGATGTCCGTCCTGAAACCGTTGGAAAACCATTGCCCGGAACGGAATGCAAAATTGCCGAAGACGGGGAGATATTATCAAAATCAGCCTCTGTTTCTCCGGGCTATTATGATCTGCCGGAAAAATCGGCGGAACTGCTTGAAGGTGGATGGCTTCACTCAGGGGATGCCGGGTTTATTGATGAACATGGTCACCTGGTGGTTATTGACCGAATTTCCGATGTGATGCACAACAAAAAAGGAGAAATGTTCTCTCCCATGTTCCTGGAAAATGCCCTTAAATTCAGTCCCTATATAAAAGAAGCGGTCATTTACGGCAACAAGGAAGACTTTGTGGCGTGCCTGATTAATATTGATCCCATTGTGGTGGGCAAATGGGCTGAAGACAGGGGAATTTCCTTTACCACCTATATGGATCTTTCAGGACGGCCGGAAGTGGCCCAGCTCATGATGGAACAGGTCATTGATGTCAACTCCCGTGCTGAAAAGGAACATTTTAAAATCAAACGGTTTGCCCTGCTCTATAAATTATTGGATGTTGATGACGGGGAGCTGACCAAAACCGGTAAGATCCGTCGTAAATTTGTACAGGAAAGATACCAGAACCTGTATGATTCTCTGTATGACGAATCTGTGGATAAAAAAGAGGTTGAGGCATCCTTCCAGTATCAGGACGGGCAGTCAACCAAGGTTAAAACACGCATAGCATTTTATACGGTGAAAGGAGTCTGATGAGTTATTTTTTTCAAATTGTCGTCAGTGGAATTGTGGTGGGCTCTATCTATGCATTAGCCGCCTTAGGGTTGGTGCTGGTGTATAAATCCAGCAGGGTGGCCAATTTTGCCCATGGCCAGATCATTGCCGCCGGTGCGTTTATCACCTTTTTTCTCACAGTAAAGGTCGGTATACCCATATTTTTCTCTTTTATAGCCAGCATGATCATCACCTTCTTTCTGGCCATGAGTGTTGAGAGAATCTTTTTACGGCGCCTGATCGGTGAACCCATTATATCGGTTATTATGGTGACCATTGGTCTTGCCTCTATTCTCGACGGACTGATCTTTATTACACCTTTTGGAACGGAAAACTTTTCTTTTCCACCCTTCCTTCCCACGGATCCCCTTACCTTTGGTGGGGTTTCCATCTCCTGGACCCAGCTGGTGGGCGTTATTATCACCTTTGTTCTGATCGGCGCTTTTTCATGGTTTTTTAAAAAATCAACCGTCGGCATCTCCATGCGGGCGGTTTCAGACGATCAGTTCGGTGCCATGTCCGTGGGGATTTCCGTGCCCAGGGTATTTGGACTGGCCTGGGCAACCGCTGGATTATCGGCCGCTGCCGCAGGCTGTATCATCGGCAATATCACAGGGCTGAATTTTGAGACCCTCCATGCATTCGGCATCGTTGTGTTTCCCGTCGTCATCCTCGGGGGGCTGGATTCAATCTTAGGAGCAGTTGTTGCCGGCATCATTATGGGACTTATCCAGCAGTTTGCCAGCGGTTACCTGGATGGCAATTTCGGGTTAAACGGTACGGGTGACGTCATGCCATATGTCATTTTATTAATCATTCTTCTATTTAAACCCCACGGTTTATTTGGAATTCACGAAATTGAGCGGGTGTAGCCTATGTCAGCAAATTCATGGTTAGCAACGGGTAATTTTAACACGACCTACAAACAGGAACAAAAGACATTTTTTACAAGTCTTGACCGGTCTGTGTTCACGTTTTTCCTCTTAATTCTTTTTGCCTGGCCCATGGTTTTTTCCTTGAGCAACAAATATATGCTGGTTGTGGATAATATTCTCATTGCCATTGTGGCGGTAATGGGATTGAACCTGGTGACAGGGTTTGCAGGTCTTATTTCCATTGGGCATGCGGCCTTTGTCGGCATAGGGGCTTATACGG
>JAHJLN010000322.1 GCA_018821715.1 Pseudomonadota bacterium | reverse complement strand
GATATGGACCAGTATTCAGCGCTTCCGTCCTGGTTCTGGCCGGAATCCCACAAGGATCTGGATAAAGAATTTGATCTGTTGGCATTTTCTTACAGGGATATCCTTCACACCAACAACACAACCTTCCAGAATCCTTATATTGATGAAGTTTCCAAGATGTGTCCGTATACGTTTACCATTACGGTGAACTCATCGTTGGCAAAGGAAAAAGGGTTGAAGGACGGAGATATCATATGGATTGAAACCAAAGCCGGTGTCAAGGAAAGCGGGATTGTAAAAACCATGGAAGCTCAGAGCCCGAAAGTGATCGGTATTGCAGGGCAAGGGGGCCTGTGGGCCGACGGAAGACCCATTGCAAAAGGTAAAGGCGCGAACTTCTGTAAGCTGCTGCCGTCAAAGCTGAAATATTTTGACCCGGTTGCCGGTAACATGGAAACTGCTGTTGCCGTGAAAATTTATAAAGACTAAAGGAGGAATTTAAAATGAGCAATAAAATTCACGAACTTGAACAAATTATGTTTCCTCCTGACGGTTCAGGGCTCAAACCCTATGAGTGGATGATAAACCCCACCCGTCAGCGGCAATGGATTGATGACAAAGGTATTTTTCTGTGGCTGGCGTTCTTTTTTTCTGAAATCGGCGCAGGCCTTTATTTTGTATCCCTTTTTTATGAGTATAAATTGGGGTTGATTCTTGGATGGCTGATCACCCTGGTACTTGGCGGTGTTATTCATGTTCTGTACCTGGGCAATCCCTTAAGAGCCTGGCGGATGATCGCCAAGCCCAATACATCCGAGTTGTCCCGGGGTATCTGGATCATTGGGATTTTTGCAGCGTTAGGGTTTTTGCAGATGGTAACAGCCAGCAGCTTTAATATTGTATTTAATACCATCATGGGAATCCTCTGTCTTCTAATTATTTCCCATGGATTTGCCACCATGAATGTTATCAGAGCGCTTCCTGCCTGGAGTTCAACAATGGTGCTGCCATTGTCCATTATTTCAGGCGTATGGGTCGGGCATCAGATTCTGCAGTTCATGTTTGCCGTTTCAGGATCAGCAGCCCTTGCATCAGGAATGGAAGCCTGGGCAGAGGCATTTTTCTTTGTCTATTTTTTATGCATCCTGCTGTATGTCTGGGGAACCTTTCACAGCAATGAGATGGGAAAAGAATCCATTCTCATGCAGGGAAAAGGAGATCTTTCAAAAATTTCTTTTATCGGTGTCGGCGGTCTTGGCATTCTTCTGCCCCTCATCCTCACCCTGATTATGTGGGGGGGGGGATACCAACGGGTTTTTGATTTTTTTAAGATTGGCTTCAGTATTTGCAGGAGACCTGGCCTTAAGGTATGTCATAATGAAAAGTGCCGTGTATAAACCATTGATTTAGCGTGGTGATTCAATAAAATGGACAGAAAAGAGGTTGATTTCTTTTCTGTCCATTTTTAATTTCCGGCAGTTTGACAAAAAAACCAGTTTGATATTGAATATATTTATAAAAAGATATAATCTCGCTGCATAATAGATAAAAGAGAAATATTTATAAAACACTACACAGGAATCCTCAAGTGGATGCATTGAAAGCCCAGATAAAGGGATTGAAAAGAAGAGGGATTTATGATGACCCTAAATTAACTCAGATTTCAAAGTTGTATGAAGAATTGGGCTTTACCGTCATACTTGAACCTTTCAGGCCTGAGGCAGAGACAGGATGCACTGAATGTATAAAGAAAAATTCAGATAAATATAAAGTGCTATACACAAAAAAAAAATGACTCAGAATAAAAAAATCGGTATCAACCATTTTTTTTGGTAAAAATTAGGATGCTATATGGCAGATAAAGAAAAAAAAGAAAAAAACATAGACAAACCGTCCATGCCTCAGACCAAGGTAAAGTTTGAGGTCTATGGTGAAGAGATGATTGAAAAGGAAGTGAAATCCAGTGGAAACAGCGGTAGAATTTATCTTCCGCCAAACTGGGTCGGACATACCGTGAAGATCATAAAAGTAGAATAACAATGGAGGATCTTGTGGAAGACACAGTCAACATAAGAGAAATCACTCTTAATGATGCACAGGCAATTCAACAGATAAGAAAAGCTATCTCAGAAGATGACGCAGAAGTAAATTTTGTTAAAATTATTGAACAGCAGATATCAGACGGTGGCGGCAAATCAAGCCTGGTAGCGGAAATCAACAAAGATGTGATTGGATATATGATCACCACAACCCTTTACGCTGGTTTTGGGATTAAAAAGAGCGCCTGGATTGTGGCAATCGGCGTTCATCCGGATTATATGGGACAGGGCGTGGGAATGAAACTTGCCGAGAGAATTTGTCAAATCTACAAAGAAAAAGGGGTGAAATATATCTATTCATCCGTTATCTGGGATTCCACTGACGTGCTTTCCTTTTTCAAAAAACTGGGGTTTGAGAGAAGCGAGTTTATCAACCTTAAAAAGAAATTGTAAGTCCGGCTTCATTTTTCTGACACTTTCCAGACTTTTTTAGCCAATTGTGTATCGCATGGAATCAAAATATAAAGATAATTCAAAAGCTGCTGAATAAAACGTATTCAGCAGCTTTTGAAAGTTAATTATCAGCCGGTTTTTTAGATACCTAGGTATGCCTTTTTAACATTTTCATTGGCCATCAGATTTGCACCTGTGTCAGTCATTGTAATGACACCGTTTTCCATCACATACCCTCGATGAGCGGCTTTCAGTGCAAGGTTCGCATTCTGTTCAACAATAAAAATAGTGGTTTTTTGTTCTTCATTTATTTTTTTAATGATATTAAAAATCTGCCGGACAATGATGGGGGCAAGTCCAAGGGAAGGCTCATCTAAAAGCAAAACCTTGGGTCTTGCCATTAAGGCCCTTGAAATGGCCAGCATCTGCTGTTCGCCGCCACTGAGCGTTCCCCCGGCCTGGTTTCGTCTTTCTGCTAAAATAGGAAAAAGACTGTAAACATATTCTATGTCTTTTTTTATTTCAGCAGTATCATTTCTTAAAAAAGCACCCATGTCCAGGTTCTCGGCAACGGTAAGGTACGGGAAAATTCTTCGGCCTTCCGGCACCTGGCAGATACCCAGCTTCACGATATCATCAGAGGGCATATGGGTGATATCCTGACCTTTGAATTCAATAGTGCCCCGTTTGGCAGGAACAATACCACAGGTGGTCATCAATGTGGTTGATTTTCCGGCACCATTGGCCCCGATCAGAGAAATAACCTCTCCTTCAGTCACCTCAAGGTTAATCCCTTTGAGGGCATGAATATTTCCATAAAATGTGTGTATATCTTTTAATTTAAGCATCTTCAGACTCGTCTCCAAGATAGGCTTTGATTACTTCCGGATTAGACTTTACCTGTTGAGGGGTTCCTTCGGCAATTTTTTTGCCGTAATCCACCACATGAATATTGTCAGACAAACTCATGACCAGTTTCATGTCATGTTCAATCAAAAGGATAGACACATCTTCATTGTCCCTCAGCCAGACAATCAACTCGTCAAGTTCATTTGTTTCCTGGGGATTCATGCCGGCGGCAGGTTCATCTAAAAGCAGTAAAAACGGGTTTGTTGCAAGGGCTCTTGCAATTTCCAGACGTCGCTGTGCACCATAGGGCAGGTTGACTGCCATTTCATTGACATATTTATCCAGGCCTATTTTTTCAAGGATTTCATAACTGTCGTCAATTGCTTTTTTTTCTTCATTTTTTTGACTTGAGGGTCGAAGCATGGCCTTAATAATTCCTGATTTCATCCGGCAATGCCTTCCGATCATGACATTTTCCAGAACCGTCATGCCCTTGAAAAGCCTGATGTTCTGGAAGGTTCTGGCAAGGCCTCTTTCCGTCACATAGTTGGTTTTAAGCCCGTTCAATTTCTGAGTGGGCTTGCCTGGAGGCGTTATCTCAACTGTGCCTTCACTGGGCTCATAGATACCGGTAATGCAGTTGAAAAATGTGGTTTTTCCTGCACCATTGGGGCCGATGAGCGCCGCAATCTGGCCCTTTTCAACTGTAATATTTACAGTGTCCAGGGCTTTAAGACCTCCAAACGTCATTGTGAGGTTTTTTACATTGAGTATAGGTTCCATAAATTTATTCTTCTACTTTTTCAAATTTATAAATTTTACGTACACTTTGAATAAGCCCTTCGGGTTTAAATACCATTACGATGACCTGGAGTGCCCCAAATACAAGCATCCTGTATTCGGCAACCGCTCTTAAGTATTCAGGCAACAGTATCAGCACGAGGGCACCGGCAATAACACCAATGGCAGATCCCATCCCGCCGATAACAACAACACACAGGATGGTAATGGACTCCCAGATGGTAAAGGACATGGGGTTGATAAAGGATGTTTTTGCAGCAAAAACAACACCAGCTATGGAGGCCCAGGTGGCTCCCAGGGCAAAGGCCGTCAATTTGGTTTTGAATTTGTCAATGCCCATGGCCTGACAGGCAATATCATCATCCCTCAACGCAATCCAGGCACGGCCGATTCTTGAGTTTTCAAGCCGGCCGACAAAGAAAATGGTCATCAGCACCAGCCCTATCACTATAAAATAAATGTAAATGACAGATGCATGCTGCTCAAACTGGTGACCGAAAAAACTTGGGGCAGGGATATTTCCAATTCCTCTGGGTCCGTTGGAAAAGTCATCCCAGTTTTCAAGGATAATTCTGATGATTTCACCAAAGCCTAATGTAACAATGGCCAGATAATCGCCCCTCAGCCGTAATACCGGATACCCCAGCAGGGTTCCGCAAATGGCACCCAGTGCGGCACTGATAGGCAGAACCACCCAGAAACTGATACCAAAATGCAGGTTCAAAAGGGCATACGCATAAGCACCCACCGCATAAAACGCCACATACCCGAGATCCAAAAGCCCTGCCAGTCCCACAACAATATTCAATCCTAGTCCCAGCATGACATAGACCAGGGCTGAAATCATGATACTGGTGTGATACATAGGAAAAACAAAGGGATAGACTAGGAAAAATACAGCCAAAGCAGCCAAAAAGGGTGTTTTAATTTTTTGATTCTGAAGCATTCTGTGAACAAAAGGAACGTCATCATTTGTCTCTGTTTTCTTTTTTTCCTCTTTCATCCGTAAAAAATAGTTCCAGATAAGGGAGGCAAAAAAGCTTGTAATGCCAACCCAGAAAATGTTGGCCCATCTGAAATCGACAATATGGGTTATGGTGTTGACTTTTATGACCATGATAGGAAAAGTCAGCACAATGAACCATAAAGCGATAAAAAACGATAGCTTGATTTCTTTTTTAGTAACCATAATCAACTTTCTAAATAATGGGGTTAAACTTTAGATGTCTCGTCTCTGCCTAGTATGCCCGAAGGTCTGAATATCAATATGATGACAAGAATAGTAAATGCAAAGACATCTTCATACTCACTCCAGAAATAACCGGTAAAAAAGCTTTCACTGATACCTAAGACAAGGCTTCCCAACACAGCGCCCGGAATGCTTCCAATACCACCTAACACAGCAGCAATAAAGGCCTTAAGCCCTGCCAGAAACCCGATGTAAAAGTTTATCTGGCCCACATGGCAGGCAATTAAAACCCCGCCGATGGCTGCAGTGGCAGATCCAACCACAAACGTTGTGGAAATAACCCGGTTTACATTGATGCCGACAAGTGATGCCATGACTTGATCCTGGGCCGTGGCCCTCATGGCCTTGCCGATTTTGGTAAATTTAATCAGTATGCCTAGAAGAATCATGACAATGACAGTGGTAACAATAATGGTCATTTCAACCGAAGTGATAATGTGGGAAAAAGGTTCCCAGAATTTGAAATTGGGGATCAGGCTTTCAAAGGGCATGAATTCCGGTGTCTGGGCAAGCATGACATAATTTTGTAGAAAAAGACTCATTCCAATGGCTGAAATGAGAGCAGAAAGTCTGGGTGCTTTTCTTAAGGGTTTGTAGGCTATCTTTTCAACCGTAAATCCATAGGCGCAGGAATAAAGAATGGCAAAGACAAAGGCAAGGATAACAATAACTGCAGAGTTCCATCCCCAAAGTCCTAAAACACTGGCAACAATAAGGGCAGTAATGGCGCCAATCATATAGATCTCACCATGGGCAAAATTGATCAGCTGGATAATACCGTAAACCATGGTATACCCCAGAGCAATCAAGGCATAGATGCTGCCACGTGTCAGACCGCCCAAGACTAGTTCTAAAAAATAACCCGGGTCTGTAGTCAGCTCTCTGATACCAAAGAAACCCAGTATCCCGGCAGCCACCACACCCGATATAATATTAAACCAACGCATGTTAATTAATTTAAATCTCCTAAACTTTGTTAAATTTAAGTAAAATCATCGCTTAAAAAAACAGGAGCCATAATATTTTTTTATTATGCTCCTGTTTTCATTGTTTTTAGATATTAATTAACCTGGGTATATTTTCCATTTTGAACTTGATATACAGAGAAACCTGCACCGACAACGTCACCCTTATTATCAAAACCAATAGGCCCTAGAGGAGAATCGATTTTAATTTCAAACATGGCGGCTCTCATCTTGTCATAGTCAAGAGATTCGGCTTTTTCTGCTGCTGCGGCAAGCGCCTGTACACAGGCATAAGCATTGTAGAAAAAGGTACCGGGATCTTCACTGTATTTTTTTTGATGTTTTGCTGTCAATTCTTTAAACAACGCATTACCGGAAGTATCATTGGGTCCTGTTGCATAAACACCTTCAGAATATTTGCCGGCCAGGTTTACAAAGTTGTCGCCAATGATACCGTCAGCACCAAAGAAGATGGTATCCACTTTTTTCTTTTTAATCAGGCCGACAATTTTGGAAGCATCTGAATGGTAACCGCCCCACATGGTGAGTTCAGCGTTAGTTCTTTTAATTTTCTGTACGATAGCGGTATAATCAACCGCACCAGTTGTTACGCCTTCGAAAAGGACAACTTCAATGCCGCCGAGTTTTTCAAAGTAATTTTTGGCAAGTTCCATCTGGCCTTTACCATAATCACCTTTGTCATGGATTAAAGCAACGGTTTTCACTTTCAGGACGTTTTTAATAAAAGAGGTCATCAGATCAGCCTGGGCACCATCATAGGAAATGGTTCTGAAAAAATTGGGGTGTTCACCTTTAAGGGTCAGATCGTCATTGGTGGATGCCGGAGAGACAACCAGAAGTCCTGCATCTTTATAGATCTTGTTTGCTGCGATGGTGGCACCTGAGCAGACATGACCGACAATCATCTGGGCGCCGTCTGATACAAGTTTTGTTGCCATGTTGACAGAAACTTCGGGTTTACATACATCATCACCAACTAATAATTCGATTTGTTTGCCAAGAATTCCGCCTTTGGCGTTAATGTCTTCAATGGCAATCTCAACACCTCTTACCGCAGAAATTCCATAGGGTGCAAGGTCACCGGATATAACGCCGCCGGAACCAAGTTTGATTGTATCACCGGCAAAACCAGGTGCGGTGATACCAATCAAGAATACTGATGCAAGTGCCAAAGTTTTAAAAAAAGATTTCATTTTTTTTTACTCCCCTCTGATTTAAATTACTGGTTAGTACAGCATAACTACAATTAAAATTGTGAGTTTCGCAACTATAAAAAGAAGGATTCCCATAGTCAAGCAAAAAAGCTTATGCAGGATAAAAAAACATTGGTTATATT
>JAHJLN010000321.1 GCA_018821715.1 Pseudomonadota bacterium | reverse complement strand
TCCCTCGCATTGATGGAGCCAAAACATCGTTGAGTCGCTCGAACGTTTCTCATAACCAGCGGGCCAAAAACATAGACCATAAAGCCACCAACGTTCTTTCCACCTGAATTAATGGACTGGTTCGGCAATTTTTTCCCTTTAATCACTGGTAGAAAGAAATTAGAGAATTCTGACCCCTTTTCCACTACCTCAATTCAATGGGCTGAATTGTCAAGCTTTTGTTCTTTTTTTATCATTCGTACCTCGATCGGCTGCAGCGAGTTCAAATGAACGTCTCGCTGGGGAAATGCAATAACAATGTCATGCTCTCGCAGCAGAGCGTCGATGTGAAAACGCAAGGCCGAGCTGACCCGTCTCAAATCCAAGGGCAATGTAATACGGGCCCAAAAGAATAAGGTGAACATGAGCGAGTTATCACCAAAATCCTCAAACAAAACAAAAGGAGGTGGCTGTTTGAGGACCCTTTCATGTTCAAGTGCCACCTTTTCCAGAAGTTCTTTCACTTTTTCCACAGGCGAACCATAGGCAACCCCGATTTTTAATTCGCCACGTAAATTCTGATCACTCAGGGTCCAGTTAATGACCTCTTTTTCGAGGAAGTGGCTGTTTGGAACAAGTACATCAATGCCATCACCTCTTCTAACGCTCACACAGCGATTGCCAATATCTGAAATTCTGCCGACTGTATCTCCAAGGACCACAATATCACCAATGCGGATCGGCTTTTCGACCATTAGAATAAAACTTGAAATTAGATTGTTGAATAAATTTTGGGCACCAAAGCCGACCCCGATGGCAACCGCGCTGCCGAGGATGGCAAATGCAGCAATAGGGATACCGGCAATCGGTAGGGCGATGAGCACAAAGACAGTTAGCAGAACGAAATAAATGATGCGGCGAAGCATATGCGCCTTTACCTCATCGATCTGGCTTCTCTGGATAATTTTTTGGCTTAGTATGATTGACAATTTCTTGCTGATGATGAATCCGACAACGAGATGAATCGTCGCAATAATAACCTGATTGAGTAGGATCGGGTTGCCTCCGCTCTTAAAGAGTTCGAGGGACCAGACGGTAACCACCAAGCTTAAAACTTTCTCAAAAATATTATGGAGTTGATCCATACGCTGCCTCCGATGTTTTGATCACAAATTGATTACTGGCATATAAGCAGTTTCAACTAAAAATTTATTTGTTATTGGAATTCAGTAAGATGTCCCCAGATATTATTTTCTACAAGCTGCATCACTCGATCCGTTAATGGCCACATGAGAGGAATTTTAGCCCCAAAACTCGTTCCAGCACCCTAAAGCCAATTTTGTTCAGGGCAGTTTAAATGACGTTGAAAATCCTCTAACCAGTCTTTTTCATCTTTTGCAGCCATCTTCTTACCTCATATAATGAATTTTTATTTACCGGGAAACTTTGAAATATAACCTTTTTAATTATATTGAACGCGTTGTGCTACAACCATGGTGTCGCCACATCTTCATAACCACCTATTGTACCAATACTACCATAATTCCCAGGATTACCATAGTTGCCAACATTGCCGTAATTACCGTAATTGCCATAGTTTGCGTTTTTATTTAATGAGGAACGATTGTACATAAGACGATTTTTATTTACAATTTCACCAAGATATCGGCCAGACATGTCAATAAAGATACCTTGTGGTTCCATGTAATGACCAATATTTTTTCCTGTAGGCGCATGTAGTTGCCCATTCACAAAATTTGCGATGTGCTGACCTTTGCTATTGAATAAAAATTCCATTTCAATCCTTTTTTAACGTTAAGTTGAGCGGCAACAACACAGCCAAAAAAATGCCAACGCAGGCCTGCTCCAACTTATTGTTACATTAACCGGGTTAGAACCACCGCAGTTATTCCCTTGGTGTAAAGTAGCCGAAGTCTGGGTCCTATTTCCTGGCTCAGGGGTACATTTGGGCAGTTTTTTAACTGACATATGAATCAATATCCTTTTTTACCGGTTATTCCAATGAAGAATTTCAGAGAAAATA
>JAHJLN010000320.1 GCA_018821715.1 Pseudomonadota bacterium | reverse complement strand
TATTTTCTCTGAAATTCTTCATTGGAATAACCGGTAAAAAAGGATATTGATTCATATGTCAGTTAAAAAACTGCCCAAATGTACCCCTGAGCCAGGAAATAGGACCCAGACTTCGGCTACTTTACACCAAGGGAATAACTGGGGTGGTTCTAACCCGGTTAATGTAACAATAAGTTGGAGCAGGCCTGCGTTGGCATTTTTTTGGCTGTGTTGTTGCCGCTCAACTTAACGTTTTGTAAAAATAGGAGATCAAATGAAACGAATCCAAGTAGCAGTTCTATTGTTCATGATGGCATTAATCACTTCATTTATTGTTGGATGTGCAGGGTTTCAATCTGATGTTCGAACTTTTGATACGCTTCCGGATAATATCCCTAAGGGGTACGTTGAGTTCTATAGTGATGAAAGTGAGGACGTAGTTGAACTCAGTAAAAATATTGGGGGAGGAACATGGTCTGTTTATCAATATGAAGATGGGATCAGAAAAGAGATAGAAGGCATGGTGTGGGATTGGCGTACAAAACGTAGGATTGCCGTTCGGCCAGGCAGACATACCTTTATGGTGGGGTTTGGATCAGCCGATCCGAAGGTAACAGTCGAAGTTAATAAGGACATGCTTTTACCCGTAAGGGTCATAATCGACTTGGGGGGTAAGAGGTATAGATATCAAGAAACAACATATTATTTTGACATGGAGCTGAGGGTTGAGGACGCCATTCCCTTTGGGAAACAATAGGTTTAATGTGGTTTGGTTTGGATATCAGGCCACAGACACAGAGCTGAAGACCTGACCGTTCGGCACGAATAAAAAATTCAATCTAACTTTACAAGGAGTGAACTATGGAAATATCAAAAAGACTGTCTGTTATCTTGATAGCTGGGTTGCTGCTTATTGCTATGAGTCAGCCTTCTATCGCGGGGGGAAAAATATGGGAGATTAAAAAAATAAAAATTGATCAAATAGATAAATACTATGAAGAAATTCCGTCAGCAGGTGGGGCTGGTATAACCCTACATCCAGATAAAGGATATCAATTAATAAAGGTGAAATTTGAGCTTACAGCTTTAATTCACGATTCCAACGCTGTTGGAAACATCTCTAAATTGCGTGAAGAATTCTACAATTCTTATCCGGATAACTCCAGAGTAAGGAGATATTTTAGAAAAGAGCTCACTTTGGACCAGAAAAAAGGCTTAACAGGAAAGTATCAGGTGTTTAATTTACAGGATATCACCTTAACTGATTCATATGGTAGGCAGCACAAACCTCTATGGGCTGCAAATCCAAAGCCCGGTAATATAACTTTTTACTGGAAAGATGATGGACTTTACGCAGTCAACCGCGGTGAAAATCCGGACAAATGGCATCATATCGTTCGTTCAAAAAACACTCTCTTTGGGTTGTTGGAAATAAAGCAGCTTATACCAATTTCATTAGTTTTCAGTATTCCTGAAGAAGTTAAATCAAATGAAATTAAGATAGGCATAAAGGGGCAAAGTTAGTTCAAGCTCTTCCTTAGAAGATAATATGAAAAACAAACGGAAAGAACCACCGAACAATTTAATAAACGCTGACCACTACCTTTTAGTCGAATCAAATTCAATTGGTTTTACCTATATTTCAGTGAAAATAATACACTTCGATGTTTATCCGTGGCAGGTTATCAATACGTTTTTTAAAAATATGATTTAAAAACACTTGATTTATGGCTCAATATTATCTATTATTTGAGCTATAAATTTACGATTTATAACTCAAGGCTTTGATCATGAATTCAAAGAAATGGAACTGGCAGCAAGACGACTGGCCCAATTTCAACTATGACAAAAATAAAATAGATCCCCTTGAACAAGAGTATATTCAAGAGGCTGGTATTTCTTTTGGAATAATGAAATCACTGCCAGAGTCAGACCAAAAGCAACTAGCTGTTGAGCTAATCAGTGATGAAGCCTTGAACACATCAGAAATCGAAGGAGAAATTTTTAACCGGGATAGTTTACAGTCTTCCATCATGCGCGAATTTGGTCTTGCCGAAATAGTCAGAGAGACCAGGACTACACCAGGTGAGCGCGGCATAGCCAAAATGATGAAAGAATTGTATGCCGAATATCAACACTCCTTGAGCCATGAGATGCTTTTTAGCTGGCATGATAACCTGATGCTTGGAAATCCAAAGATTAAAGCCGGTAAATACAGAACCTATAAAGAGGATATGCAAGTTATTTCCGGCCGGATTGATAAACCAAAAGTTCATTTTGTGGCCCCGCCTTCGTCTGGAATACCTCAGGAAATGAACCAATTTATAGATTGGTTCAACAGGACAGCACCAGGGGGCAAAACACCTTTACCACCGCTGACTAGGGCTGGGATCGCGCATTTCTATTTTGTGACAATCCATCCTTTTGAGGATGGAAACGGGCGGATAGGCCGAGCTTTAGTAACTAAGGTCTTGTCCCAATCTATGAAGAACCCGGTTTTAACGGCGGTATCCTGTAGGATTAACCAGGATAAAAAGCAATATTATAAAACTTTAAATGCTCAGAATAAAAGCAACGAAATAACGCCGTATTTAACTTACTTTTCAAAAACAATTCTTGAATCCCAACAGGCAGTGGTTGAAAAATTGAACTTTTTAATTGTAAAAACAAAATTTTTCGATGCCCATACAGGAAATATAAACTACCGACAAAAAAAAGTAATTTTGAGAATTTTCCGAGAAGGACCCAAAGGATTTGATGGAAGCCTAAGCGCAAAAAACTACATAGCAATCACAAAAGCGTCTAAAGCGACAGCAACAAGAGATTTAACGGATCTAGTTGAAACAGGGGTGCTGATCAAAACCGGAAAACTTAAAAGCACCCGATATGAATTGAATTTAGCTCCTTTTAATTGTGCTTTTAATATTGCGAACTATAATACAACAAAATCTCATAAAACTGATTAAGAGATAGGGATTCATTTGGCTTTTTTTAACAGGTTTGGGACGATTGCGGTTTTAATTCCAACGAAAATACACCGGATTTCACCGGTGATTTTCATGTTCATTTCATTTGGACACACGGGAGCGGGCTGGCAAATTACCCGATAATATGTTACGGCTGTGATCCTTGCAACCTAGCCGCTCAGCATGGGTTAAATTTAGGCAATAATGAAAACTTGAGCCCTTCGATTGCTGAGTTGAAAATGAAGTTGAACAATTATGATAAAAGCAAAGGTTGTTTAGATTTATGACAATTGCATTATTCATGGACGTCGATTTCACACTCACAACGACCTTGTGGTTAGCCAAAAAAGAATCAGGGAAAAAATGCATGATAATTTGATCTCAAACTACTGTTTAAGTCAGTTATAGCTTTTTAAATCTGGTCAAATTTTAATAACAGGATTTAATTAAGTCTCGAAGATACCATAGAATCTCAAATACAGGACGTAGATATACAAAAACTTAAATTTTCAAATTTTCGTTCTCTAAAAATCAGCTTAAGCAGCTTTATCCCATTTATATACATGGTGTAATCCACCGATCCTGGGAGAGGAAATAATTTTTGCAGATTTAAATGGTTTGTTTCGGATTTCTCGTCCGTTTGGAGAATCCCGGCCTACTGCCAAATGGCATCTTTCATTGTTGTAATATTCGAAATATTGTTTCATGAATTCCCTCAATTGGTCTCCGTTAAAGATAATGACTTGATTTAACATATCATTTCGAACTGAAAGGACAAAACGTTCTGCCACACCATTTTGCCAGGGACATTTATAACTTATGACTTTTGGTTTTACGCCCATATCCTTTATGAACTGCTTTACCCGGGCAGAGGGTGTTTAATACAGCGTGAAAAATCAGGCTTTTTCAGTGGCACATGGACAAAAAACAAATTCAAAGCCATTTTGCTAATGAAAAACAGTAAAAATAGAGGCGTTTGATATCCGTCTCAAGAAAAAAGGCATAAGAATT
>JAHJLN010000319.1 GCA_018821715.1 Pseudomonadota bacterium | reverse complement strand
CCCGGAGAATTTTGCTGCAATACGGCACATTGCTTTGAATTTATTGCGGAACAATAAAACATTCAAAGGCAGTGTGAAAAGCAAACGGTTGAATGCGGCCATGGATACGGATTATCTGGAGAATATTGTGTTCAGATGACAGACACCTGCAACCCAGCAGAGCATAGGGGCTTCTTAATCTTTACATGCATTGCCCCTGTTAAATTGGTCAATATTTCTTGACACGATTTTTAAAGGATGATAAAAGACGCTTTGTTTAATAAAAAAATCGGGGCGTAGCGCAGTCTGGTAGCGCACTTGTCTGGGGGACAAGTGGTCACTGGTTCAAATCCAGCCGTCCCGACCATTGTTAGCAAAGGCTTTCAAGGATTCCTTGAAGGTCTTTTTTTAGTTTTTGGTTGCAGGCATTGGTTGCGGATTTTCATTTTTTGGTGTAAATTTTATACATAAAGTTTAGTACGTTAATTTAAATATATTCGGCCTGCAGTCCCTATAAAACCCATCATGATATTTTAGATAATAGCGGACGGTTTCGTTCGGAAATTTTTCAACATTTTAAATTTAATCCGTTCGTCTGCTCTTTTTAAAAAATACTGGCATATCTTCTTTAGAATAATATATCCTTCTTCTATTTTTTTAAAACATAGCAATTTTATTTTGTAAAAAGCAGTTGCGAAATTGCTATCCCGTCCAGTGGAAGGGTGATCATCTTACGGGAGCCTTATGGATCTTTGCTTACAAATTCTTGATTACCGTAGCGGTTAAGCCGCCGTGGTGTTTGAGCGAAGAATGAGTGAGTTCATGGCGGTCAGCAAAGGTAATCTTAGAATTTGTTGCCATGTCCATCCAGCACACGTAAGATGATCAGCCTGGAACGGGTTATCCAAAGTTTTTTTTGGCAAATATCCTAATTTCCTATTTCGCCTTGACTTTTCCCATGAAATCAAATAGTCAAATCATTATGTTTTGCTTTGAGTATTTTCATCACTTTTAAGAAAATGTCGCTTCAAAAGCAAAATTGCAAATTAGCATAGATTGACCAAACAAGCATTCAAAGGTTGCGTTACGCCCAATATAACCAGGAGGGAACGTATCGATGAAATTGGACAGGTTGGCAGTGTTAATCCTAATTTTAGTTTTCCTTGTTTCTTTTTCGCCTGCTGCTGCAAAAGAACAATCTGACGGGAAAAACCATTCTACACTTGAAGTTTCAGGTCACCCGGCAAAGACCCTTGACCAGGAGCATAGTCCATCCCAGGATCAGGAAGGGGCCCACGGCCATGTGAATTTGGGGGAGACGCTGCCCCTATCCAGCTGTATCCCCTTTGCCTGTATGTTGTTATCCATAGCTCTTTTGCCGTTGATCGCCGGAAATTTCTGGCACCATCATTTCGGTAAGATTTCCGCATTCTGGGCAGCCTGTCTTGCCCTGCCGTTTATCTATTTCCATAAAGGCCTTGCCGTCTATGAAATTCTTCATATTTTTCTGGCAGACTATGTTCCCTTTATTATTCTTTTATGGGCGTTATTTACGGTTTCCGGCGGTATTTTGCTCAAAGGGACATTGCGGGGAACCCCCATTGTAAACACAGTGATTATTCTGATCGGTACGATTCTGGCCTCGTGGATGGGCACCACAGGGGCAGCCATGCTTATGATCCGGCCCTTTTTGCGGGCTAATGACTATCGGAAAAATAAAACCTTTATGGTGGTGTTTTTTATTTTTCTTGTCGCCAACATCGGAGGGTCATTGACGCCTCTTGGTGATCCGCCGTTGTTTTTAGGATTTCTTCACGGCGTCAGTTTTTTCTGGACCCTTAAGATTCTGCCGCATATGCTGGTAGCCTCGGGTATCCTTCTTGGTATTTATTTTCTGCTGGACACCTATCATTATAAAAAAGAGGGAGCCACCACTCCGGACGAAGGAGAAAAAAAACCATTGAGACTGGTTGGAACCTACAATTTTCTTTTTCTCGGCGGGATTGTGGGGTCTGTTTTAATGAGCGGTATTCTGGATTTGGGAGAAGTTTCAACCTTTGGTGTTCACAGGGCAATTCAGGACTGGTTAAGGGACGGCCTTCTCATCGTGTTGGGGATAGGATCTCTTTTGGCAACACCAAAAGCGCTAAGAGAAGAAAATGAATTTTCCTGGTTCCCGATCATTGAAGTAGCCTATTTGTTTATTGGAATTTTCATCACCATGATTCCCTGTCTGCTGTTATTAAAAGCTGGTCCTAACGGCGCCTTTGCGTTTCTTATAAATGCAGTAAAAGAACCGGTTCACTATTTTTGGGTAACCGGGTTACTGTCGGCTTTTCTGGATAATGCCCCAACCTATCTGACCTTTTTTAATACTGCGCTGGGTTCCTTTTATTCCGGGATGACAGAAAGCAATGCAGTACCTTTGCTGATGACTGAAAAGGCTGTCTATCTTCAGGCAATATCATCCGGCGCTGTCTTTTTCGGTGCCTGCAGTTATATTGGAAATGCACCCAATTTTATGGTCCGATCCATTGCAACTGAGGCTGGAACCCAAATGCCCAGTTTTTTCGGATATATCCTGAAGTATTCTTTAATCTTTTTAATTCCGACCTTTGTTATTGTAACCTTTATCTTCTTTTAATATACTGGCTTTAAAGGAATTAACATTGTGAAATGGAGCAACCAACTATGAATATAGATCTTAAAGGATTAAAGCTGGCAATTATTGGCGGAAACAGTCCATGTAGACAAATTCTTGAAATATTATTGGGGCCTGGGTTAAAAGAACTGGCTCCCCAGGTACTGATGGTTGCCGATACCATGAAACAGGCCGAAGGGATCATGTATGCTAGGAAAATCGGTGTACCAACAACAACAGACTATTCAGAAATCTGCAACCTGACGGGAATTGATGTTATTTTAAAATTAAAGAATGATGTGCTGTTAAGTTGCGTGCTGGAAAAGGTGAATACCGAGCATGTCAGCATTATTGACATAGATGCTTACAGGGCCATGTCATTTTTAAATTTTTTAGAGGCTGAACAAGAAAAAATACAGATAAAAAGAAAAATTCAGACTGACAAAATTGATAAAAAAGAAATTGTAGAACTGTTTGATCTGTTTTCAAAAAAAATTCAAAACAATGCCGAAGAAGAGAACAGATATCTGATGGCCGAGAGAGAGGATCTTCTTGAGACGGAAAAAGAGATGTCCCAGGTTATTCAGGGCAGTACGATTCCAACCTTTATCATTAATAATGAACATATTATTACGCATTGGAACACGGCCTGTGAAGAACTGACTGGTCACCGTGCCTACGAACTGGTTGGAACCGACAAACAATGGGTGCCTTTCAGGTCTGCAAAGCGGCCGACCATGGCAGATGTTATTGTGGGTGGAATGTCGGAACAAGAAGTGTCAAAATATTATAGTTCTTCCTGGAGAAAATCAGGATTGATCAATGAGGCTTTGGAAGCTGAAGAGTTTTTTCCTCATCTCGGGAAAGAGGGCAAATGGATTTTTTTTACTGCCGCACCCATTAAGTCCCCTGATGGCAAGGTGATTGGTGCCATTGAAACCTTAAAAGATCTGACGGAAGATAAAAAAACTCAGGAAGAACTGGAGTTGCAGGATAAAGAACTGTCCACACTCTATGAAAAGTATAAAAAATCTGAAGAAAAATACAGGTCATTGTTTAACAATAACCCGAATCCGATTTTTATTATGGACCGGAAAACATTTGAGATTTTAGATGTGAATCATCGCGTAGAAGAAGAATACGGTTACGGAAAAACAGAACTTCTAGGAACCCCTTTTCTTGACATCGGGGATCGATCCGACGAAACAGTAAAACACGGTCTTGAAGAACTTTTAGAAAACAAATCCATCCTGTTCACAAAGAGAAAGCATATAAAGAAAGATAAGACCTCGTTTTTTGTTAATATTAAGGTTGTCAATGCCACATATAGTCACAGAGACGTTTTGATCGCATCAGCAACAGATATCACTGAAAGTGTTGAAAAGGAAACCCAGTTGATTCAGGCTGGAAAGCTTGCAACCCTTGGAACCATGGCCGCCGGTATGGCCCATGAAATCAATCAGCCGTTAAATGTCATACAGATCTGTTCAGACCTGATTTTGAAAATGATAAAAAAAGGGATCCATATTCCAGATGATGAGCTGGTTATCATGGCCAATGATATTATAGATAACGTCGCCAGAGCAGCCGGTGTAATAAAGCATGTCAGAGACTTTGCAAGACAATCTGAAAGGGACCTTAAAAAATTAGAGATTAATGATCCCATCAAGGATGTTTTCAAAATACTTGGACACCAGTTGACAGTTCATTCCATTAAGGTCAAGCTGGACCTTGATCCAAAAATCCCTGAAATCCGTGCAGAGCATAATCGCCTGGAACAGGTGTTCATCAATCTTGTTACCAATGCCATTGATTCCATGGATGAAAAAGCTGAGAAATCAGAAACTTCAGTGGAAAAAATACTTCAAATAAAAACCTTTGCAGATAAAAAATGGGTAGTAACCGAAGTGTCTGATACCGGGCTTGGTATGACAGAGGAAGTAAAAAGAAAAATTTTTGAACCGTTTTTTACTACAAAAGAAACCGGCAAAGGGACCGGCCTTGGAACCAGTATCAGTTTTGGAATTATAAAAGATTATGGCGGAACCATTGATATAGAAAGTGAGCCTGGAAAAGGCGCTACTTTTATAATTAAGTTTCCGGCAATTGAATAAGGAACCAAATAATGTCAGCCAATAAGATATTAGTTGTTGATGATGAGGCGATTATCGTCAGACTGCTTTCCATGTCCCTTCGAAGTGATGGATATGAAACGGTCACAGCCAATAGCGGGGAGCAGGGACTTGAAGTGTTTAAAGCCGAATCTCCTGATATTGTTGTTACAGATATAAAAATGCCGGGAATGGACGGACTTGAGTTATTAAAAAAGATTAAAGAGATTGATCCGGAAAAAGAAGTGATCATTGTAACAGGGCATGGTGATATTGATTCAACCATTACCGCACTGCAATACGGCGCCAGTGATTTTATTAATAAACCGGTTCGAGATGAAGCGCTTGCTATTGCCCTTAAGAGAGCAAAAGCTAAGATTGCCAT
>JAHJLN010000318.1 GCA_018821715.1 Pseudomonadota bacterium | reverse complement strand
TTGTTCTTAATTATTTAATCACGTATGAGGGAATCGTTATGTTAAAACCAGCCCAGGACCTGAAAGCCTGGATTGAAAAAGAATTTTTCCATGCCGCCCCTGTGTTTATTGCCGCCCTGGACAGAGAGCTGAACATTATTTATGCCAATAAGGCATTTGAAGAAAGATTCGGGGAGTGGGAAGGCAAAAAATGCTTTGCTATCTATAAAAGACAAACTGCCATCTGTGAAAACTGTACAAGCCGACTTGTTTTTTCCACTGCCAAGACCTGCGTAAGCGAACAGACAGGTTTTGACAAAAACGGCCGACTGATTCACTATATCAAGTACACCGTGCCGGTTACAGATGAGAATGGACAAGTAAATTATCTTGTTGAAACCAGTACGGAAACCACCCGGTTCAAGGAGACGGAAAAAGAGTATAAGCTGCTTTTCGAACAGGTTCCCTGTAATGTCATCATCATTAACAGGCAGTTTCAAATCATCAGGGCCAATAAACGGGCAAAAGACATGATCAAAAACCTTCAAGGCGAATATTGTTATTCCGCTTTAAAGGCCAGGAAGGAAAAATGTCTGGAATGTACGGCCAGACAGACGTTTGAAGACGGAATGCAGCATACGGGCTATCATGTTTGGAACCTGACCGATGGAAGAACCGTCCATATGCATGTGATCACCATTCTGCTAAAGGGAGAAGAGGCAAGCCAGGATCTGGTCATGGAAATGGCCGTTGATATTTCAAAGACAGTAAAGCTCCAGGACAGACTGGAAGCGGCTCATAATTATCTGGAATCCCTTATCAATACCTCAATGGACGGCATTGTCGGAATCAGCCGGAGAGGAAAAATCGAGGTATTCAATACTGCAGCTCGAAATCTTTTTAACATTGATAAAGGACAGATTGTCTCTCTGGAAGATCTGAGCACCATGCTCCCAAAAGGATTCCTTGCAAGGGTATCAAAAGAGCGGGGTCATGTTTATCTTCCAGAAGCTCAATTAAAAAGAAGCAATGGAGATAAATTTTTCGGGCGACTAATTGGAAACAAGCTGAAAGATTCATATAAAAACCTTGGCATGGCATTTTCCGTCCATGACATCAGCCCGATTAAAAAGCTTGAAGAAGAAAAAATAGAAGCCGAACGAATGGCAATTGTCGGGCAGACGGTTGCAGGATTGGCCCATGGCATAAAAAATCTTATCAATGCCCTTGACGGCGGCATGTATTTTTTAACATCCGGTATTGGAAAAGGAGATATTAAAAGAGTTCACAAGGGAATTGAGACGTTGACAAGAAATATCGAGCGGATCAGGGGATTTTCAATGGCATTTTTAAATTACGCCAGATTCAGAGCCGTCACACCAAACGATTGCAATCCAGCCGATATTATCCGAGAAGTGTTAGAATCCTTTACAGTTAAGGCCCAGGAAAATAATATCAGCCTGACGTTTAAGATGGATCAAAAAATGGCGCCGGTTCCCCTTGACTATGAAAAAATTCATGAGGGTTTGACAAACCTTGTGAGCAATGCCTTTGATGCCTTTGCCGGCATCGAGGATGATAGAAAAAAAATCATCTCCGTAAATCTATTTGAAGAAGAAGGGGCTATTTTTATTGAAGTAACAGATACGGGATGCGGCATTGATGATGAACATCGAAAACGACTTTTTAACAAGTTTTTTACGACCAAGGGCCTTGAAGGGACAGGCCTTGGCCTCCTGATGACTAAAAAAATTGTTCAAGAGCATGGCGGTAAAATCAGTGTTTTCTCTAAAAAGGGGGAGGGGTCTGTTTTCCGAATACGTTTTTTGCGGGGAAGGCTTCCAAAACAAACAGCTTGAGTTCTTTTTAGTTTACCCGCCCGGGTTTAACAATCGTTTTCTGATTCTTTTGGGAAGTCTGCTGTTCAGGTTATCAGACAAAAATTGCTTGAATTCCAAAAGGACATCCCTTCTTCCTTCAAGACAATTGATTTCATGAACTGTCTTTTTTTTATCAGATATCAATACGCTTGTTTCATCCAGGCGAAGATCTAATTTTTCGTACAGATTCAGCAAATAAACATACGCCATATTTAATCCTGTGAGCAATTATTGATGATATTGATAGGTCTCAAGATCAATCTGATCCTTTAAATACTGCCGAATGTCGAGCAGTTCCTGCAGCTGACCTTTGTAATAGTTTTTATTTTTCACATCATTCTTTTCTTTTGCCAGTTTAATTTTCTGTTTTACCTTGCTAATTTTTTCACTGATCCAGTCATGAATCTGAACCGAATATTCGTGTGCCACTATTTTCTTCTCCGATTCAACGGGTAAATTTGTTTTTTATACTCAATTATCAGCACGATCATAATATCTATAAACATAGCGGATGTCGAGAACCAAATAATCCTATTTCTTGACCTGTAATAATCTGTCTGATAAACTCATCTGAAAATAAATGAACCTTAAAAAAATGGAGCATAAATTTGTTCAATGAGTACTCAATTAAAATACCGTAATATTCTGCTTTGCACTGATTATTCAAAAGATGCTGAAGCCTCGTTTGTCCATGCTTTTGATCAGGCGAACAAATATGGGGCAACCCTTCACATCTTTAATGTAATTCCAGCGGTAAATCCCTGTGGTGTGCAGATATTTGAAACCCCCCTGTCCAAGAAAGAAGCCTTAAAAAAATCAGAAGAAATGGATGAAGAAAACAGGCTCCAGGCACTGGGGGCTTTGAAAAAGGTCTATATTAAACGATGCCGGGATATAATTGATCATAAGTTTGCCGTAAGGGTCGGTTCCCCGGATGTTGAAATCATCAAGTATACCGAGGAAAACCATGTTGACATGATCATCATGGGGACCGCCGGTCGGCATGAGACCAAACGACTGACATATATACGGACGGCAGCCAATGTATCTAAATTTGCAGCTTGCCAGGTGATTACCATTGGCAGCCCGAAACAATAGACTGAATTCTGCCGTTTTTCGGCAGCATCTGATTCAAGGACATTGAATGAACGACTCAAATTATTCCGAAATAATCGATCTGACGTTTAAAAGCATTATTGATGCGTTACCCTGTTATGTAATGATTCAAGACCAGGAGTTTAACATCCTTTTCGCCAATCAGACATTCAAGAGTGATTTCGGTGATAACATTATCAACAAGTTCTGTTATTCCGTATTAAAGGACTCCGGCCATCAATGCAGCCAATGTCCGGTTAGGGAAACCTTTAAGGATAAAAAAATCCATATCACCGAAGAAATCATCCACCTGTCAGATGGCAGTGACATTGAAATGATCGCATTTTCAGCCCCCCTGTTTGATGCCATAGGGAATGTGAAGGCATGTATCAAGCTCTTAGTCAATGTTGGGACAGTCAAGGATAGCCATAGAGAGCTGGTAACCCTGGGGCAATCCATTGCCCTGCTTTCCCATGATATCAAGAATATCCTGGAAGGGCTCCAGGGAGGGGCCTATGTGGTAGAGGAGGGCTTAAAGGATAAAGACACGAAACTGACTTTCAAAGGTTGGGATATTGTTAAAAAAAATATTACCGAAATTACACGTATCACTCAGAATATCCTTTATTCAGCCAAAGACAGAAAACCCACTCTCAAGACGGCAAAACCTGTGGATGTGGCTCGTCAGACCGGACAACTATTTACTGAAAAAGCATCTTCTATGGGAATCCAGCTATTGATGGAATTGAATCCAAAGCTGCCGGCATTAAAAATTGATCCTGTCGGAATTTCCAGAATGCTGGGAAACCTGATATGGAATTCCATTCAATCCTGCCAGAAAGATACTGAGAAAAGTAAGCATCTGGTTTTTCTCAGGGTTGATTTTTATGATAATTATCATTACCTGTTCGAAGTGGAAGACAATGCCCAGGGAATGGACAAAGAAACCCAGAAAAATATCTTTAAGGAGTTTTTCTCTTCAAAGGGAGATTCCGGAACAGGTCTTGGCCTGATGGTTGTGGACAGAATTGCCAGAAATCATAATGGTAAAATTGAAGTTTTGACAAAAAAAGGGAAAGGAAGCCTCTTCCGGGTGATCTTCAGACTGCCGCATAAGAAGCTGGTTTTGGAATAAAAAAATGATTTTTAGAATTGACATAATATTCTTCATCAATTATCGTAATATTTTTTAAATGTATAAGAAAGGGGAAACGGAACATGGGGAATAAACCCTTGAAAATAGTCATTGTCGATGACAATCTGGACTACTTGTTCACAATGAAAACATTTCTGACCAGGAACGGATTTGAAGTTGAAACCGTCTCAGACGGTAGCACAGGTATTGAATTTATCAAAAAGCTGCGCCCTGATCTTATCATGCTGGATGTCATGATGGAAACAACCTTTTCCGGATTCGAGGTTTGCAGACAGGTTAGAAATGACCCGGAACTTAAAAACACACCAATTATTGGCATTTCCGGGATGGAAGATGAGCTGGGAATTAAATTTAATAAATATGAAGATGCAGAATATTTCAGCCCGGATGCCTTTTTCGATAAGCCAGTGGATAAGGATGCGCTTCTGGCAAAAATCAATGATTTAATTTCATAATCCTGAAAAAAAGGAGAGCAAATAGATTTTTTATCTGTAGTCCTTATTTGGCTAAATTTCTATCTGCTCTATTTTATACGGACTGTCCATTGAATGGGACAAGAGCGTTTCAGCGATTGTTTTGTCCCCGGTTGTATAGAAATGGAACATAGAATTATTTGTATCATCAGACACTAAATCAAACGCCGTCAATATCCTTTTGGTCTGGGCTGCAACTGCATCAGAAGGGTCAATGATGATGACACTGTTTTTTGTAATCTTTTTAATCATCTGCTTTAAAAAAGGATAATGGGTACACCCCAGCACAATCGTGTCCACTCCTTTTTCCATCATGGGCAAAAGATATTCTTCTAAAAGACGTTGAGCTCTTTCACTGTTTTGCTCCCCTTGTTCTACAAGTTCTACAAGGCCATATCCGGATTGAACAAAAACATCTATGCCATTGGCATATTTTTCAAAAGTCTGTTTAAAAAGTCTGCCGTTAAAGGTGTTCTCTGTGGCAAGTATCCCGATCTTTTTACTTTTGGTTTGTAATACTGCAGGTTTTAAGGCTGGCTCCATTCCAACAAACGGAACATTATACTGTGATCTGAAACTGTCTATGGCCACTGCAGTCACGGTATTGCAGGCAACAACAATCAATTTGCAGTTGAGGCCTAGAAGAAATTCAATATTTTTTATGGCCAAAGAAAGGGCCTCATCCGTTCTTTTTGAACCATAGGGACAATTGCCGCTGTCTGCAAGATAATGAATGGACTCAAAAGGAAGGAGCTTTTTGATTTCCTTTACCACACAAAGGCCTCCGACACCGGAATCAAAGATGCCTATAGGTTGTTTTCGCATGATGTTTTTTAAGGCCTGTTTAAAATCTCGTTCACACGTTTTTGGTTGGACATAATAAATTTGGCCGTGAACTCAATATCCTGTTTCAAATGGGGCCTTTGAACCACCTCGTCAACAATCTCTTTTTGATGGGTAAAATAAAAAACCAGTTTGTTTAGTTCCTCGTCATCCTGGGGAATCTTTCCGGTAAATCTTCTGGTAAGTGTTACCTGCCCTTTCAGCGCATTGAGCATGTCGGGTCTGATTTCGATTTCATTGTCCGGATGTTCCAGGGCATCAATTGCATATTGTCCCAAAGAGATCAATTTTTCTATGGTCAGATCCAGTTTCAGGTTTTCTTTTTCTTCCATGTTTTTCCTTTCCCTCAATGTAACTTTGCCGTAAGAGGTATACCCTACTTCAAAATTTTCAAAAACACAATATCAAGGTAATCGGAATAATCCTCCCGGGTTTTATTGCGGTAAATTATCCTTTGGACAAGATCATATCCGTCAATTATCGGGTCTAAACCGGTAACAGTCGCCCTTTGTCAGTAAAGGCCAAGGGACCCAGATCCTGTACGATTTTTAACGTTGGCCTGTTCATCATCTCTTTTTTAAGCGCATGGGAAATCGTTATTTCGCCCATTTCCAAAGTATTTTTAATATGAACCACTCTGGCATTTTCAGGATCAACTGCACCAATGGTTTGGAAAGCTGCGTTTATGGCCGCTTCATCCGTTGGAAATGAAATGGGAAGTCTTGCTTTTTCAGGTGTCATGGCAGTGATTGCGTTTGTTGCCATGGCAAATGTGTCAATGTTATTAATCACATTTTGAGTGGTAAAATCGGCAAGACCGATACCGACAGCATTGCCATGAGCCTGTTTTGTTAATCCGAGAACAACAATTCTGGTTATTTTTGGAGATTCCGGCTCTTTTTCACCGACAAACATGATCCTTCCGATGACATTGGTATCCATGCCTGTCCCGCTGATGTTTTTTCCAATTTCATCCAGGATCAGAATATCAATTTTATCAAAGGGAAGTCTTGCCATGTAGGTTTTTGCTTTTATCAGCAATTTTTTTTCAGATTCAAAAAACCGGTCAGGCAGAATCGCTTTTATAATAGCAGTTTCATCATATATATTTTCTACAATGCCGACACCAAACAAGATCGGCAGTGTTTTAAGAATTATTTCCCCGATTTCGGGAATAATATTGCGATATCCGAAATTAACCGTTTGCCTGTGAACTTGAAAACATCCTTTATGTTTTCCAAGCCCAATGGCCATCATTTTCATTAACCCGCTTTCAACAGGTCCTTCAAATTCAGTGTGGGGCTTGATTCGGTTCACCACAACAATGCCGTCTGCCGATGCAGCCGTTTTATCCACCAGAACCGGGAACCCGTGGGATGATGTGCCTATTTCCACAACTTCCATTGAAGATACTATGGGTGCTCCCATTGATTTTTCGGTGATGTTCAAACTTTTTAAAACATCCAGCTGGCCTTCTGCCGTTCCCCCTCCATGACTTCCCATGGCAGGTATGATAAACGGATCGGCCTGGAGCTGCTTGAGCCTTAGAATGATTTGTTTGTAAATCAGGTCAATGTTGGCAATTCCCCTGCTCCCGGCCGTGATGGCTATCCGGGAACCTTTTTTTATCCTGTCTTTTAAATTCAGAGCGTCAAGTTCAGCAGCCATCTTTTCTTCAATGAAATCAATTCTTGGTGCATCGATCATCTGACGAATTTTATACATCCTGGGATAGTTCATTGTAAGTCCTCAGTTGCTTGCTTTTGAAAAAAAATCAACCCGTGATGACATAGAGAATCAGCTCTCTTGGGCCATGCGCGCCATGAACCATCACCAACTCGATATCTCCTGTTTTACTAGGCCCTGAAATAAATGTCATGCAGTTTGTGAGTCCCAGTTGCTTTTCTTTTGGATCATGTATGAGTCTAAAGTAAAGTTCTTTTAAATTTTCCAGAATTTGTTCGACGTTGATCACTGCTATGTGTATGGACGGAACAAGGGAAACCGCCCTGGGCTGATTGGGTCGGGTCCGTAAAATAAGCGTGGCAGACTCTGCCACGCAAAAGTCTGCAGAAGTGATCCCCACATAGGATTCAATAAGGTTTGCCCGATGGATCTCTCTGTCATTGTCAGATGGAATACATTCAGATTCTGTGGTATAGAGGGTTACATCGTCATTTTCAAACTGTTCTTCCAGTTTCAGCGCATCAATTAAAGGGTGTTTCCATTTGATAATACTTTTTTTTTCTCCCCATTCAGGAGATTTTTGTTGTATCAGTTTTTTAATGGCCTTTGCTGCCATGCGTGTGGTGGCCTTTGGAAATATATTGATATTGAGCAGATTGGCCTGGTACACAAGAAGCTCCAGCAAAGTTTTCCGATCTTTTATGGGGTTTGGGGTTACGAGAATATTTTGTGCGTCTTTGTCTTTATCATTGCGCGTAAAAATTTTTGTACTCCCTGCAGAATCCATAGCAGGTGATTTTCTCAATGCCGCTTTGATATTCAGGATAAATTCATTCTGGTTGGTGTTTTCCATGGCAGATGTTTCCTTTTAACTTTTATCTGTGCTTTTTTTTCCATAGTAAGATAAAGCTATGTGGCGCAATGGGTTTTATATCCCGACTGGCGGTCCATCCATTAAGGCCCAACGGCAATTTTTTGAGCAGTCCGTTTTCCCTGGGAAACACCTTTTGGATCCAATAACCTGCCCTGAGGAACATATCAAACAGTTTCCGGTTACGGATCAGCACTGACCATGCCATAAACATTATTTTTTCAGCCGGATTGTTTCTTTCAACCTCCCAGTCTTTGTCTCCATCTGCTAGTTTGGCTCTCAATAAAAGCAGCATTCTGGGCAGATCGTTATCCACGGGGCATGCCTTTCGACACGCCCCACACAAGGTTTCACCCTGGCAAAGATCATGTGCTTTGTTAATGCCCACCATCAAAGGGGTGAGCACAGCTCCGATAGGACCGGAATAAGGAAATCCATAGGCATGACCACCAATTTTTCCATATACCGGGCATACATTCAGACATGCTGCACATCTAATGCAGGTAAGAACCTCCCTGAATTCTTTATCCGCAAGAATTTTATTTCGGCCGTTATCCAGGATAACCAGATGGAACTCATCAGGGCCGTCCAGCTGATCAGCAGATCTAGGGCCGCCGATATAGCTGACATACCCGGCCATGTTCTGGGCAGACGCTCCTCTTGCCAGCAGCCTGAAAAGAATATCGTGATCTTGAAGTTTTGCAACCACTCTTTCCATGCCCATAAACACCATATGAACTTTGGGCATGGTGGATGACATGCGGATATTGCCTTCATTGGATACCGTAGTGATATGACCGGTCTCGGCACAGGCAAGGTTGCAGCCGGATATTCCCATATCAGCCCTTAAAAATTTTTCTCTTAAAACCCTGCGGGCAGCCTTTGTCAATGTCGGAGGATCGTCAGTATAGGGAATGCCGAGTTTTTCGGAAAAAAGTTTGCCGATTTGTTTTCTGGTTTTATGTATTGCCGGAGCAATAATGTGGGAAGGGCCTTCTTTTGCCAGCTGAATGATATACTCTCCAAGATCGGTTTCATTCACTTCTATGCCGTTTCTCATAAGTGCCGTATTCAGACCGATTTCTTCAGTGACCATGGATTTGCCTTTTACCGCCATTTTTACGTTCAGGTTCCGGGCCACCTCCAGGCAATAATTTGTGGCGGTTTCACCATCTTTTGCAAAAAAAACATGGCCGCCTTGTTGCCGAATTTTCTGGGCAAGGGTTTCAAGAAGGATATCCAGATTCTCCAAGGCATGCATTCGAATATCATGGGCTGTTTTTCTTAACGCCGGCCCTTCGGCAAGGCTGTTGTATGCCGCTTTTGTAGCCGGACCCAGACGATTTTGCAGATCCAGGAGCGCCTGTTGCAGGACTGTATTGCAAATGGCTTTTTGGGCCTGCTTTTTATAAAATTGGGTGTTGATTTGAGTCATGGGTATCCCTTATTGGCCTGCCAGCAGTTGTGCAATATGCAGGGTCTTTATTGAAACATTTTTCCGGCTCAGCATCCCCTGGATATTCATCAGACAGCTGATATCACACCCGACAACCGTGTCAGCACCGGATTCAATGATATTATCCACTTTTTCTTCCAGGATAGCGGTTGATATATCAGGATATTTGACTGAAAATGTGCCGCCGAAACCGCAACACTTGTCTGAATTTTTCATTTCAATAAAGGTTGCGCCTTTGACATGTTGAATCAGTTTTCTTGGCTGTTCAGCAATATCAAGGTTTCTTAATAAATGACAGGAGTCATGGTAGGTAATCTTTTTATCAAAGCAGGCGCCAATATCTTCAATCCCCAGAATGTCCACCAGATACTCGGTCAGCTCAAAGGTTTTTGAACTGATCGACAGGGCCCGCTTAAACCAGGGAAAGTCATCCTTGAACAAAGCCGGGTAATTGTGCCTGACCATATCCACACAGGATCCCGAAGGGCAGACAATGACCGCTGCTTTTTCAAACAATTGTATAAATCTTTTGGCCGCCATCCTTGCCTCTTTTTGATACCCTGAATTATAGGCGACCTGGCCGCAGCAGGTCTGGTCCAATGGGCAGTCGACAGGGATCTTTAATTTTTCAAACAGCCTTACCACGGCTTCACCGATTTCAGGGTACATGCCGTCAATAAGACATTGAATAAAAAGAGTGACCGGTTGGGTTTTATCCATCATATTCATCCGCTTATTTTAAGTTGTAAGTTGTAATGCAACCCTATCCATATGCAATGGACGGCAGCCATATAACCAGTTGCGGCCAGAGCATGACAATCAGCAAACCTGTCAGTTGCAAAATAATAAAAGGAATCACCCCTTTGTAAATATCCATCAGTTTAATTTGGGGGGGTGTAACCCCTTTGAGGTAAAAAATGGCAAACCCCACGGGAGGCGTCAGAAAAGAGGTCTGCAAGGTGATGGCAACCAGTATGGCAAACCAGACAAGCTCCGGGTTATCGATCATTTTTGCACCTTCAATGTGAAACCCCAGGCTTGAAACAACCGGTGCCAGGATGGGCAGGATAATTAATGTGATCTCAATCCAGTCCAGAAAAAACCCCAGCAAAAAGACAACCCCCAGAATGACCGCAATAACACCATAAGGCCCAAACGGAAGGCCGGTAAAAGCCTTGGCAATAAATTCATCCCCGCCCAGCTCTCTTAGAACCAGTGCAAAGCAGGTGGCCCCTACCAGAATTCCGAAAATATAGCCTGTTGTGTTAAAGGTGTCCTGCAATACCTGTCTGAATATGTTTACATTCAGCTTTTTATTGACAAGGGCCAGAATAACCGCCCCCATTGCACCAATCCCGCTTGCCTCCGTGGGTGTTGCAAGTCCTGCAAAGATGGATCCCAATACGGCAAGGATTAATGCTGCAGTCGGAAGAATAGTTTTGATGACTTCCCAGATAACACTGAATTCCAATTCGCGCCGATCTTTGGCAAGTGGTGCTGAATCGGGAAATATAAGCGCCAGAATCAGGATATAAAAAATGTAAAGAATGCCCAGAATAATACCGGGGAGCAAGGCGCCCATAAAAAGATCACCCACAGCCAGGCTTAACTGGTCTGCCATCATGACAAGCATGATGCTGGGGGGAATAAGAATTCCCAGAGTGCCTGAAGCACACACCGTACCGACTGCCAGAGTTTTTGAATATTTCTGCTCAAGCATTGCCGGTACGGACAACAGCCCCAGGAGCACAACAGATGCACCGATAATACCTGTGGCAGCCGCAAGGAGGATACCGATCAGGGTTACACTGATGGCCAGCCCCCCTCGAACTTTACCGAAAAGATCCTGCATGGACCGCATCATTCTTTGAGCAATCCCTGACTGATCCAGCATCAATCCCATGAAAATAAACATGGGCAGCGCTATCAGTATCCAATTGTGCAACACCTTATAAAGCCTGTTCACCACAATGCCGATGACCATGTAATCCAAACCCGTTACCGTACCAAACCACTGGTCTGAGCAGTAACCTGCCAGTGTAAAGAACATGGCCACGCCACCTAAAACAAATGCAATGGGATATCCGGTAAATAAAAGGCCTATAAAGGATAACATCATCAGAATGACAAGAAGGCCGTTAATATCCATGTTTTATTTTTTCCTGTTATTAAATTTTAAATAATGAATTGCTTTAAGAAGCCTGGATATTGACCCTAAATATAGTAGGGAAAAGCCGATGGGAATGATCGATTTTATGATCCATCGATATCCCAATCCCATCGGCGCATCGGATCGTTCTCCGACCCGGAATGATTCTGCTACAAAATCAAGGCTGTGCATTAAAAAAATAAAAATCACCGGCCATAAGAAGAAAAGGATTCCTATGATCTCAATCTTTTCCTTCAGAGGTCTGGAAAAATTTGTATGCAGAACATCCAGGCGGATATGAGAATCTTTAACAAAAGAATAGGATAACCCCAGCATGATAACGATTGCATAAATATGCCATTGAATTTCCTCTATGGAAACATAACTTTTATGGAGTACATATCTGAGAACAACCTGAAAAATAATGACGATCATTAATATTGCAATGAGCCAGGATGCCTTATGACAAATCCAGATGATTGTTCTGTCAAGAATATTTGCTATCCTGAGGCTTTTTTCAATAGTATTTTTTTCCATATGCTGATACAGATCCTTTTATATTAAAAAATAGCTGCCTGCCCTTAACGGCCGGACACGATAAAAAAGGGCTATTGCATGCCAGCCTTTCTGGGTAAAAAACCAAGCGCTCTCCAATAAGCATATTTGGATCGGAACGTACTTAAATCATCCCATATTTTATTAAACATGGGATTTTGAGAAGTTTGTTCTGCAACCACTTCCTGCCAGGCCTGTTCAAATGTTTTGAGCATGTCTTCAGACCAGTACATGTTCTTTACCCCTCGATTTTCAATATTTTCCTTAATTGCATCGCCCTGGATGGCTTCACAGTAGGCAAGCGTATGCATAATATTTGCCTTGGTGGCCATTTCAAGCAATACCTGCTGGCTCTGGGTCATGCTGTTCCATGTGTCTTTGTTGATCAACATTTCAAGGATGGTTGCCTGCTGATGCCATCCCGGGTAATAATTGTATTTCACAACTTTGTAAAATCCCAGCTTCTGATCAATGGCAGGAAAAGAGAATTCAGTGGCATCAATCACACCCTTTTCCAGGGCCTGAAAAATTTCACCCGCAGGCATAAGGCTAACCGCAACGCCAAGTTTCTGCATGACGTTTCCGCCAAGGCCGAAAAATCTCATTTTCAGCCCTTTCAGGTCTTCAACGGAATTTATGGGTTTATTAAACCACCCGGATGTTTCAGGAGAAATAATGGCACAGGGCAACACTTTTACATTAAAACCGGCAGTGTCATACATCTCCTGATAGAGTTTCATCCCGTTTCCATGAAAAAGCCAGGCCAGGTATTCGTCAGCCTCAGGCCCAAAAGGGATGGCGGAAAAAAGCGCAGCTTCCGGAATCTTGCCCTGCCAGTACGCACCGGAACCAAAACCTGCATTCACTTTGCCCAGAGAAACCGAACTTAATATTTCAAACGGCGGCACCAGCTTGCCGGGCTCATAGTATTTGATGGTGATCTCTCCATTGCTGGCCTGGTTGACGTTTCGGGCAAGAACAGGGATGGAATCTCCCAATACAGGCAGAGAAGTGGCAAAGCATAATGGGGCCTTGAGCAGCAGTTTTTTTGATTCCGCAAGGCTGTTGGCGGGTAATACTGATACCATCAATAATAAGGAAAAAAATACAGACGTGCATGTTTTCATTTGATACCTCCTGTGAAATTTTTGGTTAAAGGCTTTTGGCCTCTTGGTCTGATACTCATACCAACATGATTTTGTTGTGTCAAGAATTTTTTTTGAACCTAAATTTAATGGCCCATGCAGGCTCACAGCTAATTTTTAAAGGCGTCTTGGTGTTTTTTCAAGATGATACGTTTCAAAGGCGGATGGGATAAAAACATTGACATCCCATGAGAATAATTGATAAATAAAGCTGGTCAGGACAAAGAAACTCAATCCGCTGCTGACCATAAAAGAGCTAAAAATACTAAAAATTTATCAGGAGGACCTGACATACAAACCATTTATAAAAAGATACGGCTTCAAAAAATTACTGAGGAAATCGCCGACCAGATACGATTGCTGATCAAGGACGGAAAGCTTCTGCCCGGTGAAAAATTACCTCCTGAGCGAACTTTTTCCGAGATGCTGGGCGTGGGCAGATCCTCTTTAAGGGAAGCCATCAATATTCTTGAAACCCAAGGATTTATTGAAACCAGAAAAAGACAAGGCGTCTATGTCAGCAATCTGGGGTCGCCCATCATTACCGATCCTTTTCGTCAGATTTTGGAGGAAGACCAAAATAAACTTCTTCACCTGTATGAGGTCAGAAAGGACATTGAACTTGCGGCTGCCTATATGGCTGCAAAATTCCGCTCAAAAGAAGATCTGTCCCGTATGCAGAAACTGCTGGAAAAAATGGAAAAAGATTCCCGCAAGTCAGCACTTGATCTTCAGGATGATCTTGGGTTTCATATGGTCATTGCACAATCCAGCAATAATATTTTCAGGAGTCATCTTCTAAAAAGCATATTTGAACTTTCAAATGAATATCTGAATTTTTTAGTGGGGATTATGACGGAAAAAGCGTCGCGTATTCTTAAACTGTATGAGGATCACGTTAATATCTACACTGCCATTGAAAAACAGGACCAGGCGCTGGCAAAAGCCAGAATGGAAGATCATCTGGTACAGGTTGAAGACATATGGAAACAATATATGAAAGAAAAACCCGAATAAACTGATCCAAAAGCAATATCAGGGCAGAGGAGGTATCCTTTATGAAAAAAGAGATGACCATTGCATGGGACGTTGTCTTTAACGCCATCAGCGACATGGCCATGATACTGGATCGGGATCATGTAATTCTTGAGATAAACCCGGCAGTGTCAACCTTAACCGGGCTGGATAAAAAAGACATTATCGGAAAACGATGCTATCATATTTTTCACTGCACTGACCATCCCCCGGAAGGATGCCCCCATGAAACACTTTTAATCTCAGGCAGAGACCAGACCATTGATATGGAAATGCAGGCTATGGGCAGAACCTTTATGGTGACCGTTGCACCCATCCTGGATGAACACAAAAATATTGTTAAAACCATTCACCTTGCAAAAGACATCACCCATAGAAAAAATTTTGAACAGGAACTTAAAAGAAAAAACCGGACCCAAACCGTCCTGATCTCCTGCAATCAGGCTGTTGTCCGCGCAAAGGATGAGGTGCAGCTTATCCAAGAGTTGTGCAGTATCCTTGTAACAGACGGAGGATACCGACTGGCCTGGGTTGGATATGCCATGGATAATGCTGAAAAAACCGTAAAACAGATTGCCAGTTGCGGGGTTAATGATAACTATGTGGAAACCGTGAACCTTGTCTGGTCAGACACCAAAAGAGGCCAGGGCCCTGTGGGCACTGCCATCAGAACTAAAATGCCCGCAGTGTGCCGCGATATCCAGACAGACCCCAGGCTTGAACTCTGGCGGGCAGATGCACTAAAACGGGGATACGGCTCCCTGATCGCCCTGCCCCTGATTATTCAAGACCACTGCATCGGTACCCTGAACCTTTATTCTGCCGAACCGGATGCCTTTGATAAAGAGGAAACAGGCCTGCTGGTTGAGCTGGCAAAGGATCTGGCATTTGGAATTTCAACCCTAAGAACACAGGCCAATCTCATCCTTTCTGAAACAAAATACCGCAAACTGATGGAAACGGCAAATGATGCCATCTTCCTTGCAGATGCACAAACAGGCATTCTCCTGGAAACAAACAAAGCTGCGGAAAAGCTTCTGGGACGTCCAATGGCAGACATTATCGGAATGCACCAGACCCAGCTTCATCCCAAAGAAGATCGACAACAGTACAGACGAATCTTTGCGGATCATATAGAAAAAGGCAATGCCGTATCCGAGGTTTTTACGGTCCTGCGGAAAGATGGCAGCCATGTTCCGGTAATGGTGAGCGCCAACACCTTCAATATCGGAGAAAAAAAAGTTGTTCAGGGAATTTTCAGAGATGTATCTGAAATCGTGCAGGCAGAAGAAAGGCTTCGCCAATCCCAGAAAATGGAGGCCATTGGAACCCTTGCCGGTGGAATCGCCCATGATTTCAACAACATCCTTGCACCCATCATGGGATATACAGAGCTTGCAATGATTGAAACAAACGACCAGACCATCCTTTCCGATCTTTCACGGGTCATGGAAGCTGCCGGCCGCGCAAAAGAACTTGTCCAGCAGATCCTGACCTTCAGCCGCAAGGATACCACTGAAAAAAAGCCGCACCGTATCCAGCAGATCATAAAAGAAACCGTTAAATTTTTAAGGGCATCCATCCCCAGCAGTATTGATCTGCAGACAGATATTGACGTTGACTGCGATCCGGTCATGTGCAATCAGACCCAGGTTCAGCAGATCCTAATGAATCTGGGTACCAATGCCTACCATGCCATGAAGGAAAAAGGGGGGAGACTTGATATCCGTTTAAAACAGATGGAACCTGATTTTTTATTGGCCCCTGACTTCAATGGCCTGCCCCTTGGCCGATATGTCTGTCTGAGCATAAAGGATACCGGCACAGGGATCAGTCCTGAAGACATGGAACGTATTTTTGATCCTTACTTTACCACTAAAAACAAGGAAGAAGGAACCGGTCTGGGTTTGTCCCTTGTCCACGGCATAGTGGAAAGTTACGGCGGCGTTATCAAGGTCAGGAGTAAAAAAGACGTTGGAACTGTTTTCAAAGTTTATCTCCCTGTGGTTCCGGGATTAACTAAGGAAAAGGAAAAACTGACCGATACGGTTACACTTAAGGGGTCGGAACGGATTTTACTGGTGGATGATGATCGAGGTGTGGTCCAGGTGACACAAAAAATACTGGAAAATTTAGGATATCAGGTAACCGTTATGACTGACAGCAAAGAGGCACTAAAGATATTTTCCCTGAAAAAAGAAACCTTTGATCTTGTTATTACCGACCATACCATGCCCGGCCTTCAAGGCACGGATCTGGCCCGGCAGATGATTCTCATCCGGCCGGATATCCCCATTATCCTCTGCACAGGATACAGCGCCCTGATTTCTAGAGAAAAGGCCCGGCAGCTGGGCATCAAGGATTTTCTAATGAAGCCGCTGGCACAAAAAGATCTTGCAGCCGCCATAAGAAAAGTGCTTGATGAACGCAAAGAACCCTGAGGAGCAATAGTAGCAAAAAAAAATGCACTATCCGGATCTTTTAGATATCTGCCATCATGATCCACAGCGCTTTAGTTCAGTTCATATTACTGGGTATTTTCATCATACAAATCAGGATAAAGTCTTTTGATGCAGTCGGGACAGATGCCGTGGGAAAAATCAGCATCTGAATGTTCAGAAATATAGGCTTCAATCTGCTGCCAGTACCCGGAATCATCCCGGATTTTTTTACACCCTGAACAGATCGGGATCAACCCTTTCAAAGTTTTAACGTGATCCAGGGTTTTTTTCAACTCTGCGGTACGTTCCCAGACCCTTGTTTCAAGATTTTTATTCAAATCTTCAAGCTCATCCCTGTAATGTTCCAGATGATCCATAAATCCGTTGAACCCTGTTGCCATCCGGCCGATTTCATCCCCGGACAATATCTTAAGTCTGACGGAAAAATCCCCTTTACCAGCTGACAAAAAACGATCTGCAACTTCCTTTAACGGCTTTGCAATCAAGTCTGCCAACCACATGGTAAACGGCAGCAGCAGCAGGATTGCAAGGACTGCAGAAGCAACAATAATATACCGGATGATCGTCAGCGGCCGGTAAAACTCTTCCAAATAGCTTGACGATGCCACGATCATATCGTATTCCGGCAGATAATTAAAAATAACCAGTTTTTCCCTTGGCGCTGTTTCATTTGGATTTTTCCACGGGTAGATGATCCTTCCGTTTTTCTCCTGAATCATTTGCCGGATAAAATACCGTCCTTCTGTATCCCTGGAATCATAGATATTGGTATTGGGTTGTGCCGGGTGAACGATGAGATTCCCCTTGCTGTCAATCACATAGGAGTAGCCGGTTTCACCAAACCGAAGATTCATGATACTTTCAGAAAAATCCTCTGCGGAAATCAGATCTTTGAATTCCTCCCGATATGAAGAAGCAGAAATGATCCAGTCCCAGGGCTTAAAATAGGTCATATAAAGTGCCTTGGATCTTTTAACCGACTCACCGGGATTCTGCCACTCATATTCAATATAGTCGTCCTTTTTTTTCAGTTGTTGCTGAATAAACGGATAACTTGAAATATTTTTTCCAATCAATGACGGCTTTGGATGGACCTGAAGCACGCCTTCTGAACTCAGGCAATAAATATAACCCGTATCTCCGATACGCTGACTGAGCAATATTTGAGTTGCCTGATTTTTGGCCTCACTTTCCGATATTTTTCCGGCTAATGCCTTCTCATACAACCCGGTTACAATTTCCTTGTTTTTACCGGCAATGGCCTGCAGGTGGCTTCTGATGGATAGGTTGGCAGCCGTCTGAACCATATTTAATATAGCTGTGGTAGAATTGTGCAGCTCACTTTCAATATTGCGCTCTATGTTTTTTTTGGTCAAAAAATACAAGGTTCCGGTACTTAACAGCAAGACCACAGTAAACAAACAGGAATAGACAGCAACCAGTTTAATCCGAAGCGGCGCATTTCTAAAAGCGTTTGAAATCAACGGCATTGATCTGAATAAGGATAAGTTCATTTTGATAATTTCTCTTTGTTTTCAAGTATAGGGTCAAAACAGGTGACTGCAAAAACTATAAGGAAAAACCGGCTGGCGTGTCAAGGAAAGTGAAAAATATTCACCAGCCGGAAAGTTCGTCTATTTAACCGTAATATGGTTAAATCCATCGGTTTTTTAACAAAACAAAAAATCATAACTTGCTGAAATTAAATAACTTTTTTGAAATATAGGCTGGCATATTATTTGCTATTAAAAGACTTTAAATCTAAGGAGAGGAACCAAAAAATGAACCCTAAAAATCTAATTAACATGAATCCCGCTTTTTTTATAATCGCCCTGGTTATTGTTCTGGCTCTTGATTTGCCCCCCAGTCTTTTGGAAGCAAACGAGACAGCCGGCCCCTCATTGTACTCCGGTTCTCCCCGGCACCAAAACATCGGCCTGCGCCTGCTGACCGTTCCTGTTGGAAGCAAAAAAGACCTGATGAACGTCATGATCTGGTACCCAACACAAAAAGAAGCCCGGTTAACCCAAATAGGACCTTTTGAAATTAAGGTGGCCAAAGATGCCCCGGTTAAGCCGGGTAACTACCCTATTGTTATCATCTCCCATGGATCAGGCGGCAGCCATATGGGCCACAGGGATACTGCCGGTTATCTTGCTGAAAAAGGATATGTGGTGGCTGCCGTGTTGCACTTGAAAAACAATTTTAAGGACAATTCAAACGACAGAACGGTTCAAAACTGGATAGACCGGCCGATCCACGTATCTTTGGCCCTGGATGCCCTGCTTGAGGATACGCAGCTGAAAAATCATCTGGATGAAACCCGGGTTGCCATTATTGGCCATTCAGCCGGCGGATACGCTGCCCTGGCCCTTATTGGAGGTATTCCCGACACATCCGGCATCCGGATTCACTGCAGGGACAATGGCGGAAAGGATCCTGTTTTTTGCGGCCACTTCGGCCTGCTGTCAGAGATAATCACCTGGTTTTCTTGTTTAAGTGACCCAGAAGACATTAAAATTACCACCGGATATGACGCCCGGATAAAGGCTGCTGTACTCATGGCGCCGGTGGGGGTATTGTTTCACACCACAGGAGCTTTGTCCGGAATCAAAGTGCCTGTCCGCATATACAGGGCGCAATATGACAATATCCTAACCTTTCCATATCATGCTGAATTCATTAAAAACAATCTGCCGGTGACGCCTGAATATAAAGTGGTTCAAAATGCAGGACATTATTCATTCCTGGCCCCAATCCCTGAACAAATCAAGCAAAAAGCAGGAGATGTGGCCAGGGACCCGGAAGGGTTTAATCGTGAACAGTTTCACAAGACGCTGAACAGGGAAATTGACATATTCCTTTCAAAAGCCCTGGCCGAGTAAAACACCTTTAATCACAGGGCTGGTTACATCTGTTTGAACAGGTGCTCATAAGATCTGCTGACCGGGATGGTATGATCTGTCTGATCAAACCCGATGATCATCTGGTTGGTAAAAGACCGCTTGATGGTCTTAATTCTTTCAATATTGACAATGGCGCTTCGATGGACCCGCCAGAACTGCTTCGGGTCTAGCTCATTTTCCAGATCTTTAACAGGGATTTTGATTAAAAACTCATTTGATGCTGTCTGTACAATGGTATATTTATCTTCAGCTTTAAAATAAAGCACCTGGGAAACCGGGACAAACCTGAGTTCTGAACCTGTCTTGACCTTTATCAGCCTTAAATATTCAGGTGTTTGTTTATTTTCCAGTACCTGAATGATTTTTTTTATTTTTAAATCAAGCGTCTGCGGTATGTCCTGAACATCCAATTGTTTTTTTAACCGTGAAATAGTTGTTTCCATGCGCTTTTGGGTCACCGGCTTTAAGACATAATCCACGGCTTCACTTTCAAATGCCTGAACGGCAAATTGGTCATAGGCTGTAATAAAAATAATCTTACAGGCTCCGGACACTTTTTTAGCCACCTCAACACCTGTCATTCCCGGCATTTTAATATCAAGGAAAGCCATATCCGGTTTCATGCGTTCAATGAGCGACACTGCCTCAATCCCGTTCCGGGCATGCCCCAGAATTTCCAGTTCCGGCCATAACCGTTCCAGTAAAACAGACAGGCTGATTCTTAAATTTTCCTCATCATCTGCAATAATGGCTGTGACCAACTTCATAACGGCACTCTGATCATGGCTTTTATTCCTGTTGGATGATGTTGTTTTAAGGTTAAACTTGCCCTGTTGCCATAAATCGCTTCCAGTCGCAGGCTCACATTGTTGATCCCAATGCCTGCCAGGTTTGCATCTTTATCCAGTCCTATCCCTGTATCGGTAATCACGATGTTGAGACTATTTTCTTGAGTCCAGCAGTCAATGATAATTGTCCCTCCCTCCACCTTAGGTTCAATCCCGTATTTAATGCTGTTCTCAACAAGGGGCTGAATGATTAGCGGTGGAAAGGCAAGATCCAGCATATCTGTACGGTCAATAATTTCATAGGAAAGCCTTTTTCCCATCCTGATTTTAAATATTTCAAGATATTGACGGACCAGGTCAAGTTCCTGGGATAGTGTGATCATTTCCTGCCGGGTTCTTTGCAAAGAAATTCTTAAATATTCATTGATATCAATCAGCATCTGCCTGGCCTTTTCAACATCAATATCAAAAAGGGAAATAACATTTGCCAAGGTGTTAAACAAAAAATGGGGCTCGATCTGGGCCTGCAAAAG
>JAHJLN010000317.1 GCA_018821715.1 Pseudomonadota bacterium | reverse complement strand
TAGTTATTTAATATAATTAAAAAATAAAGTTGACAAATAGTAAACAAATGCTTTATTGCAATCTTATAGTGAATTTTGATCTCCTTTTGGACTTAAAAACAGGGCTGCTGAATTCAATCTCACGCTGTATTTGATGGGTATTGTAAAATATGATTTCTCTTTGAGGATTTTTTTATGCTGGATATTCAAGTTAAAAATAAATTGATTAAAATTACCGGACCTGACAGATATCTTGACCGACCAGAAGAACTGGCGTGTTACGCCTATGATGCCTTTGTAGTCGAAGCCCTTCCGGATGCTGTTATGTTTCCCAAAACCACCCGGGAAGTATCAGACATATTGAAAATTGCTTCCAAATTTAAACTACCCATCACCGGCCGTGGTGCCGGAACAAGTGTCTGTGGTGCGCCTGTTCCGATACAACACGGTATTGTGCTGTGTTTTTCAAAAATGGACACCATTATTGAAGTCAATACCCGTGACCGGTATATCGTTGTACAACCCGGCGTTGTCAATGGCGATATACAGAACGCCCTGGCACCCTTCGGGTTCTTTTATCCGCCTGATCCGGGCTCCATGAATACATCCACCATCGGCGGCAATATCGCCCAGAACGCCGGTGGCCCCAGGTGCTTGAAATATGGGGTAACTGTTGATTATGTATTGGGAATGGAAGTGGTTCTGGCTTCGGGTAAGATCATCCGGTTCGGCAGTAAAAACGTCAAGGATGTCACCGGCTACAAACTGTCTTCCCTTTTCTGCGGCTCGGAAGGCACGCTGGGGATTATCACTGAAGCGACTTTAAAGGTCCTGCCAAAACCTGAAACAGTAAAAACCCTGATGGTCACCTTTGATAATCTTGATAATACAGCGAATGCCGTAACAGATATTATTGGTTCCGGCATACTGCCGGCTGCCATGGAACTTATGGATCAAATGACCCTGAACGCCATTGAAGACAGCGCAAATCTCGGATTGAACAGGGAAGCCCAGGGATCACTTCTCATTGAAATCGACGGGGTAAAAGAAGCCTGCGAAAAAGAGATGAAAAACATTATTAAAAAGGTCAAGGAAAATGGCGCCATTCATATCCAGGAAGCCACGTCTGACAAAGAAAGGGAAAAACTCTGGGCTGCGCGGCGGTCTGCATATGGTGTTTTTGCAAAACTGGCACCGGATATTGTTTCTGAAGATGTGACCGTTCCTGTGAGCAAAGTTCCTTTAATGATACGAAAAATAGTTGAAATCACAGATAAATACAAACTCAAAGCAGGTGTTCTGGCCCATGCAGGAGACGGTAACATGCATCCCATGATTCCTGCCGACAGAGAAAATAAAGAAGAATGGCAAAGAGTTGAAAAGGCTTTTTCTGAAATATTCCAGGCTGCAGCAGAGCTTGGGGGCACATTGTCCGGCGAACACGGGATCGGACTTGCCAAATCGTCCTATCTTCACCTTGTGATGAATAAAGACACCATTGATTTCATGAAAACAATCAAACAGGCGGTTGATCCTGATTTGATTCTTAATCCGGGAAAATTTGTATGACCCAAAAAACACTTCAAAACTGTGGAAAATGCGGGCTTTGCCTGAATGTCTGCCCGGTTTATAAGCTTTTAAAAGAAGAACAGGCATCCCCACGGGCCAAACTTCAACTGATAAAATCCTATGATAATGATACGCTTGCATCCTCTCCTTTATTAAAGGAAATCATTTCAAAGTGTCTGATGTGCGGATCATGTGCAGCCATTTGCCCATCAGGAATTGATCACTATTCAAAATTCATGGAAATGAGACAGAAAATGGCCCGGTCCCAGGGGGATACACCAGCCATAAAAAGTCTGATTTATCTGCTTGCCCGGGACTACAGACTTAATTTTGGTTCAAAACTTGCCAGAACCGGACAAAAATTTTTACCAGAAAGCTTTGCCAGAAACTACAAACTGGGCAATATCCCTTTAAAAAATTTTCCAAAATTAAATCGCGTCCCATTTAGAACTGCCAATGAGACGGTGATCCTTCCTGACAAGGCGCCTGTTGGAACCGTTGTCTACTTTACCGGATGTGCAACAAACTATTTATATGACGATACAGGATCTGCCGCTATTGGAATTTTAAAACACATGGGATATTGTATTATCATTCCCAAAGACCAGACCTGCTGTTCTATCCCGCTGTTGTTTCATGGTGCCCAAGACAAGGCTTTTAAAAACATCCTCACCAATATTAAGGTGTTAAAAGACCTTGATGCAGATGCCATTCTTGTGGATTGCTCCACCTGCGGGGAAGCATTAAAAAATGAGTATCCCCGCATTATTGAAAGCCGTGGTCAAAACGATTCTGATGCAAAAAAAATTGCTGCAAAAGTTATTGATGTTCTAACGTTTATTGACCAGCAGTTTGATCGCCTTGAATTTGATTCAAGTGCCACAAAAAAGATATCGGTCACCTATCATGCCCCCTGCCATTCAAAAAATACATTTCAATCCCATATCAATGCCGAAAACCTGCTGAAAAAACTGCCGAATGTCAATTATAAACCAGCACCAGATATGGATGAATGCTGCGGCGGCGGCGGCACTTTTTTTTATGAATATCCAAAGATTGCAAAAAAAATGGTTGATAAAAAAATCAAAGCTGCAAAAGATTTGCAGGTAACACATTGGCTCACGGATTGCCCGGTCTGCAGGCTGAACCTTGCCGGCAACCTGACAATAAACGATAGGATGCAGGTCCTGCATCCTGTAACTCTTATTTATTCGGCATTGAAATCCATATGAAGATTAAATTAGAAAAAGGTCAAACCTTCATTAATATCAAAATCCCTGATGATAGCGTTTTTGATATCCTTATGGGTAAAGATGTCCCTGGAATCGGTCATGACAAAATCAAACAGATCATCTCAAAGGGAATAAAAACCCATAGCCCGGAAGGTATCCAGGATAAAAAAATTGTTGTCATCATCCCGGATAACACAAGACTCTGGGCAAGGGGTGATATTTTCGTACCTCAAATTGTAAAAACACTTTTTGATTTAGGCGTAAAAAAAGACAACGTCAAGATTATCATAGCGCTGGGAACCCATGATGATATGCCGAAAGCCCAGTTTTCCCAGCTTGCCGGCACCTTTTGCCTCCAGAACGTTGACATCCTGAATTCTGCAAATAAAAACCAGGACCGACTGGTGTATATCGGTCAAACCTATAAAAAAACTTCGCTTTATATTACCAAAGAGGCAGTAGACGCTGACCATATTATTATTTTCGGCGGTATCCTCCACCATATGGCAGCCGGATTCGGCGGGGGAAGAAAATATATATTGCCGGGAATCGCAGGGTATGACTCTATCCAGCAGAACCACTCTCTTGCCATGAGAAAGGACGGATCACCCCACCCCATGGTGAGACAGGCAAAACTCTGGGGAAATCCCATCAATGAGGACATCAACGAGGCGGCAGATCTGTTTTTAAAACATAAAACCTGCACCTATGTTGCCATTGCTGCAAATGGGATGGGGGATATTTTCCACGTTGATGTGGGCCCTTTGCATCCTACGTTTATGAACGGCTGTAAAAAACTTGATCAGGCCTGTTGCATAAAGGTTGCCCAAAAAGGTGATTTTGCCCTGATTTCAGCAGGAGGTCATAGAACGGACCAACAATTATACCAGGCCACCAAAGCACTTTTTAATGCCGTCAGTATTGTCAAAGAGGGGGGAAGCCTTCTCTTTGTTGCAGGGTGCTCACAAGGGGTTGGAAACAAAACCTTTTCATCGGTTCTAAAAAACTTTAAGAATGACCCCAAAACCATTGGCAAACAACTGGTACAAGATTTTAACATGCCCGCTTATGTGGCCTTCAGGGTAATTGATGTGCTGAACCGGTTTGATGTGACCCTGATGTCGGATTTTCTGGAACCTGAGACCAGAGAACTGGGATTCAACTATACAAATGATATTGACGGATACATTAACCGATTAAACGGAAAAGGCTATATTATACCATTTGCTGAAAATATCCTGCCTGTTTTAAACACACCATAACAGGCAAAGCTTTATAACGAAAGGAAACGGATAGGATAAAAATAGTCCCATTTAACTAACTTTAAAGGAGGCATTATGGAAAACGACAACAACAGGCGTAAGTTTATCAAAAATGTAGGGATTGGGGCTGCAGCTATAGGCACAGCTGGTCTTGCTGGTGTTTTGAGCTCATGTAAAGGCCAAAAACAAGAACAAAAAGCCATAACAACATCGTCAAAAATTCAATGGCAGGCCACATCTTTCTGGAATCCAAAGGTAAAAATCATGTTCGACATGGTAAAGGTTTTTTGCCAGGATGTTAAAGAAATGACCGACGGCCAGTTTGAGATCAAACTCTATGGCGGTGGTGAACTTGTACCCCCGCCGGGTGCGTTTGATGCCGTATCCAAGGGAACCGTGCAAATGGGAACAGGATCTCCGTACTTCTGGGCAGGCAAATCAACAGCCTTTAACTGGTTTGGTTCCATTCCCTTTGGAATGAATGCACAGTCAATCAATTCCTGGTTCTATGAAGGCAATGGTCAGACATTGATGAATGAATTGTATGACAAGTTTGATCTTGTCCCTAGAATTATTGGGAATTCAGGCGTTCAGATGGGGGGCTGGTATGCAAAAAAAATCAATTCCCTTGAAGATTTCAATGGATTGAAAATGCGGATCGGCAGTATCGCCGGCAAGGTGCTTTCCAAGGTAGGTGTAACAACCGTATTTGTACCGCCGGGTGAAATCTTCCCGGCCCTGGAAAGAGGGGTTGTGGATGCTGCTGAATTTGTCGGACCGGTTCATGATATCCTGCTCGGGCTTTATAAGGTTGCCAAATATTACTACACCCCGGGATGGCATGAGCCAGGACCTACCCTGGATATTTTCTTTAATAAAAAAGCGTATAATGATCTGCCGAAACATTTTCAGAAAATCCTTGATATTGCAGCAGGCAATATCAATATCAGAACCCTTGCCGCATTTGATGCACAAAGCGGCGCAGCCTTAGATACACTTGTAAAAGAACACAATGTAGATGTCCAAGTCTATCCTGAGGATGTTATGAAAAAATTAAAGGAAATCTCAAAAGACGTGATTGAGGAAGAAGCCCAGAAAGATCCCTTTGCCTTGAAGGTACATGAAGATTATAAGGCTTTCCAGGCAAAAACAGCTGTCTGGGGCAATATGAGTGAAAAAGTTTACTGGAATACAATGGCTTAAATTTATGGAAACCATTAAAAAAGCAGTTCTTTTCAGTGATAAAATCAATGAATGGATTGGCAGTTACATTGTCACATCTGCAGTATTTTTCTTTATCCTGGTCATCTTTTCAAATGTAATCCTGCGGTATGTGTTTAATACCAGTTTTGTGTTTATGTCTGAACTGGAATGGCATGTGTTTGCCTTTATTTTCCTTATGGGTGCAGGCTTTACCCTGCTGCATGACGGACATGTCCGTGTGGATATTTTTTATTCACTGATGGACAGAAAAAAACAGGCCTGGATCAACTTTTTGGGTGTCCTGATTTTTTTAATTCCATCCTGCTATATTGTTTTGACCACAACCGTTCCATGGGTAATTGTCGCCTATAAAATAGGAGAAGTGTCCATAGATCCCGGCGGCATTCCTGCAAGGTTTTTACTGAAAGCGACATTGCCCGTCGGTTATTTTTTAATGTTGCTTCAAGGGCTCTTGCTGGCTGTAAAAAGTGTGTTCATACTTTTAGGCAAACCCTTGGACAATTCATAATTTTGTCACTGACTGGAAGGTAACATGCTGATTGAATATTTACCGTTTTGGATTGCCGATTACCTGGCTGCCTGGCTTTTTCTGGTATTGACCATTGCGTTAATGGGAGGATTCCCCGTCACCTTTACCATGATGGGGACCTCCTTTCTTTTTGGTCTGATCGGGTTACATCCCGGTTTCTTTGACCTGTTGCCCTTAAGAATGTGGGGCATAATGAACAATACCATGTTAATGGCGGTTCCCTTGTTTATTTTTATGGGCCTGGCCCTTGAAAAGTCAGGGCTTGCAAAGGAACTGCTGGAAACAATGGAAGAGCTTTTCCGGAATGTGAGGGGCGGACTTGCCATTTCAGTTGTCATGGTCGGGGCATTATTGGGCGCTTCCACCGGTATTGTCGGGGCAACGGTGGTTACCATGGGATTGATGTCTTTGCCGACCATGCTCAAGCACAATTATTCAAAATCCTTTGCTTCAGGCACGGTTGCAGCCTCGGGAACTTTGGGCCAGATTATCCCCCCCAGCATTGTTTTGCTGCTGCTGGGCCCTGTGATGGAGGTGCCCATAGGCGATATGTTTATCGGTGCTGTTATACCGGGGATGATTTTGGTTGTTCTATATTGTTTGTTTATATGGCTGTCTACCTTTTTTGGAACAAAGCATGTTCCGGCTGCCCATAAAAAAGGCGCTACCTTTGATAAAGCATTTATTTTTAAAATTTTCAAAGCACTTTTGCCGCCTTTGTTTCTCATCCTTGCCGTACTCGGAACTATCTTTGCCGGGATTGCCACACCAACAGAGTCAGGCGCCATGGGAGCCGTGGGTGCCGTCATCCTGACAGTGATGAATAAAAAACTGTCCGTTGGATTATTGCATGAGGTGGCAAAAGGAACCATTAAAATGACCTGCATGGTGTTTATCATCATCATGGGGGCCACATGTTTTGCCCTTGTTTTCCGCGGACTTGGCGGGGATGATCTTCTCAGGGCATTTATTGACAGCCTGCATCTTTCCGGGTGGCAGCTGGTGACCATGGTCATGATTTTTATCTTTATTTTAGGATTCTTCCTTGATTTTATAGAAATCACCTATATCCACATCCCGATCATAGCACCCATTGTCGTTGATTACGGGTATGACCCTCTCTGGTTCGGCATCCTGTTTGCCGTGAACCTGCAAACCTCTTTTATGACGCCTCCTTTTGGTCCATCTTTATTTTACTTAAAAGGTGTCTGCCCGCCGGAAATCAAAACAATTGATGTGTATAAGGGCATTATCCCTTTTGTGATTCTGCAGCTTATCGGATTGATTATTATTGCCGTCTGGCCAAGCCTTGTTACCTGGCTTCCGAAAATTGTTTACGGCAATTAAGGCGCTTGGTGAAAAAAAATAAAATGAATGGAGCAATTCCCGGGAGGCCAGGAAATTATGATTAAAAATTATAGAAAAGAATACCAACATGGATGAAAAAATAATCTGTAAAAATATTAAAAAACTTCGCAAGCAAAATCATTTTACCCTGGAAAAACTAGCAACCCTGACCGGTCTGACAAAAGGATATCTGTCAAAGGTGGAACGAAGTGAAAAAGCACCGCCCTACTCCACCTTGAATAAAATTGCAGGTGCCCTGGGCATTGAAGTGACCAGTATCTTCGGGAAAAACAGTGAACCGTTAAATGACATCAGAATCAGTTTTCAAAAAAAAGATGAGGGCACGATCATTAAAGCCACCTCTCAGCTTTCAGGCTATGATTATGAAGTCCTTGGCGCAAGCAAACCCGGCAAAAACATGGAGCCGTTTATCATCTATTCTCCCTGGGAGATCACAAAAATGTACTCCCACGAAGGCGAAGAATTCATGTATGTCATGGAAGGACGGCTTGAATTTTTATATGGAGATAAAACCTATATTATGGAAAAAGGGGACAATGTCTACTTTGATTCGTGCATTCCCCATTCCGGTAAAAGTCTTGGAGACAAAAAAGCGGTGCTTTTGGTGGTCATTTATTTTTATAAGAGAAATCGTCAATAGTTCTTTAGCATTAATGATGACAATTTTCACAGCCACAAGTTGATGCCAGCTCAGATTTATAGTCTGCCGTTGCCAAAGACCACCACTTTTCATCTAAAACTGTATTTACAAAAGGAGATATATGGTTGTTGGGCAAATGGCCGTGGATAAATTTCTGATCAAAAACAACTTCATGCTCTAATTCTTTAAACCGCTGTTCAAATAATTTTTCTCCTCTTGCAGTGGTTTTTTCCCTATTATCAGAAAACAAAACATTCAAAGAATAAATATGGGTGTCATCCGTATCAATGCAGTGTGTTTTTTTTGATGAATTACACACATATTTAAACCCTGGACTGCGCGTTAACAACACCCGTACAGGCTTTGTTCTGCTGTAAAAAGAATATAAACAAAGCAGGCTGCTGAAAAGGGGATACCCTAGGTCATACCCTGGGACATTCCTTGCTTTTTTCCCAGCTATATAGTGTTTTTCTTTATTGATTTGAGGATATGCCTCACACATTCCCTGATCATAGCAGATCTGCATGGAATCAAGGGCCTCGAATGTAAAGAGCGCCAGGTTATCTTTTGGATCCATGGTTAATTCAAGGGCCGCGACATTAAACAGAGAGTCCGGTATCCTGTCTTTTGTCTCAAACTTTGGTGTATGGGTATGGTCGAAAAGATTACTTTGGACAAACGCCTGTTCTTCAAAGGAAAAATTGGCAAAGACCTTTCCTTTGGTATCGGGGTAATGTTTTACTTTAAACATCCCGCTTGCCAGATGATCACTTTCCCATTGTTCATCAATTGTTTCATCCAATTCAATGAGATAAGCCCCGGATATTTGTGAAGTCCAGAAATACCATGCCGGTTTGTTTCCCCACACAGGGCTGACAGCCTCAAGGCCTATGAGTTCCTTAACCTTTCCAACCCAGGAGGTGGTGATCAGCATATTGTCTATTTTATTGCGCAGCAGGCTCTGAAGGTCGATTTTAGTATCCTCCGTTTTTTTCAAAAAGTTCTTTTATAATTTTATTTTTGTCCCGCCCGTCAGTTTTTATTCCAGCCTGACGGGCGGTTTCCATCAAAATTTCATCGGGGTAAGCAAGGGTTAAGGCATAACTGGATTCGTAAGAATCAAAATATTCATCAAAATTCTGTTTTGCTTCAGCTTGTTTGATACCTTCATCAAAACCAGACATCACCTTCCCGATTCCTTCAAAAAACGATTGTTTAAAAAATATTCGTTTGCTTTTATCAACCATTACCGTCATTTCCTTTAATCTTCTTTAATGGCCAGCCTTCAAAGAAATCACTATGCACCACAATAATACTTAGAAAAAGGATAACCCATACTAGAGGAGCATCAGACGGCTGGGCTATGCCGGGGACTTTGCCAAGGAGAAAAATAGTGGCGTTTGAATAATAGAACAGATGAAAAAGAATACCGCCGCCAATAACAATAAGGGTTCGGAGGACTGCATTCAGGCCGATGGATTTTGTGTTGGGGAAATTATTAAAATAGTTTTTTAAAATAAAAACAGACAAGATAAAAAATCCACTGACCTCACCGGCATGGAGAAACCGAAAATCCGGGCCATCCGTATACTGACCACCCAGAAATGCCTCATCCCAGAAATAATTCATGATTCTCAGCAGCACCACGAGCAGAATGATCCCCAAAATTGCGGTTACAATAAAGGTTGCAACTCCCTTTAATAAACTTCCCTCATTCTTTTTGGCAAGAAGATTCCAGGGATATCCCTCCCAGAGCATATCCGATGCAATTGCCCAGAACAGGGCGCACAAAAGCAGGCCCAAGCTGAAAAAGGCACTTCCCGTATCTGCAAATGACATCCACCAGGATTCAACCCCGGCATTCACCTGGGCTGGATAAAAAAGATAGCACACATTTGGATGAAACAATAGGACATAGGCAATAATAACAAAAAAAAGTATGACGAGCAGACGGGACCAGACCATAACTCCGCGATTGTTTGTGTTCCAGGGCCATCGCCCAAAACCAATGTTCCAGGTGATGGAAATCCATAAAAAAGCCGTAAAAAAATAAAGAATGGCCCGGCTGGATATTTCCCGCGCATTCCATATTTCAGAGCCCTGGCTGCCTGCAGCTATGATGGAATAAGGACTGAAATAAGTGATGCCGAATTTACCGATAAATCCCCAGAAAATAACGTAGTATAAAAATAACATGATTAAAACGGCCGTTATGGTCAATAGAATCCCTCTGGATAGGACACTCTGGTCCGGAGGACGAGTTTGTGCAAAAGGATAAAATTCAAAAACATCCTTAATCAGTATAATAGCTGAAAGAAAAACAACTACCAAAGAAAATCCATACATGGGTGTATAGAGTCTTAACACCCCATCAGCATGCATAAAAACATACCATAAAAACCACACAATACAGAAAACGGCAACAAGATTGACCAGGCCCAAAAGGTAATTAAACCTGTTTTCCGATAATGAATCTGTTTCCATAATAATTCTATGCTCCATTTAAAAAGTAAAGGGGAAAGAGAAAGGATAGACTCTCCCTTTCCCACAGGTTGGTTATATCATCTCCTCCGCAGTCTATCCGCCTAGAAAACGATAAAATCCCCATTGGTCAGGAAAGCGTTACTTGCCGTGGCCACGCTGGAGGTTCTCTTATAGGTCTTATACTTGTCAGTTCCTTTCACAACAGGTACGCCTGCTGCTGCCGCCTTTTCAGCCCAGATCCATCCGGTACAGTGGTTACACGCCAGCTTCTGAATTTTAAATGATTTAACCCCGCGAATGATATCGTCAAATTTAGGATCCCAGGTTTCAAACAAGGTAATGTGCAGCCCCCCGTAACAGCCATAGGGCTGATATCCCTCAAAGTTCTTCTTTGCATAGGAAAACAGGGAAAGAATGCCTGGATGGCAGCAGCCGGTTACCGTAACCGTGCCCTTGTCCTTGACATTAAAGTAAAGGACATTTTCTCCTCTTACCCGCAGCAGGATCGGCACATCAAAATTTCTTATGGCAACACCCGGCATGACATTATAGATACCCTCGCCTTTATCGCCTTCTGGGTTACATTCAACCAGTTTGCCCGTATGGGGGACATCATTTTTACAGATATGGTGTTCCTTGCCTTCCTTGTCTTTGGCAGTAAGATGAGCACCCTTCAGCAATTGCATATCTTCTGGATAGTGAGTGGCCGGACCATAAATGGTGATATCGGGTTTGTGTTTTAATGTGGACTCAATCCCCCAGTAATGATCCAGGTGCCAGTGGGAAATCACCATAAACTCAATTTCTCCGCTTTTCAACATGGCCGGGATATTGTTCATTTCATAAATATAGTCTACCCATTCATTATTCCAGCCGGTATCCAGCAATATTTTTCTTTCTTTCCCATCCAGTTCTGTCACGGTTATCAGGGCCATATACCCGCCTGCATTATCCCATTGCCACGGTATGGTATACTGATTTGTCATGGCGCCGCCATAATCCACTAGATCTTTTTTAAATACAGTGTTGTCAAACCAGCTTGTTTCTGAAAGCACATCGACCTTAACGCTCTTGACCTCGCCAAAATCAACTTTTTTTTTGGCTTCCGCTTTACGGGTCAATATACCCGAACCTGACACTGATGCAGCAACGCCTGTAGCAGCCAGTGATTTTAAAAATGCTCGTCGTTTCATAAAACACTCCTTTTGTTTCAAGCTTGCGATTTGTAAATTAACCAGCCTCTTTTTCCATCCCTTTCCGAAGATCGTAAAGCAAATCAATAATCTGCTCACGTTCTTCCACAGTTAAATCCAATCCATATTTATGCATTACATTTACTACGATATACCACTCATCTCTAGTCTTTCCTGATTTCTCCGGATCGGCGATTGAATCATGACAGCCAAGACAATTTTTTGTATAAAGTTTGTAGGCCTGTTCATGGTTCACTTTCTTTTGTTGGGCCTGCACAATACTTTTTGTTCCCAACAAAAAGAAACCGCCCATCACAATAACGACTCCTGTAAACAAAAAAATAATTTTACGCCTATGCCTTTTTGTCTTCATTCTCTCCCTCCTTCATCAAAGTCAGGGCTCCTTCATGGTTACCGCCCCATTTTGCCATCCTGATTCACTTTTCCAGCCTTTTGATTGATTTTTTTTCAGTCTCTCCTCCCTGTTATATGAATAAAATTAAACCCATTGCTCACATTCCCATAGCATCTTTCATAAATTGGGTAAGTTGTATATCTGTATATTTTATTAATAATTCACACATTTGAAGGATATTGCCTTTAACAGTTTCTTTTACCAAAACCGCGTTCTTTTGTTCCAGCCCTTTTAAAATACCGACATAATCAGAAAAAACCCTGTCTTTCTCAATTTCATTCATTTGGTCTAATATCTTAAAAAAACATTGATTATTGGTAATCAGCTGGTTCATGGTGAAAATGACAAACCTGTTTTTGCTGCTGCAATAAATTATGCGTCGAAACTCTGCATCTTCTTTGGCAACTGCTTGTTTTTTAACGGCAATAATTGCCTGGCTCAACCGCATAAGGCATTTTTCAAGTGTGTGGATATTGTTTTTTTCAATTCTTTTTGCAGATAAAAAAACAGCATAAGGCTCAAATAAATAACGTGCCTCAATAAGATTCGGTATTTCCTCAATTGAATCCACCGTTCTGTTTCCCAGCCAGTCCTGGACATACCCATGCTTGCAAAGCAGATAGCAACCGCTTCCATAACGGATATCGATAATACCTCTTGCTTCAAGTTTCTGAAATGCATTTCGAATTGTATTCCGGCTGACATTGAGGCGTTCTGACAGTTTTCTCTCAGAAGGAAGAGCAGAACCGATCTGAACTTCATCGCTATTAATTATACCAACGATTTCTTTTATCGCTTTCTGTTCTTTTTTCATAAATTACCGATCAAAGCTTCTTTAAGATTAATGCCATTTCGGTACTACCACTTACTAAAATATTTAGATTATTTTTGTCAATAGAATAATTAAAATACTTTTAATTAAAATTATTCACTAATTGGTAGCACCAATTATAGAATGTCCTTTTGCCCAATATTCAAACAGTCGGCATAGGGGGATACTTTAAAAAACAGGGGAAGGGTATCAGACTTTTTTATTTCTTCTGGCTTTCCGCCAATTGGTCAGTCCAAGCAAAAATGGCTCATAAAGCAATTCATACTCTGGTAAAAAGTCATCGGAAAAAATATTTTTTTTTCTTGAACACAGCACCAGCACAGTACGCATGATTCCGCGGTCAAAAAAAGGTTTGGCAAAATATGACATCAGGCCTTGGGGAATAAACAGGGCCCAGTCTATGGCTTTAATGCTTGAAAATGTGTCTTCAACAATCAGATAGTCCAGATTATACCGGCTGATATTCTGTGCAATGGTTCCCTCATAGGAAAAGACCTCGCCCTGTTGTATGGTGGATGGATATTTACTGGCAGTATAGACGACAACTTTATTCTTTTTTTCATAAACATCCGAATAAATAATAAAATCAAAATTCATATGCCCATACTGGTTATCCAAAAAAGTTTGCAAGATTGCAGACATATCACTTTCATATTTAAGTTTTCGAATTAATTTTTTTTGGTAATTTTTATCAGCAAGTTGCTTTAAGCCATTTTTTTTTGGGGATCCAGTTTGTATTTTTTGAAAGGTCTTGTCATCATAGCTCACATCATTTATGGATATCTGAAAAACACGGGTGCCGCCAAAGTAAAGGCTGCGAATAACCACACTTCCCATGAACGGTAACTCTTTCAACCGTTGAAAGGTTAATTTGCCCTGCCATTTTTTCTTAAAAATGATTTCTTCATAAATCTGGTGAATAAAATGTTCACTGCTTGGGTGATAAAGATCAGAAAAATTCAACTTTAAAAATTCTTTTGCAGAATAACAAAAAAGATCTCTGGCAGACCGGTTCTGGGCAAGAACCGTTTTGTCATAAGTATCAATGAGAATAACGGGATTTTTAACTTGTTCTATCATTATTTCTGTGATGGTTTCACCATCTATAATGTCCTGCACTATTCCAACGGTATCTGTAACATCCAGCATGTAACCCAGATAATACCGGGGATTTTTCCTGTTGGCCGTTCCTGTAACCTTGATCCAGACGATACCGCCCTCCGGAAGTTTAACCCGGAACACGGTGGCTGCAGTTTCACCATGCTGCATGGCCCGCATAAACTGTAAAAAAAGATGGATATCTTCTTTTAGAATAACGTTACGGCTAAAATCCATGTTTTGAAGGATATGCCCGGATTTGGGTCCAAATCCTTTAATTTGATAGCTGTTTAAATATTCTATCTTATTTTTGATTATATCGATACGCCATAAAAGCGCAGGAAAATCTTCAATAAAATTGAATAATTCCCTTTCTGTAATAATTCCCTGGGAGATTGACTCTAAAATTCTTTCCATTTAAAAAAATCTATGGTTTATGGTTATGACTGCAAATCATGTCTGCATAAAAGATACTGCTTTTTCTTTTGTTGTCTTATAATTTAAAGGTGTTCTTTCTTGAGAATAAATTTGCCCAATTTTTTATCATTCTCCATGATATGTGAATAAAGCCATTCTGTCATGGATTCAACCATTTTCAAAACCGCTTCATCAGAATATTCCCGGTGTTTTCCCCTGAAATCTTTTAACCGAAGGAGATACAGCCTGTGTTCTTCACCATGGAATTTTTCCTCTGGATAAGCATATCGTCTCATATATTCTTCTTCTATGCCAAAATGATGATGCACATACATGACAAGAAAAGAAACTGCTTGATTAAACAATTCCTGACCCTGTTTGCTCTTTTGTGTTTTTGTTAATTCATTTAAAAACCAGATCC
>JAHJLN010000316.1 GCA_018821715.1 Pseudomonadota bacterium | reverse complement strand
AGGAGATTGCCAATATGGCTACTGGTATTGTAAAATGGTTTAATGACTCAAAAGGATTTGGGTTTATCAAACAAGATGGAGGAAAGGATGTTTTCGTGCATCACTCAGCTATCGATTCAACAGGTTTTAAATCCCTGAAAGAAGGAGACCGTGTTTCATTTGATATTGAACAAGGGCAAAAAGGTCCTTCAGCAAAAAATGTAACCGTGATATAGGCGGCCGTTTTATCTGCTAAAAGATCGATCGTTTTTTTAAAGGAGAGACAGGCTTTTGCAGAATGGCGGTTGAAAAGGAAGGAAGAAAAAGCCGTCATTTACAGGTACGCTGCAGTCCGGTCACCACAGTCAGGAGCATCAACTGATGCATGATCATAATCAGGGATGTAACAGAGAAACAAAGATCAGGCCAGAAAAGGGCAGGCCTTATAAGAGAACTCCAGGAAAATATCATGAAAATCAGACGATTAAATGGGATACTGCCGGTTTGTTCATCCTGTAGAAAAATTCAAGATAATAACGGAAATTGGTCCTGAATGGAACAGTATTTTCAAGATATTTCAGACATCCGTTATGGCAGAGGCATGTGTCCTGAATGTGAGAAAAAACTTTATACAAACATTAAAGTATAAATCATACAGGATGACGTCAGCATTATAATAAATAGGAGGAGAAAATGAGCATTAAAAAGCAATTTATTAAAAACAAATCTGTATGTAAAGTGACCTTTCGAGTGCCAAAAGAGGTCAGTAGCGGGGCAAAAGCAGTGAATGTAGTCGGGGAATTTAACGGTTGGGATATGAATGCTACCCCGATGAAGCCGCATAAAAACGGCTCGTTTTCTACAACTATTAATCTTGATGTGAATAAAAAATATCAATTTCGATATGTCATGGATGGCGTGGGCTGGAAGAATGATCTGGAAGCAGATAACCATATTCATTGCCCTTATGGGAATTGTGAAAATTCTGTGATTATTATTTAACAATTGAATTCAAGGCTTTCTTTAAGGAAAATTAGTCAGATGCCACCGGGTTTTGTAAGACCCAGGATTCTACTTGTCACGCCTGAAATTACCCGGCTGCCTGAAGGGATGAGTACCATGTCCGGCTCCCTTAGTGCCAGGGCAGGTGGATTGGCTGATTTTTCTGCAACGCTTATTAATGCCCTGTTTACCCAAGGCATAGATGTTCATGTTGCCTTTCCGGATTATCGCTTAATGTTCAACAACTATACAGATCCGATATTTCAAAAAAAGATGAATATCTTAAGATCCGGAACCTCCAAAACAAGGATTCATCTTGCCGAAGACCGGGCATTTTTTTATAAAAATGAAGTTTATTCTGATTCTGATGAAACAAATCTGATTGCTTCCATCGCTTTTCAGAGAGAAGTTATCAACACAATTGTTCCCCGTGTCCAGCCTGACCTGATTCATTGCAACGACTGGATGACCGGCCTGATACCTGCCATGGCAAGATGGTTTGGAATACCGTGTCTTTTTACCATTCACAACACTCATACCTGTAAAACCATGTTGTCCGTTATTGAAGACAAGGGGATAGATGCTGCTTTGTTCTGGCAGAACCTCTTTTTTGAGCGGTTGCCATTAAATTATGAAGAATCCCGCGAGCATAATATCGTTGATTTTCTTGCCAGCGGTATTTTCGTGGCCCATTATATCAATACATCAAGTCCGAGATTCCTTTGGGAGATCGTGCAAGGGAAAACACCAAATGGTCAATCATTCAATTCAAACCGAAATTTCAAATAAAGTGAAACAGGGCTGTGCTTCAGGAATTTTGAATTCGCCTGACCTGTCATTTTCACCTGAAACAGATACCGCACTTCTCCTCAATTATGACAAGGATAATCATGTTGACGGGAAAAACGCCAACAAACTGTATCTTCAAAAAAAACTTGATTTAATCCAAAATTCCCATGCACCTCTTTTGTTCTGGCCTTCCCGCCTGGATAGGGTACAAAATGGTTCGCAGTTGTTTGCAACAATTTTGTATGATGTGGTTTCTAAATACTGGGATCAGTACATGGAAATTGTTTTTATTGCCGATGGGGAATTTCAAAACACCATGAGAGAGATTGTTGAAAACTTCAATCTGAAAAACCGAGTAGCCGTGTGCCGCTTTGATGAAACCCTTTGGCATCTATCTTATGGCGCTTCAGATTTTATTTTAATGCCATCTGCATTTGAACCCGGCTGTCTTCCCCAAATGATTGGTCCTTTATACGGAAGCCTTCCTATAGCTCATAATACCGGAGCAATTCATGATACCATAGACCAACTGGATATCGACAATAATACAGGAAATGGTTTCCTGTTCAGCCAGTTTAATTCCAATGGTCTTTATCAGGCAATTGATGAGGCTATGGCATTTTATTGCATCCCTCGGTCAGTAAAAGACTGCCAGATAAAGCGAATCATGGAACAGAGTTATGCCAGATTCAATTATTCAATAACAGCAGCATATTTTCATCAATGTTGTATGGCGGCAGGATTCCAGTCTATTCCCTTTTTTTTGAAGGGAATAGACTGGATTGTATTATTTTACAAATTTTAAAAACTCTTTATATTTGGCCTTGTCAATACCACTGGTATCTTCTGTAAATCGTTCAAAAAAAGATATAAAATTCTTTTTTTCATAGCTGTTGATCCAGGATTCAAACGTCAGGTCGCTGTTTTTGTCTTCATAAAACCGGGTCACGGTTGCATTGCTGTTGAGCCAGTTAACAAATTCTAAATATTCCAGCCTGTTGGCTTTTGAATAGTCATTCGGTGTCCAGGTTCCATTGATCAACGCACCCTCTCTATATTTTTTTATAGAAAAATTCCATTTTTCAGGATGGGTCAGTTCAACGTATTTTTCGTGTTGTGTAATTTTGTATCCATTATATTCAAGATGGGTGTAAATATGCTTTATAATATCATCCCCGCTATCCTTCACAGGTTTTGCCGCTGGCGCAGGAGGGGACACTGGCGCGGGAGCAGGGACTGGTTTGACAGATGTTGATGCAGATGGCGGAACAGCCTTGATCAACAAATGTTTTGACGGTTTTACCGTTTGTTTTACGATGTTTAAATTCTGTACAAGGACGTCATTGTTATAGAGCACGGTCACCTCTTTAACATCTTTTTCAACTGAAAAAAGCAGTTTAAAATAGGGTCGTCCCGTATACATCAGCATGGTATTTGTATAGCTTCTTGTTTCCAACGTCCAGCTGGTATATTCACTTTTCGACTCCATGCCTGTGCTCATCCCAACACAATTTGTTTGAATGTTTTTTCCGTTTAATTTGTATTGTATTGAAAAATTTCGAATTGGCACTTTCATTCCCATTGCAAAATATTTTTCAAATAACAATGCCAACCCAATGGTCCCCTCATGAGCTCTAAAAGAGGTATTATGACCATAGGCTTCCATGATATTTTCAAATGAAACAAAAGTACATCTGTTCAATTTCACAGCCAGTGGGAAATTTTTGGCATTGTATTTTTCCTGGGTGTTTTTATCCAGAATACCCGAAACCTCGAGTTTGTTATCTTTTTGAAACTGTTTAATCACAAGGGTCAGTGATTCATTGTTCATCCCGTCTATTTCATTAATTTCATAACCCAATGATTTGAATGCCTGCTGTGCCCCCTTGATTTCTTCTTCTGAAATTTCAGCACTGCAGGTATTTCCAGCAAGCCAGATAAACAACATGGACAGAACAAAACAGTAAACAGCATTTTTTTTCATTATAGGCCTCCTTTCATTGATCAGACGTATTAAAGAATCTAAAGAAGAATCTTTCTATAGGCATAATAAAGAGACACATGCAATCTTTTTTTATATTTGAACTTCACTTCAACAATTGGATTTTTGTCATCCTGTCTCTTATGCTTTTTAAGATTCAAAAGTGCTTTGATTCAGTTTTAATATTGACGGAAAATTTAACTTTCTAGGACATAATATTCACACAGGCAGGACGGTTGATTTTTCTCCAAGCTCAGAATAACGTTGAGAGGCTTTACGATGACAGAATGGACAGCTTTTTGTTGATTGCAGCTGCAGCAGTCATGGTTTGTTCGATAATGACCGCCATCTTTTTTTGGGTCATTGAAGCCTTAAAGCCAACCACCCAGATGGCAGGTCTATAGGCACCATATCGTTTGATGGGCACAACAACAGCCCTGACACCTGTAATATACTCTTCATCATCTGTGGCAAAACCTTGTTTCCGGACGGTTTCCAGCTCTGTCTCATACTGCTCTTGATCAACAATGGTATTGGACGTGTACCTGACCAAAGGGTTTGAATGCAGATATTTTTTTAAGTCATTTGGTTCCATTAAAGATAAAAATATTTTCCCGGTTGCACCTGCCGGCAATGGAAGGGCCGTTCCAATGGGGGAGGTGATTTTAAAATCTTTTCTGGATTCCACAATATCGATAACCGTAACGCTGTCACCATTCCGGACGCCTAAAAAAACCGACTCCTGGCATTGCTCCATCAGAGCCTCCATGATGGGGCGGGCGACATTCTTAAAATCAATTCTTTCATAGGCAGCTTTTCCCAGCTCCATGAGTGTTACGCCAATGACATATCTTTTTGAAACAGAATCGCGGATAATGGCGCCCTGGTCTTCCAGAGCGGCGGTAATACCGTGAACAGTGCTTTTGCTGATATCCAGCATGCTTGATATTTCACTGATTCTCAGTCCTTGAGCGCTTTTTGAGATCGCATCCAGGATAACAAAAGCTTTTTTAACAATTGGTGCCTGATATTTTTTTGTCATTGTTCACCATAATGAATCTTTAAATTTCACAATATAGCTAAAAATTAGCTTGACAACCATTTCATAATAATATTTATTGTATTTGTGTTCATTATTATGAATTTTACTAAAATGCAATAATAAAGTTGAACATCCTGTTTGCCAGGAAGAAGACAATATAAAATTAGGGGTTTTATCAATAGATGCTCAAATCGGGTAAGCGCGAAAAATTGAGAATTTATTGAGTTTTTCAATTATCAACAAAGGAGGGTCACTATGGCAGTTGATACCAATAAGATGTCCGGTGCCGAAAGTCTGCGTAAAACCAGAACCTACGGTAAGTTTAGATGCCATAATCCAACCTGTATGGGCAGGCTGGAACCAAAACCGGGTGACAAACATGTAAAATGTCCGGTTTGTACATGTGAATTCCGTGTCGCATGGATTCGTCCTGATTTTCCAAGAATCCGTGGTCCAGTCTGGGAAGTGAATAAAAAGCTGGCTGATGAAGCATTCAAAAAGAAGATGGAGGGTAAATAATATGGCATTGGATCGAAAAATAGCATATATTGACCTTACCACCGGAAAGATAGAGGTCAAACCCATTCCTCTTGATGTCAGACGAAAATTCCTCGGTGGTAGAGGACTTGATGCATACCTGTTGCTAAATCATTCTGAAAAAGGCTGTGATCCGTTAGGACCGGATAACCCGTTGATCGTCAGCGGTGGTATCCTCACAGCAACCTGTGCATCGGCAACCGCCAGGACCCATGTGATGGCCAAGTCTCCCCTTACCGGCCTCCTGGGCTCCTGTAACATGGGCGGGTTTTTTGCACCTGAAATGGCATGGGCAGGATTTCATCATCTTGTCATTAAAGGAAAGGCAACAAAACCGTCTTATCTCTATATTCACAACGGTGAAATTGAAATCCGTGATGCACAAAATATCTGGGGCAGAACCACTACTGATACCCAATGGGCCATCAGGGATGAGCTAAATGACCAGGAAGTTAAATCCCTTGTCATTGGGCCTGCCGGTGAAAACCTTGTGGCATATGCCTGTGTCATGACCGGAATCAAAAATGCCGGCGGTAGAACCGGCATGGGGGCTGTCATGGGTTCCAAGAACCTCAAGGCCATTGCCTGCAGGGGAACCATGGACATCAAGATCGCCCATCCTGTGGAAGCCCTTGAGTTCAACAAGCGGTTCATTGATCAGATCACATCTGCAAAGGTAAACAAGACCCAGGGAGTCCTTGGCACGCCCATGATCTGGGGTGCCACCAATTCCTGGGGCGGGGTTCGCACCAGGAATTTTCAGTATAACCAGTGTGAATACGCAGATGATATTGAACCCGAAAGAATAGATGAAATCTGTGAAGATACAATGGGACCCTATCATATGACAGGGTGTTTCGGTTGTCAGGTTCATTGTCGTGCGCAATACAGGATTCCATCCGGCCCCTTAAAAGGCAGATATGATGAAGGTCCTGAATACACCTCCCAGGGCGCATTCGGCGGCGAGCCGGATTGTACCAGTGCGGAAACCGTTCTGGTGGGCAACCACCTGGTGAATCAGTATGGAATGGATAACCTGGAAGTCGGGTCCATCATTTCCTGGGCAATGGAACTTTATGAAGTGGGCATTATCACCAGTAAAGATACGGATGGACTGGATTTAAGATTCGGTAATGACCAAGCCCTTCTGGAAATGGTGGAACGGATCTGCTACAGAAAGGGAAAAGTTGCTGATGCACTTGCCAACGGCGGTATACAGGCTTCCAAGATATTTGGTAAAAATTCCTTTGATTACCTGATTCAGGTAAAGGGAATGAGCAACCTCCATTCCGATGAACGGGCAACCCCGGGGCTGGCACTGAACATAGCAACCGCTTCCAGGGGATCGGATCATTTAAGAAGCCGTCCGGCAATTGATTTATATCATTTGCCGGAAGCAGTATTGAGAAAAATTTATTCCAGCCCGGTTCCCTATGACGGCCCCTTATCTTCCGAGCATACGGAATATATTGGAAAAGCATGGCAGGTGTTCTGGCAGGAAAACTGCTACATGGGTGTTGATTGCCTGGGGATCTGCAAGTATCACACCACGTTTCTCGGGGCAACCTTGCCCAACTTTGAAGACTGGCCCAAAGTGCTGTTTTACAACACAGGACTCGAATTTACGCCTGAAGAGCTGTGGGATATTTCAGAACGCTGCAACATGATAGAAAGACTTTTCAACTTAAGGGAAGGTTTGACAAGGGATGATCTTGAAAAAGGCGATATGCTCAACCATCGCTACTTTGACGAACCAACAAGAAGAGGGGCGCCGGATGTTGTCGGAAGGACCATTGACAAAGAGAAATTCATCCAGATGATTGATGAATTCTACGTGCACAAGGGACTTGACAAAAAAGGCAACCCAAAACCAAAAACCCTGAAACGGCTTGGGTTGGAAAATGAACCCACTCATATGCTGTAAGAGTTTGAAAGGAGTATATCATGGAAACAAAGGATAAGGTCCTGATGATAAACCCTGAAAAATGTACAGGGTGCAGGTTGTGTGAACTGGTATGTGCGGTAAAACATGACGGACGTTCCAACCCGTCCAGAAGCCGCATCAGAGTAATGAAATGGGAAATGGACGGGGTTTACATCCCCATGGCCTGCCAGCAGTGCCAGGATGCGCCTTGCATGGGCGTCTGCCCTGCCAGCGCAATTTCCCGGAATGATGACTTGAATAAAATCCAAGTGGATTATGACAAATGCATTGGCTGCAGGTCTTGTGTGGCTGTCTGTCCGTTTGGTGCCATGGGGTTTAATTCCATTGACAGAAAGGTCTTTAAATGCGACCTGTGTGATGGTGATCCCCAGTGCGTCAGATTTTGTGAGATTAAGGCCCTTGAATATGTTGATGCAGATGATGTTGCCATCCTCAAAAAACAGGATGCTGCAAAAAAGCTGTATGAAAAAAGCCATAAGGTTGCGCTGAAAGAAGCATAATTTTATAACAGCTTTCATATGGTCTAAAGTTGGTTTATACTGCACGCTCCAGGCAATGTCCGGGAGCGTGCAGTTTTATTTTTAGCAAAAGATAAAAAATAATGTTGTTAAAATGAAAGAAAAAACAAAGAAACTGGTGATCCTTACAGGATATTTCAAAGGCGAATCCTACGGGCTTCTAGGGCCCCAGATGGCTGCCACCATCATCAATGATCATACAGATTTTGACGCCATCGTTGTCGGGGTCACAAACCAGGACAATCTATCCCAATTAAAAACCGCCCTGGACCATTTTTTTAAAGATCAGCAAAAAATAGTGGGGTTCTCATCCCTTGGGGGAAGACAGGATCTGTTTGATTTTGCAGGACAATTAAAAAAGGAAGGGGCCACAACTATTCTTGCAGGACCCCAGGCCGGACCGGATTATAAAGGAGAAGAAGGCTGGCAGATCCATCCCCATCGGTTCAGGGGCGTGTCCGATCATTTTACCTTTGCCCTTCACGGCCCTGCCCAGCAGATCCTCCCGATTTTAGCCTCAGACCCGGATGTGGAAATATCAGAACTTGATGGGGTTTTATGTCTGGATGAAAATGGGCAGATGATTGAAAATCCCGCTATCCCCTGGGATGATGCCTGGCTTGCAAAAGTGGACTGGCAAACCCTTTATGTATTGAAGGATGGTGCGTTTAAACCCTTATCCGTTACCTGCGCCCAGGTATTGCAGCAGATCGGATGCCAGCATGCAGCAAAGGAATGCCAAATCTCAATTGATTATCCCCAGGGGCTTGTGAAATCCGGTTTTATCACCATTTGCCAGAAAGGATGCAGTTTTTGCGATGTTGCGGCAGATAAAGGATATATGGGGGCAGTAAATAAAACCGCCATCAAGGAACAATTGATGTGGTTACCAGCAGGGCCTGACGGAAGGAAAATACCCTTTGAGCTGATTAATGAAAGCCCGTTGTTCTCACTTGCAGCAATTTTTGATCTGGCGGATGAACTTTCCATAACATTATCCCAGATCAACCTGACCCTGCGGGCAGACTATCTTTTAAAAGGACTGAAACACCTGGAAAAAGCGTTGGAAATTGCTCAAAAAAACGATGTTCGGATTTTATTGTCGTCTGTTGGATTTGAATCTTTTGATGATACTATTTTAAAGAACCTGAACAAAGGCGTTGACCGGCAGACAAATCTGGATGCTATCCGGGCGATAAGAGCATTAAAACCTAAATACCCGGCGCATTTCGGTTATCTGAAAGAGGAAGGGGCCAATCATGGATTTATCCACCCCACTCCCTGGGATAACCCGCAGATTTCCCATGAGATCAATAAAACCATCAGCATGTACCAATTGTCCCTGGACATTCTGCCCCCCCACAGCACCCCCTTGATTATCCATCATGCATCAGGTCTTGCAGACTGGATACGGCAGATTGAAGTAAAAGAAGAGATGGAATTTACCAGGGTCGGAAACACAATCGGGTGGTGGCAGACAAAGGATCAATCGTCATGAATATTATTTCAACCATTGTTCCGATTTTTATCATCATCTTTTTAGGCTTGTTTGCAAAACAGAGAGGATTTTTTACACCGGATTTTATAAGCCAGGCCAACCGGCTGGTATACTATATTGCCATTCCGGCCATGATCTTTGGTGCCATTTCAAAAGCTGCCTTAAACACTCAGATGAATCTTTCAGTGATCATGATCACGCTGGCCGCCGTGTTAATCATTACAGCCGTTGCCTGGGGGACGACCAGGGTTTTAACCCTGCCGAGATCATCCAAAGGATCGTTTATTCAATGCTCGTTTCACGGCAATCTTGGCTATATCGGTCTTGCGGTTGCGTTTTATTATCTGGGTGACAGTGGATTTGTAAAAGCCGCCATCATAGCAGGGTTTGTGATGATACTGCAGAATATCCTTGCGGTTATCGCGCTGCAATACCACAACGGGAACGAAACCAATCGTCCCGGACTGTTGGATACCCTGAAAAAAACCATGGTCAATCCTGTGATCCTTTCAGCACTGGCAGGCATTGTTTTTTCTTTTTTTAATGTATCAATGCCTGTCATCATTGACAGGGCTCTGGATATCCTGAAGGGCATGGCTCTGCCCATGGCACTTTTGATCATCGGCGCATCCCTTTCCTTTGAAAAATTTAAACCCCGGTTCCTTAATGTCCTGATCGCAACTTTTTTAAAGCTGATCCTGGCCCCTGCCATTGGCATTGTATTGTTCAAGTGGTTTTCCATACTTCCTGAAGATTATCTTCCAGGATTGATTATTCTTGCTTCTCCAACCGCAACTCTGACCTATATCATGGCAAAGGAAATCGGGGGTGATCCTGATTTTGCAGTTGCAGCCATATCCATCTGCACAATTTTTTCCAGCGTGACCTATGGGGTGTGGCTGAGTCTTGGATAAGCAGAGCATATGTACCAGCAGTGGTGGCGTATATGAACCACAGGGCTTTTTTATCTTTAACAGAATGAATTTTATTGGTTTTTGATTATACAGACAAGGACAAAAGGAGAATCCATATGAAAACAGGCCGTCACCTCTGCCATACCATGGGGATGGTTACCCTATCGTTGGCCCTCATGGTCGGTGCAACAGCAATTCCCCAACCCAGCCAGGCAAATGAAACTTTGGCAGAGGCAGAGCGCCTGGATCAAAAAGCCGTTTCCATGATAAAAAGGGCACAGTTGCTTTTGCGCATTGATGTGCTTGAACAAGAGGAGACAGATAAGATCTGTGATTTTGCCCTTGAGTATGAAAAGGCGGAATGGATAAAAACCCGGGTTTATAAAACACCGTTTCATGATGACATAGCCCTGACACTTGAACATATTTCTTCTTTGTATAAACTGTGTCATGCGCCCATGGCCCAGAAATATTTAAACTCTGTTTTAAGGATAAAACAAAAGCTGTATTCAACTGACAGTGAAGCGGCCGCTTCTGCCCATGACGCACTGGGTGATTACCTCCGTGTGTATATGATGGAGTTTAAGAAAGCCATCATCCATTATGAAGAAGCAAAAAGGATCAGGATCAAGCTTTACGGCGCCGACGATCCAAGAATTACGAAAAACTTTAACAGACTTGCCATAACGGTTTTTTACCATAAAAATGAAAAAACCTATGCTGAAAAGCTTTTGGAGGATGCCATTGCCATCACCCGGGCATCACCTGAAAATGAGGCAAATCCCTACTGGCGCGCGCATATGGATGCCGGAAGGTATTACGCCATGACCCAGGCCTATGAAAAAGCCATATCTCATCTTGAAACCGCATTGAATATTGTTAAAGATGGCTGGAACAATGATGAGATAACCATATTGAGTGAACTGGGGATGATATATTTGAACAAAAATGATTTGAACCTGTCATTAAAATATACAAAAAAAGCGTATGACAAAGCAAAAGCATTGTATAAAAAGACACGGACCCTGGATTTTTTACAGACCATTGAGCTGTTATCAGAGATCTATACTGCCATGGGGGATACAAAACGTTCAGAACAGCTTAAAACAGAGCTTAACCAGGTTAAAGTCCGGTTGATCAAAGAATAGTAAACAGGAGAACCCCCCATGAGCCATAAAGACAAATTATCAAAAGTCATCAAGGGGTTTGGGGTTGTATATTTTCTCTTAAATTGCATCATCTGTGTTGTGATGTGCATTTTTGCTGTCCAGGCATGGATGACAACGGGCATGTCTCCCGGGTATGTGGTTTTTATAATACCCCTGATGGGTATGTTTTCAGGATACTGGATACGCATCGGTAAATTTGGATGGTGGCGCAGTTTAGTTATTGCCGGCAGCTTTTTGATTTTAACAGCCATTTTATTAACAGCCATTTTTATTTCTCCTAAAATGGAACTGCTGAAACAAAAGAAATTTGAAAGTGCTCAAAAAGCTAAAAGCCTGGATACCAAAATCAATCCACCCAAAGTAGAATAGATAATTTATTTTAAACAGGTAGATTTTTATTGACCTTGCAGGCCATGGGATCACCCTTGCCAATCGTTGCAAAACATTTCAGGCATTCATCACTGGGGATAATGTCACTATCCTTTCCATCCTCCCTGGGCAATCACTGTAACATCAAAGACATCCTGTGTCACCCGTCTTCCGGAAGACCCGAAGTTTGTTGTAATCGGAGCCAGTACAAGTCTGTTTCTCAGTGACATGGCTTTTATTGCCAGTCTGGTGTTGAGTGTTGTCATTTGCCCGCTACTGAGAAGCATTGCAAAATAGTCGAAAACGAATCCAGCCATTCCAATTTTGTTTTTTCCGGAAACATAGAATTTTTAGAATCCATTCAGAAGTTGAAACAAAAAGATCTGCATATCTGTATCAGCCCAAAATCAGTCTTTGGGGGTCGCAGTCTTCCCTCAGGGTTCTCAGTTCCTTTTTTGTGGGCGGATCCGCCTGGGTTGCCGTTGAAACATCCATGTGAAATTCTGTATTTTTAAGAATTGTTTCAGGTGTGATCCCGGGGTAGAATTTATCCAGATACATCCTGCCGGTATCTTTTGCAAACCGCATGATACCCAGGTTGGTGACCACGACACTGACACCGCCGGGCCGCAGGCCTGCGGCCTGCCGGGAATTATCGCCTGCAAGCTGTCCCGGGCTGGTCAGATAGTCCAGTTTTTTAACAAATTTGCGCGGTTCATGCTGCATAAAGGCGATACAGCGGGGAACAAAACTTGTCACATCACACCCGCCGCCGCTTCCCGGAAATCGAAGGTCAGGACAAAAATAATCCCCAATGCAGGTGGTGTTCAGATTTCCGTACCGATCTATCTGTGCCGCGCCAAGTATGGCAATGACCCTGTCTCCTGTTATCCTGTTCTGCATGGTGGCAAAGGAATCTGTCAGCCGGGAATTTGCTGCGGACCAGTACATGATCCGGGGGTCTGCAACCGCAAATGGCAGCTCTTCCAAGAGGGAATCCATGGCGCCGCTTTCAAAGAAAATAACACTGTCTGGCGCATTGATGTTCTTGGCTGCCATGGCTGCCAGCATTGAAATGCCGGTACCGCTGAAAACGATATCGCCGTCTTTTATTTCTCTTGCCGCCATAATGGTCATGATTTCCCTGGGGGTATAGGGGTGATCCGTCTTCATATTAATCCCTTTTCATATTAACGGAATAGCCGGTTCTGGGGTCTGCCGTGATCGCAGTTATCCTTTGTTTTCCGATGATGTCTATAAAGGCTTGATGATCTTTAACACCATAAATATAGGTGTCCTGATATTTTTTGAAACGATCCTGGGTTTTTGCAGCCATTGCAAAGTTGCGTAAATATTGGGAATCATAGTCATAATGGCCAAAAACAGCGGTGGGGTAAGCGCCCAGAGGAACATGACACACCGCTGATACATGGATAAAGGGGATTTGATTTAGATCGGGATTTTGTCTTAAGTCTTGTTTTTTGACCAGCTGTTCACAAGTGACAATGACGTTCCTTGATGCCTTTACCTGTTCGATATCAGCAAATGAAAGGCCTTGAATACTGCAGGTGCCCATGGCATCCGCCTTTTGAACATGGATGAGGGTGACATCCGGATTAATGGCCGGCACCAGTACCAACCGTGATGCACCGGCCCAGTCGCCAAATGGATTGTCAATGACAACCAGTTTTTTATCCGCAATTTTGGGGTCTGACTGCCGCAGGGACTGAGGAAATCCCCATTTTGTCAGAATATCTGATCCAAATCCTGAAAGGGTGGGTAAAAACGGCACCCCCATAGCGCCTGCCATAAATCTTAAACTCATCATATAATTTGAATAATCTTCAAACAAAAGTTCTTTGCCCTGGACTGCTTTGGCAAACCGGATACAGGTGGGTGCGGCTTTCCCGTTTCCGGCGTAGGCTATTTCAAGCTTTGAAATGCAGCCTGCGCCAATCAGTTCATCCAGGCCTGTGCCGTTGGAGTGAGCATACAAATGAAGATGTTTAATTTTCTGCCGGATGATTTCATACACAGCTGCCATGGGATTCCGGTTCAGGGTAAATCCGCCGATGGAGATGTGGGACCCGTCCTTTACATACTGTTTGATGGCATGTTTAAGCGGCATTGTCTTGTCCAAGTTATTCGTCATTTTTTCTACCTGCTTGAGGGGTTGGCATCGGTGGTGGTTGGGAATAAAATTTCTGGAGCGCACACGCGGCGATCAATGCCATAACACCTGCAATATCTGCCCAGTATGCCGGCCAGAAGAGCCCGATGGCGGCCAGCCAGAAAAGAAGGGTTTCAACAAGGGTGGCCTTTCGCAGGAAAAAGCGTTCCAGAGCTGAAGCAAACGCAACAAGCCCCAGGGAAGTGGTGATCATAGCAAACACCACTTCCCAGTGGAGCAGTTCATAGGTGTCCCCTATTCCTAAAAGGGGCCTGTACGCCATGACAAGGGGGATGATGTAAAGCCCTTTGGCAAGTTTCCATGAGGCGAGCGCGGTTTTCATGGGATTGGCCTTGGCGATTCCCGCACCTGCAAAACTGGCAAGGCTGACAGGCGGTGTTACATTGGCATCCTGGGAATACCAGAACACGATCATATGGGCGACCATGATGGGAACCCCCATATCCATGAGCGCGGGACCGGCCAGGGTGGCCAGAACGATATAACTTGCCGTGACCGGGAGGCCCATGCCAAGAACCAGGGAGGCCCCGCCTATCAGGAGAATGGCCAGGGCCTTTATGCCGTAACTCAAGTCGATGACAAGGCTTGAGAACTTAAGTCCCATACCGGTGAGGCTGACCATACCCACGATGATTCCGGCGGCCGCGCAGGCCACGGAAACCATGACAGCGTTTTTAGCTCCGTTTTCAAGGGCTTTGACAAGCAGGCGAAATTCGCTCATGCCGAACCTGACAAAGCTGGTTGTATTTTTATCTGTCACCAGCCAGTGGATAAAATTTGCAAGGATACTTATGAAAAGGGTACTGACAACGGCAATAAATCCGGCCATCATGGGGGAATAGTTTGACACCAGGACATAGATCAGTATCAGGACCGGAATAATAAAATGCATACCGTGTTTAATGACAGTCGTGATCTTTGGCAGGTTTTCTTTGGCCTGGCCTTTTAAACCGAATTTTTTAGCCTCAAAATGGACAAAGATCAATACGGTCAGGTAGTACATGATCGCAGGGACCAGCGCCACTTTGATGATGGTCAGGTAACTTGTGTCGGTAAATTCAGCCATCAGAAATGCCCCTGCCCCCATGATGGGCGGCATCAGCTGCCCGCCGGTTGAGGCGGCGGCCTCAATCGCTCCTGCCATATGGGGACGATACCCCACCTTTTTCATCATGGGGATGGTAAAGGAACCTGTTGCAACCACATTGCCGACAGCAGACCCGGATACCGACCCCATGAAACCGGATGCCACTACTGCGGCCTTGGCAGGCCCGCCTGAAAAGCGGCCGGTCAGCGCATAGGCCATATCTATGAAAAAGGCCCCGCCCCCTGTTGTTTCCAGGATTGCCCCGAACAGAACAAAGACAAACACAAAGGTGGCAGCCACCCCGATGGGAAGGCCGAAAATTCCCTCGGTGGTCAGCCAGAGGGTCGTGGTAATCCGTTCAATACTGTACCCTTTGTGGATGATCAGTTCGGGCATATAGGGCCCGTACAGGGCATAGGCAATGCTTAAGGTACAAATTCCCGTCATGATAAATCCGATGACCCTGCGGCAGGCTTCCAGTACCAGAAGGGTTCCGATAATACTGACAACCCGGTCCTGAAACAGCCAGTCTCCCTGGCGTTCAAAAATAGCTGTCAGATTGCTGCAGATGTAAAAGGTGCAGTATACGGACAGAACCACCAGAATCCAGTCCAGGAAGAGGGGGAAGGACAACCTGTCTTTTCTGATTTTTGGAAACGCGGGTTTCAGCAAAAACGTCAGGCTGAGAATAGCCCCCAGGTGGATGGATCGCTGAACCAGGGCAGTCAGTGCTGCCACGCCTGCGGTATAGAGCTGGTAAAGACTCAAGCTCACGGCAATGGCCATGACAAGCCACTTGGTGATGGTAACAAGGGTTTGATGGGCTTGTGCCAAACCGGAAGTCCCTGTACAATTCCTGTCTTGAACGGATGTAGTCGTTTCAACCATTGTGTTCCTTTGACGTTATCTGTTTTCAGCATTAAGGAGCCGGCTGTCGTTCCAATACCTTTGGGATCGCCATAATTGCTGGAGCATGCTCACCGAGCGGCCGGAAAATTTTATAGCCTTGTGAGGGATTGTTTCGGAAAGATTAAACCGAATGCCCCGCCAGATGATGGTATGATCCACCCCCCGGCATCCGACCCTTAAAATGAAATCACCCACCGGCATGTGCATATCAACAATTGCTTCATATATTCCCTTTGTTACCATCCGGCCCACACCGGGCATTTTGCCCATGCCGGCACCGAATTTTTTATAGCGTTCCTCTTCAATATACAGTTTGCCTGTCTTATCCATGCTGTGTTCTTCCCAGATGGGGGCATGTTCAACCGAGTGATAATAATGGATGGTGAACCGTTCTCCCGGATTGAGGGGCAGAACCAGCATCGGCTTTTTTTCTTTTACCAGGGTCACCTGCAACTCTAGGCCGCCGGGGGTCAAGAAGGCAGTCAGGATAAGGGACAGGACCAGGCCAAGCATACAGACAATAATAATTAAACCCGGCCTGATCATTGTTTCTCTCCTTAAGGCATCAGATGTTCAGGTATGGCTATGCCTTTTTCTTTCAAGTATTTTATGGTTCCCGGATGAAGCGGTATTGAAGAATATTTTACCGTGTTTTCAGGGGTGGTATAGGCTGCAGACGGGTGTATTTTTTTAAGATAGGCATTGTTTTCAAATAATGCTTTTGACAGCTGGTATACCAGTTCCGTGTCAAGGGATTTCTGGCAGATCATCACATTCCAGACACCAATGGTGGGAACCGTTGTGTCAATCCCCCGGTAGATGCCTCCGGCAAGGTCTACACCGGCATAGGTGGCCTGGGCAGCCAGTATTTTTTTTGTCTGTTCCGGTGTAAACGGCAGAACCGTGATATCGTGAGTCGTCGCCAGATCAAGGATGGAACTGGTCCCCGGTCCCACAGACCATACACCGACCTCAATGGTCCCGTCCCTTAGGGCATTGGCGCTCTCTGTAAATGACAGGCGGCTGTCCTTGAAGGATGTCAGGGGGATATCCAGTGCGGTTAAAACCGCTTCTGCCATAAAGTTTGTCCCACTGCCCGGGCTGCCGGTACTGATATTTTCCCCCCGTACTTCTTCAATATTGGTAATGCCGCTTTTCTTAAGGGCAACCACCTGGAGCAGATTGGGATACATGATGGCCATGGAAAGAATGTCATGTTTTTTGCCGTTGAATTTTGCCAGACCATTGTAACCGGCAACGGCAACATCTCCCATGACCTCACCGATAACCGTTTCACCCTTGTGGGCGAGTTTGACGTTTTCAACACTGGCACCAGTGACTTCTGCCACAGCTTTTATGCCGGGGACATGTTTGGACCATATTTCAGCCACGCCGCCGCCGTAGGGATAGTAAATCCCGCCGGTTCCACCGGTTCCGATGCTGATGAAAGTTGTTTTGGCAAAACAGGTCCCTGTAAAAGCCAGGGCTGAAAATAGAAGGGTCAGGATGATGTATGTTCGTTTCATTGGGATAATCTCCTTGTCTGAATTTGAAATTATTTTTGCATTGTTTTAATGAAAAGATCGATTTTACCGGGCGCACAATTCATCCCCGTGACCGGATAGGTGAATGTGGCAGTATCACCTGGTTTTATCAGGCCATTTTTGGTTTTTACAGGAAGAAGCCCCCCCACGGCCTTGCCGTTTTCAAGAAAGATGTTGACCTTGAATCGCTGGTCTTCATTGCTGATGTTTTTAACGGCCACATTAAAATGAAGCGTGTCGGCCCCCTCATACCTTTGAATAACACATGAAAAATTTTCCAGAGCGGCTTCTATCGCAAGCGTCTTGTTTACATTGGAATCTTCGGCACATGAAAAGACTTCTCCGGGCTTGGGCGTTGCAGTCATACACCCGGCCAACGCCAGCATTCCGGCAGTAAAAATAAGTAATAACCATAATCGTTTGGTTCTGCATTGATTCATAAGGCCCCCCCCTTTAATGATGGATGGATTTTAGTGGTACCATTGTAATGCTGCTTAAACAGTAGCAATCATGGTGCCAGACCGTTAATTTTTTTTGAGACTATTATTTCAGTATCTTAGATATGACTTAGAGAAAATGAAACAGGGTGTAAAACAAAAAGTGTGCGGTTATACCCCAGGCTTTCCGGGCGGAAACCGCACGCTTCATCATTCCCTGACAATCTGGTTGGCCATGACAAGAACGGACATGGGAATCTGGATATTGATTCTTGTGGCTGTTATCATATTCACTGAAATATGATAGTGATCAAGAACAGAAGAGGGAATATCCGAAGGCTTTTGACCGTTTATAATCCTGAGGGCTTTTCGGGCCGCGAGTCTGCCCAGTTCATAATATTTAGGGACAAAGCCTAAAAGGACGCCGTCTTCAGGAACCATGCTCCCGACTGAAGACAGGGAAGGTATCTGGTAAGTATTTACCGCTGCCATGATTTTTTTTCCCAGAAATTTGATCATGGAATCAGCCGGGAGAAAAACAGCATCGACCTGATCTTTCATCTGGGGAAGGATTTGTAAAATATCCTGTTCTCGGGAGATCCTGTATTCTTTGAGGGAAAAATCAAGCTGGGTTTCAAACCGTTTTACATTGTTTCTTTGAATAATGGAATTTTGTTCCCTGGGATTGTAGATAATCCCTAAGTTTTTATAATTAATTACTTTTTTTAATGTTTTTAACTGGTGGATCACAGAGACCATGTTGCTGGCACCGGTCGCATTGTTTTCAGAGCTTCGCCAGCTGGCAATGATGCCCGAATCAACCGGGCGGCTGACAATGTTGAAAACAACAGGCGTATCTTTAATCCTGAATAAGACCGCCTTTGTGGCGGTAGTGCCAAAAACATAGATGATATCAACCGGGTTGTTTTGTATCTGTGTGATTATCTTTTGCAGACATTGTTCATCCTGGTCAGCATTGTATTTGGTCAATGCCAGGGGATAACCGCTTTTTT
>JAHJLN010000036.1 GCA_018821715.1 Pseudomonadota bacterium | reverse complement strand
CCACCATTGACCGAAGTCTGAGTCGTACAGACCCGGAATTTGATATCTCATCCACCTTTATCAGGGTATGATTTTTTTGTCCGGCTTTTAAAATTTCCTTTGCCTCTTCAATGACAATGGCATCCGGTCCGCAGCCAAATGAATTCAGATGAACCATTTGAATGTTATCCGGTTTTTGGGCCACCCATTGTGCCGCATTATAGATTCTATTGGGATAGGACCACTGGGTCAGCACCTGGACATTCTTGAGGGACTCACCATCAGACGGCACCACATCTTCGGTGATAATATCAGCACCAAGCCCTGTGAGAATATCAGGGATTTTATGATTGATCAGCCCGTCTGAATGGTAGGGTCTTCCTGCCAGCACAATGAGAAGGGAATGGTTCTTTTCTGCTTGATCGATGATAGCTTGCGCCCTTTTTTGGAACTGCCGCTTGAGTTTTTTTTGGACATCAAGGGCTGAATCAAGTGCTTGATGAATCTTTTTTTTGCTGATGCCAAATGGTTTCAGGTATGCGACACAGGTTTTTCTCAACAAAAGTTCATCATTAAAGGTTACCACCGGCTTATCCAGGGGAATGCCAAACCGCTGGGCCGGGTGGATGGAACTTTCAATTACATCGGCATAACTGGATACAATAGGACAATTGTAAGTATTCAAGGCCTGTGCATATTCTTTTTTTTCATACACCACAATGGGATAGAAAATCCTGTCCACCTTTTTTTGAGCCAGATCATAGATATGGCCGTGAACCAGTTTGGCAGGGAAGCAGATATTGTCGGACATCACCGTTCCCATGCCTTTTTCGCTCATTAAGACAGTGGAGGGGCTCGACAGCCGGACATTGATCCCGCAGCCGGTAAAAAGCGCATGCCAGAAGACAAAATTTTCATAGATATTCAGGCATCGGGGTATGCCGATGGTCAACACCGGGTGATGGTGGGGAGACAGGTCCCGGTTGAATATCAAATCGTTCTTATAGGATACAAAATCAAACCCTTTGTCATTTTGCTCCCCTTTTGCACCATAATATTTTTCACAGTTATTACCGGAAAAAAAAGATTTTCCATTGGGAAAAGCAAACCGGGTCACCCTGCAATTATTTTCACACCCTTTGCAGGTCATCTGGTTTGTGTGATAATTTTCAATCTGTTCCAGTTCAGTCAGTGCTGGAAAACCTGTTGGCGATTCAGGATCAGCCGCATGATCCGCATGGGCTGCCAGGGCTGCTCCAAAAGCACCCATCAGTTCAGGCATTTGAGTGGTTTTCACCTCTTTGCCTGTCATGAGTTCCAAAGCCCTGACAATGGAAGGATTTTTAAAGGTTCCGCCCTGCAACACAATATGATCCCCCATTTCAGACATGGCATTGAGCTTAAGGACCTTAAACAGGCAGTTTTTGATCACAGAAAAGGACAATCCGGCGCTGATATCCTCCACCGTTGCATTTTCCCGCAGGGATTGCTTTATCTTGGAATTCATGAAAACCGTGCACCGGGTACCCAGATCACAGGGCCTTTTTGCATGACAGGCAAGGTGTGCAAACTCTTTAATACTGTGATTCAAAGAATTGGCAAGGGTCTCAAGAAAGGAACCACACCCGGAAGAACAGGCTTCATTCAACTCGATCCGGTGGATGACCCCGTGGTCAATAAAAATGGCTTTCATATCCTGACCGCCGATGTCCAGGATGAACGAGACCTCAGGGTCGATAAACCTTGCCGCAGTGTAATGGGCAATGGTTTCAACAATGCCTTTATCCACATTAAATGCGGCCTGGATTAAATCCTCACCATATCCTGCCGCAGCACTTCTTACAATTTTCAGTTTGGGGTTGAGTTTTAAAACCAGGCTTCTGAAATCAATCAATCCTTCAATAACAGACTTTACCGGATTTCCTTCATTGTTTTTATACCAGGAAAACAATAGTTCTTTATTATTCCCTATAACAGCAATCTTTGTGGTGGTTGATCCTGAGTCAATCCCCAGAAAACAGTCCTGTCCCTGATAGTTTTCAATGGGACAGGTTTGAACCCGAACGGTCCCATTCTTTTCCTTCCAGCTTAAAAAATGCTGTTGACTCTTAAACAAAGGATCTATTCGATCCTTGACAGGATCTGTTTTTCCAAGTTCCCTATCCAGAATTTTGATCAATTGTTTGACCAAGATGGGTTTGACCGGGTATTTGTCAAACATGGCCGCCCCCATTGCCGGTATCAATTCAGATCTGTTGGGCATCACCATGTCTGCATCAGAAAAATTCAATACCTTTAAAAACATTTTCACAAGTTCGGGCAGAAAGGTGAACACACCTCCGCATAACAGTATTCTGGGTTTTATATCCACCCCCCTGGCCAGCGAATTGATGCATTGAATGGCCAGGGCATGGAAGATGGATGCGGCAATATCTTTATGGGGGATGTTACGGCTGAACATATTCTGGACATCTGTTTTGGCAAACACACCGCACCTGGAAGCCACAGGATAGATATGATCATAGGATCGGGCCAGATCATTGAGTTGAAAGGCCGTGATATTCAACAAAGAGGCCATCTGGTCGATGAAACTGCCTGTCCCGCCGGCACAGCTTCCGTTCATCCGGATATCCGGCGGTTTATCCTTATTTAAAAAAATGATTTTTGAATCTTCACCACCAATGTCCATGGCAGTTCTCACGTCCGGATACTGTTTTTTGATGACCACATTGGTTGCAATCACTTCCTGGACAAAGGGAAGATCCAGTTTTTTTGAAGACCCCAGTGCTGCTGAACCGGTTAACTTCAGATCAAGACAACACGATTTGTCCTGTTCAAGAATATCCTGCAGGAACATTTTAGCGGTTTCATAAATTTTTGCATGATGTCGCTGATAGTCTGAAAAAACAAGGGCATCATTTTGATCCAGCAGGACAATTTTCGCAGTTGTGGAGCCAATATCCAAACCTGCTTTATACACTTTTGACACTGCCATTTGGATGAAACTCCCAAATCACTTCTATTTTAAAAAAAACAAGCAAAATCAAAGAGCTTTTTTCAGCATGTTAACAACAATTAGAAATAGATTAACTTTGAATACAGTTTCAACGATTTATGTTGTTCATCTTTATCAGGTTTACGATAAAATTCAACTACTTTTTTAGGAATTTTTTAAGGAAAAAAACAAATCCATATCATGGACACATCACTCTTTTCTGCCAAGCGTCTGTATCAGGGCTTGTGCCAATGTTTCAGTCATTCCCGGAAGCGCTGAAATTTCATCAATTGAAGCGGCTTTTATTCCGGCAACACCTTTAAAATGCCTTAACAACACCTTCTTTTTTTTTGGCCCGATACCGGGAATGGTATCAAACGCTGAAAGCCCTGCCCGTTTTTCACGACGGTTTCTCTGGAAGGTAACGGCAACCCTGTGGGCTTCGTCCCTGATCTGCTGCAGGAGGTACAGCGCCTTTTTTGCCTGACTTGTATTTAACGGGTTGGATCGCCCGGGGATATAAATCTTATCAAACACCTCTTCTTTTGCTTCATTCTTTTTTGCAAGACCTGCCGTCATGAACCGGCCTTGGATATTGAGTTCCTTTAACACGGCCATGGCCATTGAAAGCTGCCCTTTTCCGCCGTCCACCACCAGGAGGTCCGGGTATGCCATTTCAGACGAATCTTTTGAAAACCGCCGGCTCAAAACCTGAAACATATAAGCATAGTCATCCTGAAAATCAAGATCGCGGATAATGAACTTGCGATACCCCTCTTTATAGGGCCTTCCGTCTTTAAACACCACCATGGAAGAAACCGGGTCCTGTCCTGAAAGATTTGAATTATCAAAGCATTCAATTCTTGACGGCAGTCTTTCCATCCCCAGCAGCTCCTTGAGCATCAGGATGGCGGCCCGCTCCGCTTCTTCTTTCTGCAGTATTTTTTCAAGTTCCCGTAACGCATTCACCTGGGCCATTTCAACCAGCCGTCTTTTTTCACCCCGGGCCGGAACATGGATGCTCACCTTTTTTTCTTTTTTTTGTGTAAACACCTGTTCTAAAAACGCCTTGTTTTCAATTTCCCGGTTCAACAGGATAAAGGAAGGCAAAAATCCTGTGTTTTGATAATATTGTTCCAGAAAGGCAGATACAATTTCATCCGGCTCCTTAAACCCCAGATCAAAAGGATAATGGGCCGTGTCGATCAGAAGCCCGGATCGAATGATCATCACCGTAATCACTGCACGGCCCCTGGCTGATGATACGGCAATGATATCCCGGTCTTTCATGTCCGGGCTGACCACAACCTGTCTTTCCATGATATTTTCAACAGCAAAGATAGTATCCCTAATCTGGGCTGCTTTTTCATATTTTTGAGCCAAAGAATAGTCCGTCATCCGGGTTTTGAGTTTTGTTACTACCTGATGTGATCTTCCCTTTAAAAAAAGAACGGCATCAGCCACCTGTTTCTTATACTCCAAGGGCGACACGTCATTGCAGCAGAGCCCGAGACAGGCCTTGATCTGGAAATTAAGACAGGGTCTTGACCGGTTCTTAAACTGGGTGTTTTTACATTTTCTGAGCTTGAAGATTTTTTGAATCTGTTTAAGGGTTCGGTTCATGCTCAGGCTTGAAGAATAGGGACCAAAATACAATGCCTTGTCATTCTTGATTTTTCTGACCCGCTGAATGGCGGGGAAAGCCTCATTCATATCAATCCTGAGCAGGGGATAATTTTTACCGTCTTTAAGAATCACGTTATACTTGGGGTTGTATTCCTTGATCAGGTTTGATTCAAGAATAAAGGCTTCATGACCTGAGGAAGTGATAACAATATCAAAGTCCTTGATCATTTCAAGCAGGACCGCTGTTTTTGCATCATGATTATTTTTTTTAATAAAATAAGATGACAGCCTCTTTTTAAGATCAATGGCCTTGCCCACATAAATGGTTTTGCCTTTGGCATCCTTCATCAGATAAACCCCGGGACTGTGGGGAATCTGCTGGTATTTTTCAAGTATCGGGCTTGTCATATAAATCAAAACCGTTTCATGGCCTTTAATGCTTTGATTTTATCCCTGTATTCAGCCGCTTTTTCAAATTCAAGAGTTTCGGCTGAACGCTTCATTTTATATTCCAGATCTTTGACAATATCGTCCAGGTTTAACTGCTCTCCGTCATATGCCATGATATCTTCATCCACAGTCCCTTCGATGACAGGGCCCATGTCATGGGTTGAATAATCAAACAGGTTAATCGACTTCCGGATGGTTGCCGGCACGATATGGTACTTCTCATTATACGCTTTCTGGATTTTCTGGCGCCGTTTGGTCTCAGAAACAGCTTTTTTCATTGAGGCGGTCTCTTTTTCCGCATACATGATCACCCGGCCGAATACATTCCTGGCCGCCCGGCCGAAAATCTGGATAAAGGACCTG
>JAHJLN010000315.1 GCA_018821715.1 Pseudomonadota bacterium | reverse complement strand
TAATATGAATTTTGAGCAGCTTAATATTTACAAAGATATAATGTCAATAAAAAAAAGCCATGCTACTTGAGTAGCATGGCTTTTTGGTAATTTTTTCCGACTATGTTGCCGGGCTTGCAACAGAAACCGGTACAGGCGGCGGCGGTGGAATAATGCGAGGTATGGTTGCTAACGGCGTATAGCCCAACCCAATTTCTCTTAAACATTGTGCTTGCGTGATTTCATCGCGGGGAAAGATAGGGGTGCCTAAGGAAGATGTTGCATCTGCAGCAGCTTTGGCAACAATTTGTTTATTGATTCCGCTTTCTGTAGCACACATGCACAGCTGGTTTAAATCTACTTCGCCACCATGAGCAAAAACATTTTTAATAACAGAGTATGGACTATACTTAAGGTCTACGGCAATTTTCATTGCTTCACATGGAGGCGCTTTAAGGTCCATTGCCTGTTTGATTGCATTTTCCAACACCGTCTCTTCTGCGGGAGTATACCCCAATCCTTCAGCCTGTCCTGTGGTTTTCGCCTTCCCTTTTTGAAGGGCGTGTACAAAATCTTTTTCCCAGACATTTTCTTCTGCAAAACCGGGATATGAGAAGGCCATCAGGCCGATGATCAATATGGTCGTTATCAATATGGTTTTCATTCTATCTCTCCTGTTTTTCGCCACTGTTGTTTTGTCATACACCATGCAATAAGATTTAGCAAGTAGTGTGCCAGAGCCGAAGCGCTTTTATTATCAGGGCTTTATAATAATTAACCTTAAAATTAGGAAATAAAGGTAATAAATTATAACATATATTACCTAATTTTATGGAAAATACTTCTATCAAACTGTATTGGACTTCTCCTCTAATGTCTCTAAAAGGGAAAGAATTTCTCTTGAGTTTTCATTTTTCCCGTCGCCATAGGAAATAAAAGCAATCCCGGTCTGGTATTTATAGCTTTGTTCCGGGTTTTTAGATATCCATTTGACGTCGGCAATGATTTCAGGCTCTTTTTCGACTCCCGGAATATTGACTTTTACAATGAGCAGGGTCCCGGCTTTGAGTCTCTGGTCGCATAAAAAGCTGGCGCCACCCCTGCTCATATTGATAACCGGAAAATAGTCATTGGAATATCGACTCTTGCCGAAAAAACGGGGTTTGTTTTTATAGAAAAGTGTAGTGCCTGGAATACTGAACCTTTCACAACTTCGTTTTTTCACTGCAATGTCTCCGTTCGAATGCTTGATGGAATAGTTTTAAATGATACAGCATTAAAAAATTATTTCAACTTAAAAAAAGGGTGGCAGGGAGTTTTGTCGGCCTGTTTGGCAAATAAGGGTTTATAGTGTGACAAAAAATGTCAGAACTTGATTATATATAACCACCTGCCTGCGTGTTATACAACTTTGCATATTTTCCGTTTTCTTTTATGAGTTCCTCATGGGACCCCTGCTCTATGATATGCCCCTTATCCAGAACAAGGATTTTATCTGCCATTTTAACGGTTGAGTATCTGTGGCTGATGACCAAGGCGGCACGGCCTTTTATTAACTTTTTAAGTTTGGAAAAAATATTCATTTCTGTTTTAGGGTCCAGGGCGCTGGACGGTTCATCCAGGATAACAATCTCAGCATTCCTGAAAAAAGCTCTTGAGATAGCCACCATCTGCCATTGACCGATGCTTAATTCCTCACCATCCTTAAACCACCTGCCCAATATGGTATCATAACCAGAGGGAAAGCTGGATATTTTCTTATCTGCATCTGTTTGTCTTGCAGCTTCTTTAATACCGCTGATGTTGTCCTTTTGTTCCGTATCTCCCAGAAAGATATTTTCCTTGGCTGACAATTGATATTTTATGTGGTCCTGAAAAACAGCACTGATTTTTTTCCTGAAATCCGTTGTTTTAAAGTTTTTAATATTCTGCCCATCCAGAAAAATATCACCGCTTTGAGGATCATAGAGCCGGGCTAATAATTTTACAATTGTGGATTTGCCGGAACCGTTCTCTCCCACGAGCGCTACTATTTCGCCCGGGTTTATGGAAAAGTTTACACAATTTAGCACATTTTTTACGCTATTTTGGTAAGAAAAGTTCACATTTTTAAATTTAATGCCTTCGCTGATTTTTTTTGGCACATTGCAGGGGAGTTCGGGTTCAAGAACTTGGGGTTTTACCGTTAAAAACTCATACAGATGCGACAGAAACAAGTTATCCTCATACATCTGAGCACCGCTCTCCAAAAGGGTTTTTAAGAATCCAAGCCCTTTTTGGAATCCTTGAAAATACATGACCATGTCTCCCAGGGTAATCGTTCCCTGGGCAGTCTTCAAGGCAATATAGGCAAAGGACCCGAAAACCGCGAGGGTTGAGCTTGACTGGGCAATGAAATCTCCCAGGGACCGCCTTTTTTCAAAATAAAGTTTTTCTTTATTTAATATTTTTCTAATGGATTTAAACTGGTCAATAAAATGCTTTCCAAGATTAAAAAGCCTGAACTCCTTGGCATGGGCATCTCCTGTGAGCATCCAGTGAAAATAGTAGGCACGGCGCTCATCTTCCGTCCTTTTTTCCTGCCAGGAATAGATTTTTTCAGAGTATTTCAAGCGCAATAAAACGCCGGGTACCGCCGCTGCAACCAGGGTTATGGAAAGAATAGGGTTGAACAGGAACAATAAACCGAACACAGCTGCAAAAGAGGCCCCGCTCTGAGTTGCAATAAAAAGGTTGTTCACAATGCTTGTCGGCCGGTAAGGCCCTTCTCTCTGGGCTCTGAAAAGCGTATTCCTGTATTCCGGGGATTCATAAAAGGCCAGGTCTGCCTGTACGGATTTTTCATGCAGCACACAAAACATGTGATCTGTAACAATAAGGGATTGCGCCTTTTTTATATAGTCGGATAAAAAATTGAAAAACGCTGTAAAGATCCCGATGGCACATGCCATTCCAATATAAAGAAGGGGGGTTGAAAAATCCTGGTCCAGCAGGCTTGTATCCGGACTGAAGTCAAGCCCGGTGACAGAATCAATAATAAGCTTGATAAGGTATAAGGAGGCAAGAGGAAGGACACCCAGAACAAGAACAATAAATCCTGAAAGTATTGAATATAAAGGCGATGCCTGCCATACAAACTTCAGGGCCCGGTCAATCCGGATGGCATTTTTAAGCTTGGTATTTAGGGAGTTTGGAGTCATCAGGCATGATTATACATAAAACAAAAAAAAAAGACAGAGAGTATTCAACACCCTCTGTCTTAATCTGTTCTTTTGAATTGTTTGTTTTATCTATGATTGTTTTCTTCCAACAGCACCCAGTCCCAGGAGTCCGAGGCCAAAAAGGATCATGGTGGCAGGCTCGGGAACGACTTGAACAATTATATTCTGGGCATCAACAATTTTTTGAGTATCAGGGTCTATGATATAAAGATCAGCCCCCATGAAACGGAGACCGGCAATATCATCAGGGTTGTAACTATTTGTAAATGAGCTTATGTAAGTCGTGTAAAAAGTATCTACATCACTGGATGTTGTCTGGTCATCATATTCAAAATCATCTTGATATAAGATTTCCCAAATGGCCAGCTGCAATGCAATGGCTTCTTCTTCTTCATCAATGGTATTGTTCCATCTATTGAGCAGCCATGCGGCTTGATAGCCGTTGTGGAGATCGGCCAGGTCAAACAGTTTGTATTCGTAGGTATAGCCTTGCCAAATTGGGGTTTCAATATCTACGCAATACCCGAATGTCTTGATGACTTCCGGGATTGAAGTCAGTTGAAATTCACCAACATCAGCAGGGGTTTTCACAGTCCCTTCAAATGTATAACCAATATTGTCACTGTTGTTATGAAGAACTGTCCCAAATAAGGATTCATAGGTTATGGTGCCTGCCTGTGCAGTGCTGAATCCCAATAATAAGAGAAAGACTAAAAAGATGCTGGTTTTATGTTTCATGTTAATTCTCCGGTCAAATTTAAATGGTTTTGCCTGTGTTAAACTATTCAGCAGGTGTATGAGTATTGTCATTGCTGCTGGAGCTTGAGCCAAAAGGGCCTCCGGACTGGGTAACCAGAACGGTTTCATTTGTCTCGATGGTTGAAATTATTCTGATCCGGGGTTTTTCCCATTGTTTAAGTTCAGTAGTCATTATTTATCCTCCAAGTAATATATTTTAAGTATTGTTAAAGCAAATTATATGCCACATCTAAATAATTAAAAACTTATTTTTGACATTAACAATTTATTCAGCAAATTTATTCAGCATGGTTGCTTTAATTATGAAGCTGCAGTGACCAACCCTTTTTTTAAAAGATTCTCCACAAGATCAACAACGTCTGCTTGAATAGTATTATAGGGAATTTCAAATTCTTTGGAAATATCTTGAATAAGATCGCCAAGACAAGTAATTCCGTCAAGACGTTCCCAGACAAGAGCAGCTGTTTTATTTAAAGAAAACATTTCAGAATCCAGATCACCTATTCCTGAAACAAGGGGAACAATAAGAAGTTCATCTTCAATTTGTTTTGTAACAGTGTCTTTTAAAGCTTTATAACATGTATTCAGATCAACCGTCATTTTTTAGTATTGGTGGCCCTAAGGGGTTAATTAATCAAATTGCGTATATTTTTACATATATTGCCGGATAAATCAAATTCTAATTGATAGCATGGAATAGTTTCAATTAAATCTTTAATCGTCGTAAGGGTCTTATCCCAACCCTCTTTGTCCAGAAAAGGTTTGACAATACTTTTCATTAATAGAGGGATAAGGGCACTGACGTCTTTGAATAAAACAATCTGATTGGTTTTTGACTGTTTTAAAAAAAAGATCGCCTTTAAAGGAGCTGATCCTTGAGAAATATCGGGCACGCTGCCATGACACCAATTGCCATATATCCAAAAATCTGTTCCCGGCCTTGCAATGAACATCCTGTCATCACAAAGAATCTTCATGTTGTCGGCTTTTAACATTTTTGATAGTGTGCTTTTCCCAGCACCCGATCTTCCGGCAAGCAGGATGCCGTTGCCATCCATGTCAAAACCGTTTGAATGAATGATCAATCCATTCCTGTCACTGAGAATTTTGGAAAAGAGAACTTGATCTGAATTAAAAAGAGTTAATGCATTGAAATGATGATTTGCATATTTGACTTTATCAATATCACAGGTATAGATGTCCACATGGCGATGATTTAGATTAAATATTCCCACAGCGGAATGATCGGGATCATCTGGAAAAACCGGGTGAAATTTATAGATCCAGGCGTCATTTGTTTTATATATTTGCCACTGGTCTTTTTTATAGATTTCATTTTTTTGAGAATCATGATTTTTTAAAAGAGGATCAGGCAGGTAAAAATGATGATGTATAACGACATTATCCACACCTGGACCATCTACTTCAAAAAGCTTGAACCTGGGGTGGAAAGTGTTTTCAGTAATGGGTAAATCTGAGTTAACCTGGATGGTTATTCCGGCTACCGCATAATATTTAACATTGACACTCATTAAATGGGATAAATGAGGTTCTTTTGCAAGAAGTCCTTGACGATGGCGGTAACATCTTTTTCGATGATATCCGCTGAGGCATTGTATTCTTCAGAAAGTGTTTTTATTAAATCTTTGAGTTTGGTTTGCCCATCGATACGTTTCCATATAACACTGCCGGTTTTATTTGTCGTATAAATTAAATTATCAGAACTTTGAAAACCTTCATTTTTTAAGATTGTAATAATCAACTCGTCCTCAATCTCTTTTATGAGTGCATTTTCAGTCTGTCTATAAATAACGTCCGGGGCGATGTCGTTCATTTTTATGTATCCTGAATATTCAAAAAAATACCATAAACGATACTATATAAAAGAAAAATTAATTTCAATGCAAAGAATTCTTTTATTAAAAATTATTTAAGAGAGACAATGAAAATGAGTCCCCTTCCCAGTAAAACATCTACTCACCCTCGGGTTTTCCATAATAGGCGGTATAGTATTTCCTGTAGTATCGGTAATAGCGTTCTTTTGTCACATCAACACGGTTCAGAATCAGTCCGAGAATTTTTGTTTTTCCCGTCTCAAGCTGGCTGATGGCATCTTTGATATATTTTTTATTAACCTTATTGGCCATGACCACCATCAGGATTCCATCAGTATTCGGTGCAATCATCATGGCATCGCTGGCCGGCAGAACCGGCGGGGTATCAATGATCACAAAATCAAATGCATGGGTCACGTGTTCCAGGACGAACAGCATCCTTTCGGAACAGATCATTTCAGAAGGATTGGGGGGGATTTTGCCCGAGGGCAGCAAGTAAAGGTTTTCCATGTCTGTTTTAACAATCATGGATTCAATTGTTTTTGTCAGAAAGGGGAATTGATTTTCATCATCAAGAAATTCACGGAACAGTTTGTCAAAATTCACATTGTGCTCAATGGTGGTGTCAATCTTGCTGACGGGCAGACTGGTAAAGGTGAACTTACCGTCAAACATGGATACCGCAGTTTTAAACGCTTCTACAATATGCACGGACAAGTGTTTTTTTAATTCAGCCCTGGTGATCATGCCCATGGTGGTCAGGATGGTGCCGAGTTTCTGGACCGATTTTTTCTGGTGGCCGATGGCAGTCTGGGCCTGTTCTTTTGTTAAAAGATTATTGCTGATCAGACTGGAGGCCAGCTTTTGTTTTTCCGGCCTGTTTTTCCAGTAAATATCTGCCAGGCTGCCGTTGCAGAAACTGATGTCCACCTGGTTGATGTCATCGCTGATGGACAGGATCCCGGTTCTTTTCTGCAGTTTATTTAATTTGATCAAATCGTTTAATCGGACATCGGCAATGGCGCCTTCAGTAATAATCGCCCCTAATTTTTTGCTGATGAGTTCTGTTAATCCGGGCGTCTTTTCCTGCCCGAACCGTTTTGTCAGACCGGGTTTTCTCAAGTCGCAGTCCACCATTAATACCCGCTGTCCTGTCTGGGCAATGGTATAGGCAAGGTTTGCAGCGGTATTGGTTTTTCCCTCCATTTCCGTGGCACTGGTCACGCAGATGCATTTTAAATCCTTGTCCATGGAAGTAAACTGCAGATTGGTCCGCATGGTCCGAAAAGATTCTGCATATCCGGATTTTACCGGAAACTGGCTTAACAGGGTGTCTTTTTCAGTCTGTTTTTTAAAGAGTTTCAGCATTTAATATCCTCCGTATGAAGAGCTTTTTGTGTCTGCATCCGGTACAATGGCAAGAACAGGATACCCCAGGAATTTTTCAGCATCTTCTTCATTTCTAATGGTCTGGTCAAGGTATTCAAGGAAAAAAGCAAGGCCGATCCCCCCAAAAAGTCCCAGAATAATGCTGAGCAGAAAGTTTCGTTTCTTATTGGGCTTGATCGGTTCTTCGGGAATGTCTGCGGTTTCAACAATGGTCAGGTTGGAGGCTTCACTGGACTGAAGGATATTGGATTCCTTGATCTGGGTCAGCAGGATATCATAGAGCTGCTGACTGGTATTCACATTGCGCTGATGAATATTATAATTCAGCTCTTTTCCGCTGGTCTGCATGGCCTCATTTTCAAACTTGGCAATCTGGTTTTTCATCTCGTTTTCCTGGCTGGCCAGGATATTTCTTTCCCGTTTGATGCTGTTCAACTGCTTTTCAAGCTCGATCTTAAGCTTGGCCGCGGTATTTTCAATCTTGGAATCAATCTGGATGATTTTGGGATGCTTTGACCTGTAGACCTTTGCCAGGTGACCCTTTTCTATTTCAAGGGTTGTCAGCTGGGAATACAGATCTTTTATAATGGGATCATCCACCATGGATTTGATCTGCATGATGTTGTTATCATCTCCCAGGACGGATTCAAGTTCCTTGAGTTTTGTATCCAGTTCCAGCTTTTTGTTTCTGGCTTCCAGGTATCGGTTGTTGAAATTTGCGATTTTCTGGTTGATGACGTTTTGTTTGCCTTCCATGGAAAACATTTTTTCATCCTGCTTGTAGTCGATAAATTCTTTTTCAGCATCTTCCAATTTCTTTTTAACGCTGTAAAGCTCATTGGTCATCCAGGAGAGTTTGTCTGTAGAAGATTTAAGCTTGGTGGACAGATCAAACTCAATATATTTATTTGCCACGGCATTGGCAATTTCCCTGGTTCGCACAGGATCAGTATCCATGACGGAAATTTCCATAATCCGTGTTTCCTCAACAGGAGTTACCGTAATCCGTGATAAAAGGTTTGAATATATCCTGTCCTGTGGATTTAAGATGGGGGTGTCTTTTGTTACGGGATCAGACGGCAGAAACTGTTTGATATAGTCTGTCACCGTTTTTTTGATCAGCTTGATATTGCTTTTTAACCTTGACGCATACCGCATCAGGGGATTGATGGATTCCAGATCTTCGGTTTCAGAATCAGAAGTCAGATCAATTTCATCTGCCACCAGTTTTAAAACCGGCTTGGAGGTGATCAGCTTGAAATGAGTATTAAAATTCTTTTCTTCAGCATAAAAACTTTCAATGCCGAATGCCTGCCCGGAAATGGGTGATATCTTGTTATCCGATCCAATGACAAGCTTTGAAGATGCCTGATAAATCGGTTTTGTCGTATAGGTGAACACTGCCGTCACCACCACCGTGATAAACAGGAAGGAAAGGACGATTCCTTTCCGATTCAGCACAACATTCAGATAGTCGGACAGATGGATTTCTTCTTGTGTTGGACGCGTCATTGGTTCTCCTTACAACCATGTTTCAGGGATGTGGATTCGGTCACCGGGTTTAATGGGGATATCTGAAATTTTGCCGTTTGTGACTTTTTCAAGATCAATCTTTATAATTTCCTGCTTGCCGTTTGCAGTGCGGATGATTTTTGTTCGTGAAATGGCGGCATACTTGTCAAATCCGCCGGCCATGATACAGGCTGCCATGGCAGTCATTCCCGGCTGGAAATCATATACTCCCGGTTTTTTAACCTGGCCTTCCACATATATTTTTGAAACCGCCTGATCCAGTTTGGAGGAATGGGGAATATAGATAATATCCCCTGGAATCAATTCGATATTATGGGTCATGTCCCCTTCATCCAGGAGTCGGGTCAAGTCGATTTTTAATGTTTCCCTGTCTTTTATGGCTTCCTTGACGCTTTCTTTGGCTGAATCAGGATTGGTCAGGTCAATATCATGATTCTCACGAAGCACATAGGCAATGCTGCCGCGCTCAGTCAAAACCCCGCCGGCTTTTGCAATCAGTTCAAGAAAATCCGTGGAAGAGGTCATTTCATATTTGCCGGGTTCTTTAACCGCACCAGAGATAAAAAAACTGATGCTGTGGTATTCTTTTACCTGAATATTGATCTGGGGTGAGATAAAAAAATCTTTTTCAAGGGGTATCCGTATAGCATCTTCCAGGTCGGACAAGGTGAGCCCCTGCGCTTTGACAGAACCGATAAAGGGTACATTTATCTTTCCCTGATCAGAGACCGTGACTTCGATTTTTTCTTGTTCCACTCCGCCTGCATGGATGGAAAGACTTAAAATATCCCTTGGGCCGACATGATAGCCGTTTGGCTGACACAAGCCGCTGGTCGCCGTCAATAGTATAAAAAAGAAAATTAATACAAAACTTTTTTTCATCTTACTTACTTCCCAGGTCATAGTTAAAGGTGAATTTAAACAGCACAAAGGCATTATCATAATCATTTGCAGCAACTGAAGAATCCCTTGATTCAATCCCGGATTTCAGGGTCAGTGTAACCCATTCATTGACAAAATAGGCCACACTCCCGGAAAGGGCGTAGGTATCATCATCCCGGTTTTGAAGATCATCTTCATAAGCGCTTTTCTGGAAATAGGTTTCAATCTTTGTATCCAGTTTTTCAAGGAACAGGTGCCCCAATAACAGGGTGATTCGATCTGCCCTGTAATATTCATTCCCATTCCCTGTATTATTAAAGTTCTGGGCAAAGCTCAGGCTCATATAACTTCTGGGCCTTTCCCCAGCCTCAAGGTCGGGCGGGTTCTGCCCTTTGATGGAAAAGTGCCAGGAAATCGTATCCAGATCCTTTAACCCGGCCTGGTCAAATTGCCTTTCATGGTACCCGAGACCTCCTGCAAGTTTAAAATATTGAAACTTGCTTGAAAAATTCATTTTATATTCTGTAGAGGTATAATCAGAAGAGGTCAGATCATAATCCATTTCCCACAACGAGTATTCAAGATCTATGGTGGTAAATTTACTCAGTTCATAATACAGGTTGGCTTTCCCGCCGGACTGGGAGGAATCCTCTTCAATATCAGCAGCATAGTCAATGCTGGTATTGTTGAGCTCCAGCCCTGCGGAAAACCTGTCTGATATCTTGTATTTCACCCAGGGCCTGACCCTGTTGATGGCATATTCATTGATATCAATGAAATTATCAAATTCATCTCTTTCAGACGGGTTCCGGGTGTTGATCCAGGTATCATCCAGCCCTGCCGTGATCCTTGTGAACAAAACCGTATCAGCAGAAAGCATCAAATTGTGACCTATATAGTCATTATCATCCGAGGAAGTCATCCCTGCGGGAACACTGTCCAGATCATCATAACGGGTAATATTTAAAAAGCCTTTGGCAGATACCTTGCTTTTTTCAGTCCTGTACCCGAATTCCATTCCCGGGCTCACTGTCAGCGTGCTCACCGTCCGTTCGTTGGCAGCAGACCTGTAAAAGTTTGTGTCAATCATGTAGGCGGTGTCAATCACAGGCTTGATAATCAGTTTATCACCTGCAGTTGCACCTGTGCTGAAGAGCAGCACAAACAAAATACCCAATGTTATAATTAATCTGTTTTTTGTCATTTTACCCAACCCTTTTCCCCATATGTTTCCCACCCGATGCCTGATCCAGGATCATTTCCGGGTTTTCAATCAATATTTTCCTGGCGGTTTTTTCATCACTGATTTTTTTTACAGCCTTGTATACATTTTCCAGTGAAGGTTTCCTGAACTCAATATCATGGCCGTCCGAACCAATAAACTGCACCTGTCCAAGTTGTATCATATCTTTTGTAATTTTCTGACACAGTTTCCCGTTTTTTCCCAGCACACTGTCCCCGGTTACCTGGAAAAGTGCTTTTTCATTCCCGAAATCATTGATCACCCCCGGATTTTTCATAATCGTGTGGTTTCTTTCAGGATGGGCAATGATTGGAAAAATTTCTTGTTCCCTTAGCTGCTGCAGCACCCTTAAAATCCCATCCTTGATAAAAATATCCGGAAGCTCAAACAGATAATATTTGGAATTTGCAAGGGAGGGCAGCAGACCCTTTTTAAGCAGTAAACCCGTATTATGGGCAATCCTTATTTCTGCCCCGGAAAAAATCTCCAAAGATATTTTTTGTTTCTTTAACTCTCTTGAAAGCACCGTTGCACCAGTATAAACAGCCTTAAAGTCAACCGCATACACCATGTTTAAAAAATGAGGCGTAGCAATAATTTTGCTGATCCCGGATTGCTTTGCCAATACAGCCATCTCAACAGCCTGTTCCAGGTTTTTTGGCCCGTCATCCAGCCCCGGCAATATATGGCAGTGAATATCAATCATGATTTAACCTTCAAATTTTGTTTTTTTCAATTCAGGCGCTGGTGCCGCCACCTGGGCCGCAAGCAGGGTGAACAACAGTGCATTGGAAGGAAATTGCAAATTAAAGTCACTGGCACTGTGGACCAATATGGCCACAATACCCCCCATGGCTCCCAAGGTCAACCATCTTGTCTGGCGGCTGGGATGATTCAGTTTCTTGAATCCAGCCTTAAAAAAACTGACCACCAGCCAAATCAGCAGTGGTATGAATAAAAGCCCCATCTCAGCTGTAAATTGGAGGTAGTCGTTATGGGCCTCATAAAAAATTCCTTTTAATCCTGGTGGTTGAAACTGGGGAATTATCGTCGGGTAATTTCCCGGTCCAATTCCGGTCAAAGGAAATGTTTTGATCATCCGGACGGTTTCCTTCCAGACCGCTGTCCGTGCCGGAATTACATCTTCCTGTTTTTCAACGATGGTCATGCCTCTATTAATCACAGAGGCACTGCCCATAATACCCAGGAACACCAGAAAAACAATTACTGCAGTTACAGGCAAAAGTTTTTTAGATGCCTTGAAAGAATGATTAAAGACAGCAACAAAAAGAATGAAAGTCGCTCCTGCTATTGTTGCCGCCCATCCGCCCCGTGAAAGGGAGAAAATCAGCGTGGTCACCATAACTGCCAAAACGCTGATCTTTATCAAACTTACCGGGACAGAATCTTTTTTAATAAATAAAAGAGAACTGAAAACAAGGATAGTCATTTCAAGCCATCCTGCCAGATGGTTATGGTTGGCAAATGTAGCGCACAGGTTTCCTTTCTGCAATCTATGCAAAAATTCCCAGCCCGGAGAAAGATAGATTTCAAAGTGGATTAAAAGGCCATATATGCACAGAATAAGCGTGATAAAAGCAACCCACCAGACCAGCCTGATTTGTAAAACTCTGTCTTTTGCCATTGAAACAAAAACAAAAAACCCACAGACACAACTGAGCATCTGTATAATGGTGTTGACAGCATTGATCTTACTTTGAGCGAAAAATGAAATAAAAATGGCAAAACACACCAGCACCAGAACTTGCATATCCATTAAAGATTTGCCAACAACGGTTTTTCCGGAAATACTCCGTTCCATGACGTAAAAAAAAAAGCTAAAAAAAACTAAGGTCTGGAGAAAGGTCTTCCGGTATAATGCAAAACTGCCATCATTCAAAATGGAAAAAGCAAGGGCGGCATAAACAAAGGTATGACAGCAAGCTCGCAATAGATAAAAACGGTTCAGTTTTTCTTTGATTCGAAGCATTTTTTGGCTTTGTTCTGCGTAAGTGTTGCCTGGGCATATTTTTTTTGCAACTTAAGAGATTTGGCAAAAAACTGATAATAATGGCAGTTATCAGGATCAAGAACCGTGGCTCTCTGGCTGTTAAGTTCCATACCATCCCAGTCTTTTTCCTTTTCCGCTATCACCCCCAGGAGGAAAAAAGCTTCAGAACTCTGTTTTTCAGAATTCATCTGAATCAGCCTTGCACGGGCCAGTTCATAGAGGCCCAGCTCAATTCTTGCCCTGGCAACAAAGATACCTGACTCCCGAATGTTGCCGACTTTTTCTTCGACCTTCCGGCTGAATGCCATAAATTCTTCAAAAAGCTGCTCTTTTTTAAAAGAATAATAGATACGCTTGATAAAATCTTCAGCTTTTTTGCTTTTCACAACACCACTGATAAATTCATCAGATGCCTTATCAAACTCTTTGTTTTCCAGAAAAAGCTGCCCTGTGAATAAATAATTATTTTCATTGTTTTCATAGGGCCTGATGCTCATTCCTTTATTGTAATACTTGATAGCCTCGGTAATATTCTTTTTATCTCTAAAAAATCTGCCCAAAGATAAATAAGCCTGTTTTTGCACCATACCGATTTCCTGGCTTGCTTTTTCAAGACCGATTTGGATAAAAGGGTTCAACCTGGGAGAATAAAAGTCTTCTTTTTTTATTTTTCCATAAGCAGAAGGCTGTATGGCAACGATATGGGCAACCTTTTGGGAAAGATGATCTTCCATCCCCTTGAAATAATAGTACCTGGCAATTTCATATTGATATTCGATAATGTTCGGCCCAAGCTTGTTGAGGTTTTCAAAATAGGGCAGGGCATTGAAACTGTTTCCAACTGTTTTTTCCAATGTAAAAACTGTTTTTGCAAGTTCCCCTATAGGCTCGATATTTTTCGGATCAAACCCGACCGAAATTCTGTAATGTCTTTCTGCATTTTCAAGCAATTTTATATATTCTACAGGGTCTGTCTCCTGAATGGTTTCAGCCTGGGTAAGAAAGACTTTGCCAATGGCCAGGTGAATTTTCTGCCTGTCTATATCCCCAAGATACGGTATTATTTTAAGTGGTAAAAAATTTAACACCCTGACAAGCCGTTGCGTCGGGACATTATTATCAGACAAGTTCTGGTCTATTAGATAAAATTCAGTAACCGCTTTTATATAAGCATATCTTGATATGGCCAAGCTGACCATGCAATATAAGAAAAGCAGGACCATTAAAACGAAAAATTTAGATGAAAAATGTCTCAGGGTGAAAAGAGAATGCGATTCCATGGAATTGATCGGTTAATCGCAAGCCGTTATGCAAGCAGTCCGTATGTCTTTATAAGGTTTTTCGCAGACTGACAAGGCCCCTCCAGATAGGCCGGCGCAATTATCCCGAACACTATTGTCAAAAGCCAGTTGACATTGATCAAGGCAATATTGGGTTGCAGCTATTTTTATCTCTTTTTTTTTCTAAGGGGTTGTTTTCAATGGCCGGCTGAACAGCAGCCACTTCTTTTTCTACAGCAGGTTTTTGTAATTGATTCGAACCAGTGCTTGCATTCACAACATACGTACCGATTAACGCAACAACCAGCAGCGCCACAATGGTGATAATCTCTTTCTTCAACGACTTCATTTTCTTCTCCTTTTTATGCAATTTCTTTTAATTTATATTTCAAGTCCGGCATCCTGATTTTTGCATGCCGGACAACTTAATCAGGGTAATATCCGACAGTCGTCGCAGGATAATATGCAATTTTTGTTCCGCTTACGAACAAAGGGGTATCCAGCCTTTTGAGTGAAAAAAATGTGGTATTTTTTCCCTAAGTTATTTCATTTTTTTCTCAATTTGAGAAAACTAGGAAATAAATTTTCTAAGAACGTTTTATTTTTATCATGATCATGCCCGCAAGTCCGCCTGCCTGAATCAATGTTAAAATCCCAGAGCAAGAGCTTTCATTCTTTGTTCGACTATGGACACTGCTTTAGTTTTCATGCAATCCGGCATGAAACTGTGGTTGATGAGGTCGACCAGAGCGGTTTCTTTTTGTATGATATCATGAATAAAATTGGAAATCAGCTTTTCCCGCAGCCCAAGTTTTTCCCCAAGTAACTTAAAATCATACCCGGTATAAACATCATCTTTTTCTTCAGCAAGAAGATCAAGCGCAAGGACATCTGATCTTGAAATATGGTCAAATGCCTGGGTAAAAAGGCAGTCGTAATGCTGTGTCATGCGATCATAATATAATCCTGTATTGCCGGGAAGTTTCTGCAGACTCAGATTTTTTAAATGCATATCATCGTTGCCTGTCACAAATGCATGGACGACCCGTCTGAAAAAATCAAAAACAACAGCAGCCTTGCCATTTGTCATTTTGTGAACCAGCTTGCCGGCAGCTTCATAGCTTTGGCTGTATTTTTTTTCACTTTCCATGCCAAATCCTTGAGCAAGATCCTCCTGGTGGATTTTGATACCGCCATGCCGGTCAAATCGTTTGGTGATATATGCAGGCTCATTGTCGGAGAAACAGATTAAACCGCAAGGCGCGGCCTCAACATTGAAAAGCCGGCTGGTCAGCATGGCGCAATGTTCATTTTCAGATGCATTGGGAAAAGCTTCCGGGCTTGGCTTTAAAATATATTCACCATCCGTATCGGTGATGACCAGTTCTTTTTTATGATTGAGTTTTAAAGAAAGCTTTTGCTGCAGGCCTGATATGGACATCCCCCTGGATTTGACTGTGCTCTCAATGAAAAAGTCTTTTCGCGTAAATCCAAGTTTTGGATGAACCTTTAAACTTTGAAACAGGTTTTTAAAAGGTAAATTATTATACCCTTCATATTTTGAGGTCTTATTAAGCGGCTTGAGACTTATTTTACAAAACGTCATTGTTGTCCCTTAAGAATTGTAACCGCACCGGCCATATCTTTTCCGTTTTCTAAAATAAGTTCCAGCACATCGTTCTTATCAATTTTCTGGGTTGTACACTGCATGTTTTTTAACCAGCCCTCGGCCGCCAGGTTTTCAAAAAATGGAAACAGCTGTTTGCCTTTGAACGCTTGTTTCTGTAACGGAAGATGAAAGCTCAACGGTGTGCCAAAGGCAAGATAATCAGGATCATACGTAAACATATAGCCTTGATCGGTCTGTTTTAATATGCCTGCAAAAAAATTGTTAAAAAAAACCCTGCCTACCCGATCCACAGATTCAGCCCCAATTTATTTACAATATTCATGACAATATCCAGCCGTACAGAAACAGAACCGGTTTCAATTTTATTCAGTGTGCTGTAAGATACACCGCATAATTCGCACAATGCTTTTCTGCTCAACCCCTGGGTTTTTCTTGCAGATCGAACAATATTGCCAATTTGCTCGATCCTTGCAATGTTTTTGAATTTTTCAGATTGATTCAGTCTTTTGGCAAGGGTGCTGTATCGTTCTTTGATAATGTTTAATTGTTCATCAATACTCATAGTATTCAGATTGGTGTCATTTTTTTACAGCTAATTTTAGCAAAAAATCTATAATAATTCAATTATAGCATACAAAATAGCATAATTATATTTAATAATGCAATATTT
>JAHJLN010000314.1 GCA_018821715.1 Pseudomonadota bacterium | reverse complement strand
CGATCTGTACTACCGCCACGCCTGCCTTAAATCTGTTTTCCAGTTCAAGTCCTGCCAGGGTTGTTGTTCCGCCAAAGGATTTGCCCATTATTCCCAGACGATTCAAATCCATCCTGCCGGCAAAGGGGCCAAACGCATTCATTTTTCCAAGCCTCGCCAGGACGGCTCTCAGGTCGTTGACCCTTTGCATGACGGCTTGATCCGCCTTGAGGATATCCGGCAGGTTGGTGCCGGGGATGGGCTGAAAAACCTGATACGTCTGTCCATAAAAAGGTGCGATCGGGTCAGTTTCACCATATACCCCCTGCTCATTGATGACGGCAGAACCCGGATCAAGATCCGGGTCCATTCCAACCATGGAATAAGGAGAGTTGCCGGTATGATCCGGTGCAACAACAATATATCCATGGCCGGCAAGATGCTCGCATGCTGTTGAAAGGTTATATCGGCTGCCTGCATCACCATGGGACGAGACCACAACGGGGAAAGAATATCCTGTGTCTGCCAAAGGAAGATCCAGATAACTGTTTCGTTTTTGGTGAAAAAGGATTTCAACCGCTTTGTCAAGATCCTTCTGGCAAAAATCTGGCCGAACAGTTGACGTTCCATATAAAGGTTCTATTTCACGGGCATGGAAAAAGGTAGTGTCATACATCATTCGTGCATGAATCGCTTTATTGCCAAATACATAGTCTCCATAGTCAGGCTGCTTTATCTGTGCTGTTACGCCTGATGGAAAAACAGGATACCAGATTTCTGCTATCAGGGTGCGAACACCATCTGCAACACCGCCGACCGCATCAAACCCCCTTGTTTTATCATGAATGAATAGTGTTTTTGAACCCACTGCAAACCTGCCTTTTGGGATACCCCTATTAGTGGAATCTGCTGATGTCATTTTATGTCTCCTCATCTTTCTGCAAACACATGGCTTAATGCTGAAAGAAATAGTACAAATAATTTTTTAAAAGAAATATAATCCATAATGATTTCTGAGTTAAAAACAACTCGATAAAAATAAAATTGACTCGTTTTGCTGCTCTGGGCAGGCAATAAATATAGTACTTTTAAAATTCAATAAACCTATTTTTATTTCATGCAATTTTGAAACCTTTGCAGTCAATGGAATTCATTATGATTTCAGAACAATATGCAATATACTCTAAAAAAAGATAAAAAAAAGAAGTGGTCTGGTATAAGTCTTGTAATAACAGATGTAAAAATAACAATTTAAACAAGAGACCATTATGACACAAAGAAATTTAAAAGCGGGAACAACAGCAGTTTCCGGATTCGGTTTAAAGGTGTTTTCAGAGGATCAATTGGATACGCTTCATTTTGCCACCCTACAGGTTCTGCACCATACCGGCATTAAAGTAGAATCAAAAGAGGCTGTAAAAATTTTCCAAGCCGCAGGAGCAATGATTGAAGAAATGCCGAATTACAGTATTGTCCGGTTTCCGACATCTCTTATTGAAGACTGCCTGTCATGGGCACCTGAGACCACCACCTATTATGGCAGAGATCCTGAAAAAGATTATGTCATGGAACCTGGAAGAGTTGGGTTCAGTACCTTTGGCGAATGCGTCCAGGTTATTGATCCTGATACCCGGCAGATTAGAGCTACAAGACATGATGACTTGAAAAATGCCACAAGACTTTGTGATTATCTGGATGAAATTAATGTGGTTGAAAGGGCTATGGGCTCATTGGATAAAGCATCTGATCTACAGGCGGTTTATAACTATGCCGCCATGGTTGAAAATACAGGCAAACATGTTTTATTGGGATTCAACAGCAAAGAAAATGCTAAACAAATCATTGAAATTGCAAAAATCTGTTCAGGTGGAGAAAAAAATTTCAATAAAAGGCCCATAGTTACGGCTTTTGTTTGTCCTTTGAGTCCTCTTGCTCTGGCCCAGACCTGTTGTGACGTCACGATTGAATGTGCCATGCAAGGGTTGGGCATTGCCATTATACCCATGTCCCTTGCCGGTGCCACGGCGACCGCAACGCTTGCCGGACAATTGGTCACCCATAACGCAGAGGTCTTAAGTACCCTTGTCCTTGCACAGCTTGTAAGAAAAGGAACCCCCTGTACCTTTGCCAGCTGCAGCACGATTCTGGATATGAGATTTGCAAGCCCTGCTGTGGGAGCGCCTGAATATGGAATTATCGGTGCAGGTCTTACAAAACTTGCACAATATTATAAACTGCCGGTCTGGGTGGGAGGCGGTCATTCAGACAGCAAATTACCGGATGCCCAGGCAGCATATGAAGCAACCCTGACAGCCACAACCAGCGCCCTGGCCGGTGCCAATATCGTATATGGTGCCGGTTGCCTGGAGCAGGGACTGACATTTGATTTTGCCAAACTGGTCATGGATGCGGAAATGATCAGAGGGATTCATAAAACCATCAAAGGTATTGAAATAAATGATGAGACCCTTGCTTTGGACATCATTCACGAGGTTGGGCCCGGCGGTCAGTTCTTATCCAACAAGCATACCTTTGACCACATGCGGGAACTGTCCCAGGGAAAGCTTTTTGATAGAAGAAACCGGGAATCCTGGATGAATGAACTTAAAGGAAAAGATCTCACGCAAAGAGCCTATGAGGCAGCCGCCAAAATAGTGGCTGAACATAAGCCCATGCCTCTGCCGGAAGGTGCATTGGAAAAAATGAAATTATTGCTGCAAAAGTATGAAACCAAGTTAAAGAACAAATAGGAGAAAAAATGGCGGATTTATCATTGATTACAACAGCCCTTATTTCCGGAGACACAGAACAGGTCTGCACCCTGGTACAAAAAGAGATTGAAAAAGGCACCCAGGCAAGTGACATATTAAACATCGGCCTGATTGCAGGAATGGATATTGTGGACTTAATACACTCCTATTTACTTTGCATCTGTTGGCCCTGATCCGTTCAGGATTATAAGTTGTTTTTAAAAAGCTTGTATGATATTTCCTTTTTTATTCCCCGTATATCATCGGGTTTGATGTTAAAAAGAGTATAGCAATACGGTTGACGATAAGAAGGAGTTCCTATGCCTGAATTTGCCAATGCCATGGAAGTGTTTAAGCTTTTGGATAAATCCAATTGCAGAAAATGCAATGAACAAACCTGTCTTGCATTTGCCTCCAAGGTCTTTCTGGGCCAAAGACCCCTGGAAGAGTGTCCTGCTTTGACCCGGGAAGTCCTTGAAAAACATAGCAAGAAACAAAAGAAAAAAATCAACAGGGAGGAGTACCGTGAGACCCTGCTGGCAGATGCGAAAAAACAAATTAAATTTTTGGATCTTGAGTCTGCAGCCCAAAGAGTCGGGGGGGTGTTTTCAAAAGGAATGCTGACCCTCCGGATTTTCGGCAAGCAGTTTTCAATTGATTCATCTGGAAACATGTTTTCAGATATCCATATCAATCCCTGGATTGTCTCGACTGTTCTGGGGTATCTGCTTCTCTGCAAAGGGGTGGCTTTGACAGGAAAATGGGTCCCTTTCAGAGAACTTGAAGGCGGTCGTGAAAAGAACGGTCTGTATGTCCAGCGGTCGGAAAATGTGTTGAAAAAAATTGCCGATACCTACACCCCTTTGTTTGAAGATTTAATCATTCTTTTTAACGGGAAAAAGGTAGAGAATCATTATGAATCTGACATCTCACTGGTTCTTTATCCTCTGCCGAAATTGCCGCTGCTGATCTGCTACTGGAAAAAAGACGACGGGATGGAATCGGATCTTCACCTGTTTTTTGATTCATCGGCGGACATGAACGCCTCTATCGATATCGTATATGGGATTGCTGCCGGTATTGTCACCATGTTTGAAAAAATTTCCATGAAACATGGCGTGGCACTTTAAGCTGTTTTTGCCAGTTCATTTTTTACAGCCATCCCGATTTTTTCAAGGGTATACGGTTTTTTAAGATAACAGCCTGCACCAAGCGATAGGGTTTTATTTACCTGTCGGGTTTGAGAATAGCCGCTGGCAATAATGGCTTTTTGTTTGGGCTTAAAATCAAGGATTTGCCGATAGGTTTCAAAACCGTCAATTCCCGGATCCATGATCATATCCAGGAGCAGCAGGTCTGCCTTGTTTTCCTTTAAATATTGAATGGCAGCCTCCCCGCTTTTGACGCAAACGGTTTGGTATCCAAGTTTTTCAAGAGTGATGCCGGCAATCTGTCGCTGTTCTTCAACATCATCAATAATCAGTATTTTTTCACCATTGCCTTTACAGGTATCCATACTGAAAGGTTTTTCCGCCAAAATGGTATGATCCATACTGATGGGAAAGTACAGCGTAAAGGTGGTGCCGGCAGTGGCACTTGACAGGATATCAATATAGCCTTCATGATCCTGAACCGTTCCCCAGACAACTGCCATGCCAAGGCCTGTGCCGCTTCTCCCCATGACTTTTTTTGTGAAGAACGGCTCAAATATTCTTTTCAAATCTTCCGGGCTGATGCCCACGCCCCTGTCTTTTACACTGAGAACAACATACTCTCCTTTCTCAATCTTGTCATATCCATTTAAAGGTTTGGTCAAGAATTTGTTTTGCGTGCAAATGTGGATTGTTCCGCCGTGTGGCTGAGCTTCCGCTGCATTGGAAATCAGGTTCATCAAGGTTTTTTGAAGATGAACACTTGAGCCTTTTAAAAATGGGATGGTGGCATCCATCTGCTTTTCGACCGATACATTGGGGTGGAATGAAAGGATTTTTTTGTATTCCGGGGTGAGTAAAAAATGGGAAACAAGATCGTTCAGATTCATTATCTCCCGGGTGATCACCCCCCGCCTGGAAAGCGTGAGAAGATCCTGGACGATTTCAGCAGCCCTGTTTCCAGAGGATTGGATAATATCCAGTGATTTTTTCAGCGGGTCTTCCCTGTCAAGGTCCATTGCCAAAAGTTCGGGGTAGGTCACAATACCGGACAATATATTGTTTAAATCATGGGCCACACCACCTGCCAGAAGACCCAATGCTTCCATTTTCCGGGATCGGTTCAGCTTTTCTTCAAGTTCATTGTTCTCTTTTTCCATGGCCTTTTGATTGGAAATATCCCTGAAAATTCCAACGATTCTATCCGGCTTGCCATGGGTATCCATTAGAAACCGCGCATTTACAGAACAAAAATGTGCCATACCGTCTTTATTGAGAAGCTGTATCTCATGATCCTTTAAAAAACCATGTTTAAGAAGTTGCTGGATTGTCTTGTCTCGCTGGCCCATGTCCTTGTAAATATTAAAAAGGGACCGGCCTTTGAGTTCATTTTGTGAATACTGAGAAATTTTTTCTACAGAAGGGCTTACTTCAAGAACATGCCCATCCAGGCTGGTTTCAAAATAGATATCCAGGATATTTTCAAAAATCCTGCGGTGTTTTTTCTCGGATATCTCAAGATCTGTCATGGATTTTTGAAGGCCGTTTAATAGGGTCGTTAATGAAAGTGTGGCAATAATATTTAGCAGCATGAAGTTCAGGCTGATGACGATCCATTTTTCCAAAGGGTTTTCAGATGCCAGGTGCCAGGTTTTAATGTTGAACGCAGCTAAAAGATCCATCAGTTTGAAATGGATTAAAATACCCAGACCGATAATCGTCAATGCGTTAATGATCAACGCCTTCAACGCCATTTTTTGCCCCAAAAGAACCCCGGTGATGATGGGAAAGAAAAACAGCCACACCGGTCCTGCACCAAAGGGGCCTAATGTCGTAATCAAAACCATTCCCAAAAGATAACTGATAAACGGAATGCTGGTGGCGCGAAATGCAAAGGAAAGGCTGCGCTTGAAAAAGAGAAACAGGATAAACCCATACATGGCTGTATCCAGAATGGCGATGATCCAGAGGTTCTCTCTTATGGAAAGGGCAACACTTGATATATAGGTGAAAAACCCAATAACAACGGTTACCAGGAGAAGATGCAGCAGCACCTTTTCCTGCCAGTAGGCGATACCGTCTTTTATTGTCAGATGCCCAGGCGAGGTTAAACCGTTCAGTGAGCGTAATATTTTTTTCATGTAATTTGCTTAATTAACTTTCTATATTTATTTTATATCAGGCAAGTTGTGAATTTATATCATGAACGGCTGGATATTTCCACCCTTGTATTCAATTGCTTGACTTTTTTCTACGCAACTGGTATGACCTCTTACCAGATGATAATTGCAAAATAATTCATTTTTTATGAGGATACAGTGATAGAAAAACCCTTGAAACCGGCGGAATTTGCTGAGAAAAAAATTTTGGAAGCCATACTGGATTCAACCTATCAGCCGGGTGATACCCTTCCGGCTGAACGGGTTCTTGCCGGGTTGATCGGTGTGACAAGGCCCACGTTAAGGGAGACCCTGCAGCGCCTGTCAAAGGAAGGCTGGGTGACCATTGCTCATGGTAAGCCTACAAGGGTGAATGATTATCTTGCCAACGGCGGACTTGGAATCTTAAGTTCCCTTGCAAGATACGGGCGACATTTATCCACCGGCATGGTGTCACACCTGCTGGAAGTCAGAACCACAATGTTCCCTGATATTGCCCAGAAAGCCTTGGCTAATAAGTCTTCTATGATATTGGAATATCTGAAACACTCAAAAACCTTGAAAGACCGTCCCGACGCTTACGCGGAATATGATTGGGGATTGCAGATGCTGATGGTTAAGGCGACAGATAATCCTGTTTTTAATATGATTTTTAATGATTTTTTACCGCTTTACGGGATATTGGGAGAGATGTATTTCCAACAAAAAGAATCCCGGGCAGCTTCCCTGGCATATTATGAAGACTTGACCCGGGCAGTGGAACAAAATAATATGGATGTAAGGATTATTGTTGAAAAAATCATGATCCGTTCACAAAAAATCTGGCAGAAGATGGGATGAGGCGTTTAGATATAAAGACTGAATATGATATGGTTGTGGCCGGCGGCGGCATCACCGGGGCCGGGGTGTTTCATGCGGCAGTTAAAAAAGGCTTTCGTGTGCTTCTTGTTGAAGCAAAGGATTTTGCCTGGGGCACGTCCAGCAGGTCTTCAAAAATGGTGCATGGCGGATTAAGATATCTCAAGCAGGGCAGGTTTTTATTGACTAAAGCGGCCGTAAAAGAGCGGGAACAACTGCTCAAGGATTATCCGGGACTCGTGACCCCGTTAAAGTTTATCCTGCCGATGTTTGATCATTACGGGCCGTCAAGAGCTTCCATGAAGATCGGTCTTAGCCTCTACAGTTTTATGGCAAAAGAAAACCAGCATGAAAGCTTTTCAAAAGCTGAGGTTCTAAAGGCAGTTAAAGGGATCAGAACGGACAACCTTTTGTCGGCAGTGGGATTCAAGGATGCCCAGGTGGATGATGCGCGGCTTGTGCTCAGGCTGATAAGCGATGCCTGCCTTGAGGGGGGAACAGCATTAAATTATACAAAAGTCATGGGGGTTGAAAGAAATAAAAAAGGAGAGGTTGCTACGGTTCATGTCATAGATGACGTATCCGGGGCATCCCTGGAAATCAAAACCAAGGTGCTGATCAATGCCACAGGTGCGTTTGCAGAAACACTTCACCCCTCACCCATGAAAGGATTTCACATCCGGCCCTTAAGGGGAAGCCATCTTGTTTTTCCAGGGAACCTGTTGCCCCTGGACCGGGTGTTAAGTTTTATCCACCCAAAAGATTTAAGGCCTGTGTTCCTGTTTCCCTGGGAAGGGGCGCTTTTTCTGGGAACAACAGATGTTGATCATGACCAGGACATGGCGGCAGAGCCTTTTGTGACGCAAAAAGAAGCAGATTACCTGTTGGAAGGTATCACCTATCTCCTGCCGGGCCTTGATATATCCATAAAGGATTGCATCTCTTCCATTGCAGGGGTTCGACCCGTGCTGAGCAAAAAAAGAACCCTGGCATCAAAAGAATCAAGAGAGCATGTGGTATGGAAGGATAAAGGGCTTGTGACGGTAACCGGCGGAAAGCTTACTACATTTCGACTGCTGGCAGATGATGCATTAAAAGCCGCCTGTCCGTATCTGCCCAGACAAAGAATCCCAACGTCCGGACAAAAGGGGCAAGATCCTGTGGCCGATGATGCGTGTCAGATAGTTTCAAAAAATATTCAGGAAAGACTTTTTGGGCGGTATGGATCTGCGGCCCCTCAAATGATTCAACAATATGATGAAAAATTGTTCAGCCCCATTGGAAATACTGCCAGCCTGTGGGTGGAACTGTGTCATGCAGCCGAACATGAACAGATTCATCATCTTTGTGATCTTTTGCTGCGACGGTTAAGGATCGGCCTGTTTCTTGCCGACGGCGGCATACAGTTGCTGGACAGAATACAAGCCTTGTGCAGCCCTTTTCTTTCATGGGACAGCAAAAAATGGGATACAGAGAAAAAAGCCTATATCAAATTGTGGAACACCTGTTATTCGCCACCGGATAAAACCAAGGAGTCCTGATGTGGAACTAAAGACCATTCTTGCCATAGACTGCGGAACTCAAAGCCTTAGAGCCATTCTTTTTTCTGAAAAAGGGGAGATGCTGGCAAAGGCCCAGGTTGAATATGACCCCTATTTTTGTCATCACCCCGGCTGGGCGGAGCAGGACCCTGAACTGTATTGGGACAGCCTTGCCAATGCCTGCCAAAAACTGAAGGCATCAACCCCAAAATTATTTGAATCCATAGCAGGAGTAGGGGTGGCAACCCAGCGGGCCAGCATGGTGAATGTGGATAAAAACGGGGTTCCCTTAAGGCCTGCCATTATCTGGATGGATAACAGGAGCGCCCAGCCTGTATGGGGGCAGAAAGGACTTCTAAAAGCCGGGCTTACCCTTTTGGGTCTCAAAAAAAAGATTGACGCTATTCAAACCCAGGGCAAGTGCAGCTGGATCCGGCAGAACCAGCCGGAAATTTGGGAGAAAACCCATAAGTATCTCCAGATTTCAGGGTTTTTAAACCATCGGCTGACCGGGAATTTTTCAGATTCCGTAGCGTCCCAGATCGGGCATCTGCCCTTTGATTATAAACAACAGGTCTGGGCTGAAAAATTTCAATTGTCAAAACAGCTGTTCCCTGTTGAATCTGACAAACTTCCCCTCCTGGTGCAGCCGGGAGCGCTTTTGGGCAGGATTACCCCCCAGGCCTGTGCTAAAACCTGTATCAAAACAGGGATTCCGGTCATTGCCTGCGGATCGGATAAAGGGTGTGAAACCCTGGGCGCAGGAGTGGCCGCGCCCAGGATGGCAAGCCTGAGTTTCGGCACGACAGCCACGGTTCAGACCGTATCTGAAACCTATATTGAGCCCATTAAATATCTGCCGTCCTACCCGGCCCCGGTTCCAGGGTGTTATAACCCTGAAATAGAGATTTTCAGGGGGTTCTGGATGATCACCTGGTTTAAAAAAGAGTTTGCCCACAAAGAGGTGGAACAGGCCAGGGAAATGGGTGTTGCAGCAGAAGAGGTGTTGAATCAATGCCTTGAAAGAACCCGGCCCGGTGCCATGGGGCTTGTTGTCCAGCCTTACTGGGGCCCGGGACTGGATCATCCGGACGGCAAAGGTGCCATGATCGGGTTTGGGGATGTTCATACAAAGGACCATATATACCGGGCGGTTATAGAAGGGCTGGGGTTTGCCCTCTGGGAGGGGACACAGAAAATCCAGGCCAAGACAGGCGTAAAATTTGAAAAAGCCGCTGTGTCCGGCGGTGCATCCCAGAGTGATGAAATCTGCAAAATTACGGCCAATATTTTCAACCTTCCCATGGTCAAGGGAACGACCCATGAAACAGCGGGTCTTGGCGCTGCCATCATTGTGGCAAAAGGGCTTGGATGGTTTTCAAGCCTAAATGAGGCAGTGGACCATATGGTTCATGTCAAGAAGATCTTTGAACCGGATATGATCCATGTAAAAATGTATCAGGAACTTTATTCAAGGGTTTATTCCAGGATGTATTCAGCCTTGAAACCCTTGTATTCACACATCAGGGAAATTACAGGATACCCGAAAAAATGACACACAACCCAAAGGCCGCTATGCCGGCATGGCTGGAAACAGAACCAGAACAAAACTCCTTTAGATCCATTTTCAAATGGGGCGCAAAAAACAGCTTCAAACATCCCAGTCCTGGATTTTATGCCGTAATAAAACAGGCACTCGATCTGTCTGACACCCAGGTGCCGCCCCTTGTCAATATAGGGGAAAAACGAGTTGAAGATACGCAAAAGACACGGATTGCATCAGAAGATATCCACTTGTTTGAAGAGATTGTGGGCCTGGACAACCTGTCTTTTGACACCTATTCCCGGCTGAAATATTCCACAGGCAGATCCATGGAAGATATTCTGAATTTACGGCAGCAAAAAATCGACAATATCTGTGATCTTGTCCTTCATCCCCGGAGCAAAGCGGATATCCGAAAAATCGTATCGCTCTGCCATATAAAAAAAATTCCCCTTCATGTATATGGCGGGGGAAGTTCCGTCACCCTGGGACTTGCCTGCCCCAAGGGCGGGGTGACGCTGGTCATGGGCACCCACATGAACAGGCTGCTTCACTTTAATGAGATCAACCAGACCATTACGGTTGAAGCAGGTATGATGGGACCTGTTTATGAAGAGTTGTTGAACCATGCGCCGGAAAAATTAAATGCAGAAAAACGGTATACTGGCGGGCATTTCCCCCAGAGCTTTGAATATTCCTCCGTAGGCGGCTGGGTGGTGACCCTGGGATCGGGCCAGGCCTCCTCTTATTTTGGAGATGCCTGCGACCTTGTGATCAGCCAGGAGTATATCACGCCCACAGGAGAGTTTAAAACCCATGCGTTTCCTGCCACTGCTACAGGCCCCAAACTCAACGATATCATGAAAGGGTCTGAAGGCTGCTTTGGAGTCCTTATTGCCGTGACCATGAAGATTTTTCAATATCATCCTGAAACCTCCAGGGAATTCACCTTTATGTTCCATGATTTTGAAACCGCCATTACGGCAGCCCGCAGGATCAGCCAGGCCGAGTTCGGCATGCCGTCCATTCTGAGGCTGTCTGATCCGGAAGAAACCGATATTGCCATGAAAATGTACGGCCTGGAAGACAGTTTTTTAGACCGGTTTATGAAATTCAAGGGGCTTAAACCGGGATCACGATGTCTTTTAATGGGGCAGACAGACGGGAAAAAATCTTTTTCAACCCATCTATTCAACCAGATTAAAAAACTGGGTAAAAAATCCCAGGGTCTTTATTTAACCGGATACCCCATGAAGAAATGGCGCAAGGGCAGATTTTCAGACCCCTATATGCGGGATGCCTTAAATGATGCCGGCATCCTGATCGACACCCTTGAGGCCGCAGTGACCTGGGACCATCTCAAAGAACTTTATACGGCAGTAAGAGGGTATATCAAGCAGCATCCAAATACTATCTGCATGACCCATGCCTCCCATTTTTATGCCCAGGGCACCAACCTGTATTTTATTTTTATCACAAAACTTTGTGATGTTGACGAATTCAGATCCTTCCAGCGCGGCATCATTGAAAAGATACAAGAGAATTTCGGATCCTTAAGCCACCATCACGGAGTCGGCAAAATGATGGCACCTTTTATGGAAAATCATCTGGGAAAAACCCAGATGGCGGTGCTGCGGGCGATAAAAAATCATTTTGATCCCCATCATATAATGAACCCGGGGGGGCTGGGGATATAATCCTGAAGGCTATTGCAACCGGTGGCAATGCGCTGTTACTACAGGTTTCCAATTATATTTACTGTTGCACCCGGGGGTGAAAAAATACAGGGTATTATATATTGTGGTTGGTTGTTTTTGGATTAAAAATACAGACTATCAGGGATATTTCGGAGGGATTTTTAAATTCTAAAAGGTCATGATTATAGCCAGAGTCTGCTGTCAATTTTTTATATAAAAAACACTGAGGGATAGTGCCTAAAATGAAGCTTACAAGGAATATAGCTTAATGGTCCGTTGCATCATCCAGGGTTAGCCATCATTTTTTAAATTTCATGAGAACTACTGGGTTTTCCATATCGAAATATTTACCACAATCATTTTCTATTACTTTTATTTTTATAAAGTCATCTTCACTGAGCCAAAGACCATCCAGGGCATCTGAGGATGCAATATAATTTTCTATTCCAATTGGGTATTTTGAGATTACTTGAGAGCATCCTACAAGAAACAATAAGCAACAGACTGAAATTATATTAATTATGTATCTCATTTCCCTATGAGGCTAACGTTAAGTTCACCTGTTTTTTTTCTGTCTAACATCCTATAATAACAAACCGTATAATATCCAAATCGCTATCAGAAAACTATCGAAATTACAACACTATCCTTCAAAAAAGTACGATTTCTAACGGTATAACTCATAAGCAATCATGATAAACAGAATTCCGTATATCTCCGGTTAAGAACAATTAACTTTAAAAAAATTATAATTGATTCGGAAAGGATCTGCCAGAATGTTTTTTATTGGAGGTACACTTGCCAGCAATTAAAATCCAATAAAAATATTTTTCAAAATCAGCAGCTATAAATTTGTTATATCGTTGAATACAGAAATATGACCATAGACACCTTCACAGGTTTATAAAACTGAATTGAAATTCCAAAGCTGAAAAAATATCATATACCACATATGGGGTTGGTCAAATTTTGTTTGGACTGAGCCCTATGAATACTTATGCAGCGATTTTCTTTGTTGCCAGTTTGCCCCGCCCCATATTTTTAAATCATCCCGCGTCGGGTCCTCATATATGCAGATTGCCAATTTCCTTCTCTTTCTATATATCGAATTCTCCGATCAATATAATCGTAAAAAATCGTTAGACCCGATAATATCGATTGTGTTATTTGTATTGGCGATTGATTTTGCTTCAAGCGTAGCAAAGCCATAATTTAATTCCGAAGCTATATCGGAAAAAATCATAAGGAGAATAGATTTTATGAACAGAGAAGAAATTGTGCAAAAAGCATTTGAGTATTTCAACGGAGGATTCCATTGTGCGGAGGCGGTTTCCAAGGCTATCGTTGAGGTTTACGGCAAGGGCCCGAACAGCGAGATTCCTCAGGTGGCTAGCGCCTTCGGTGGCGGAGCTGTAAAAACGTTTGACGGCACCTGTGGGGCCCTGACCGGAGGGCTGGTGGCTATAGGTTGTTTGTATGGAAGAATGAAACCGGGAGATGAAGAGACAAAAAAGGAAGTATTCCAACTCGCACAGGATCTGGGCAAGCGGTTCGTGGCCGAGTTTGGAGCTTCAAACTGCAATTCTGTATTGGAATTATTGGGTCCTCAGGAAAACATGAACAAGTGTAAGCAGCTCTCAGGAACCGTGGCTGGGATGTTGTCTGACATTTTGGAGAAAAAAACTAAGGCAAGTTAGTTTTTAATATCAACAAGGAGAAACAGTATGGGACGAAATAACAGAGTTTTAATGGCGATTGTTGCTGTTTTTCTTATGATTCCCAGTGTTAATACAGTTCATGCACAGGATTGGACTAAGGGTGAAATTATAGCCAATGCATTTAAAGAAACCAAAGCGATCATGGTGAACGATCCTTTAGTGAGCGATAAAAATGTAATTTGTTTGGATGTGAGAACAAAAGACGAATTTATGACTGGCAATATTCCTGG
>JAHJLN010000035.1 GCA_018821715.1 Pseudomonadota bacterium | reverse complement strand
CATGACAATGGACTGCAGATGCCCTTGGGTTGATTATGTTTATTAAAAACTGGAAAGTGTTATATGGCTGGACAAGTAAAAATAAAAGTTAACCCCCTTCACATTGAAGGGACCGCCCAAAAAGGATTGACTGTTTTTCAGGCTGCCAGGAACCATAATATTTTCCTTCGCTCTGACTGCGGGGAAAAAGGGACCTGCGGGAAATGCAGGGTAATTGCAGAGCCTTCCGGCAATCTTGGCCCGAAAACCAAAACAGAGGAAAAACTTCTCTCGGCATCCCAATTGGAATCTTCACAACGGCTGGCATGCCAGGCAAAGATATGCGGCCCTGTCACCATCACAATTCCCACGGATCTGATGGTGACAGATGATGTGTACGGCAAAACCGGCGTAAACGGATCATTCCCTGTAAATCCGGATAGAAAAAAAACAAAAAAGACCTGCACAGGATTTGCTTTTGATATCGGAACGACCACCATTGCAGCATACCTGTGTGATCTTGCTTCCGGCAGGGTTCTCACGGCAAAAGCAATGGTGAACCCTCAAAGACAATTTGGCGAAGATGTTATTTCCAGGATTGCAGCTATTGGAGTTGATGAAAAAAATCTGAAACTGCAGCAAACCCTTGTTGCAGCCGCCATGAATGACCTTATAAATACCTGCCTTAAAACAACCGGCCATGGCAAAGCCGATGTTGACGATATTACAGTTGTGGGAAATACAACCATGGAGCATATTTTAAGCGGCTTAAACCCTAAAAGTCTTGGGGTTTCACCGTATCTTCCGGTTACCCGGTCATCTATACAGACCTGGGCACCTGAGTTGGGCCTGGATCTTCTGCCTGAAACGCCGGTATATATCTTTCCTGTTATATCAGGATTCTTAGGGGGCGACATCCTTTCAGCACTGCTGGCTGACCGGTCCTGGGAAAAAGAAGAGACCACCCTGATTATTGATATCGGTACAAACGGAGAATTGATGCTCAGCTGCCCCAACGGCTTGTGGGCAACCAGCTGTGCTACAGGCCCGGCCCTTGAAGGTGCCCAGATTTCCTGCGGCATGAGAGCCGCTCCCGGTGCCATCAGCAAAGTTTTTTTCAACCCTGAAGCTGAAAATCAAATTCTTCTGGAGACCATTGAAAATAAAAAACCAATCGGGATCTGCGGATCAGGTATCATTGATGCCCTGGCAGCCATGAGAAAGGCTTGTGTTACGTTAGAAAACGGGACATTCAATACAGAAAAACCCGGTGTTTTCTGTGATGAAAAAGGGATGGGAAGAAAATTTTTACTGCCCAAAAGCAATATTTATATCACACTTAAGGATGTGCGGCAGGTCCAGCTTGCCAAGGCAGCGCTTTTTGTCGGGATTGAGGCCCTTCTTCAAAAAGCAGGTATCACAACCGTTGACCGGACCCTACTGACCGGTGCCTTTGGGGCAAAGTTCATCTGGCAGAATGCCCGGGATATTGGCATGCTGCCCCATGGAATCTGCAAAGGAAAAATCAAAAGTGCTCAAAACCTGGCCGGAACCGGTGCGATCATTGCACTTCTGGATAAGGACAGGAGAACCGAGATAGAAGCGATTGCCCGAAAAATCAATTTCCTTGACCTATCCTGTGAACCTGATTTTACGGCCAAATTTTCCAATGCCACACAATTTCCTGCACTCAAATAAAAATATATGTCCATTTCCATGGCTTGGCTTATTTAATGCTGTTTACCACGGATTAATTGAGCCATGAATCTGTGACAGATAAATTGAAAATCGGAGGAGGACCTTTTACCTCGAACTGCAACTATCTTTGATTAAGCTTAAGAAAAGAAATTATAAAAAATATCTGAGAGATAGACTACTCCGATGGGTCTTCCATTACTCAACACCGGTAATCTATGATATTTATTTTTAACCATCCGGTCCAGAATTACCATCAAGTGTTCATCAGCAGAAGCACCAACGATATTGGTGCTCATAATCTGGCATACTTTTTTTTCTTTAATGCTCTTTAATGCCAAATCAAACTGCTCGGCCCAGACTACTTCCTCGCCTTTTATTCCATAGTTTAAATAATCAGGCCGAAGATGATAAAGAATATCCGCCATGGTTATGATTCCCACAAACAGTTTAACATTATCAAGAACCATAAGACTGACGGTCTTGTTGCCGGTTTTCCTTATTTTTCCATTTAAAATCATTTGAGTTGCTTTCTCAACAGGTGCATCAGATGCTATCGTATCAAACTCGGTTACCATAATATCTTTAACATATGTTTTCATGCGATCCTCCTGCTCCTGGTCGATTTTTCAGCAGCACATTATTTGGTTTACTTAAATTCTTTTTTATATTTCCGTTAACAGCTTGTCAAACAAATTCCGGATGTTTCACTCAGAAAAATTCTTACAATAAAATAATCGTTTTACCGACTTTACTTTAGCATCCATGTCCGGTATCTAATTAGCTGAGATTATATTAAATTATACTAGGTTAATTTTCCAAAGAAGAAAGGTTCTATGATTATTCAAGGATTAAAATTAACACTGCTGGGGATGATGGTGGTTTTTTCTTTTCTTATCCTGTTGCTTATAATTATCCATCTTTCAGCAAAACTGCTTAAACCGTTCACAAAAAAAGAAGCCTCGGCACTCACCTCTCACAAACCCTCAAGAGCCAGGGAGAAAAAAACCACTGATGACAACCTCAAACTTACTGCCATTATCAGTGCTGCAATTTCAGCCCACAGATCGCGTATAGGGCGTTACAGATCGCCATAGACAGTTTGCGATATCCGTAAATTGATAAGAGAAGATACAATATCCATAGTCAATACCAGGAATGATACCAATGAAAAAAATAAACTTTATGGACACATCGTTACGGGACGGGTTTCAATCGGTTTTCGGTGCACGTGTACTGACAGATGATTTTCTTCCTGCTGTGGAAGCCGCAGTGGACGCAGGGATTCATCATTTGGAAGCCGGGGGTGGTGCCCGTTTCCAGAGTCTTTTCATGTACTGCGGTGAATCCGCGTTTTCCATGATGGACCGTTTCAGAAAGGCTGCCGGTTCTGGTGCCCATCTTCAGACCCTTGCCAGGGGCATCAATGTGGTAGCCCTTTCAGCTCAGCCCAGGGATATGATTGATCTCCACGCCAGGATGTTCAAGAAACACGGTATGACCCATATCCGTAATTTCGATGCCTTGAATGATGTTCGCAACCTGGTTTACTCGGGTCACTGCATCAAGAACGCAGGACTCCATCATCAGGTGGTCATTACCATGATGGAACTGCCGCCCGGATGCAGCGGAGCCCATGATCCTGAATTTTATCTCAAAACGTTGAAGGATATTCTTGATTCAGGAGTCCCCTATGATTCCATCTGTTTCAAAGATGCCTCCGGAACCTCCAATCCTAAAAAGGTTTATGACACTGTCAAGGCGGCCAGGAAACTTCTTGGCGACCAGGATGCCATCTGGATGCACACCCATGAAACTGCCGGCATCGGTGTTGCCCAGTACAAGGCTGCTGTGGAAGCCGGGTGTGACGGTATCTGCCTGGCCCGCTCTCCTTTGTCCGGTGGAACATGCCAGCCGGATATGCTTTCCATGTGGCATGCACTCAAAGGAACCCAATACTCCCTGGATATTGATGTCACTAAAATCCTGGAAGCCAACCATGTACAGGAAGACTGTCTTAAGGACTACTTTTTTCCGCCCGAGGCACAAAAGATTTCATCCGAAGTGATCCTCTCCCCCATGCCCGGTGGTGCCTTGACTGCCAATACAATGATGATGCGCGACACCGGCACTTTGTATCTTTACCCCAAGGTGATCACAGCCATGTCCGAATGTATTGCCAGGGGAGGGTTCGGCACCTCGGTCACCCCGGTTTCCCAGTTTTATTTCCAGCAGGCCTATGCCAATGTTACCCAGGGGCCCTGGAAAAAAATAACCGATGGGTATGGTAAAATGGTGCTGGGATATTTCGGCAGGACACCCATACCGCCTGATCCTGATATTGTCCGGATCGCTGAAAAGCAGATGGGAATTAAGGTCTTTGAAGGAGATCCTCTGGATGTTCTTGAGCCGGGTATCCCCAAGGCAAAATTGATCCTTGAAACTGAAGGTCTTCCTGTGACCAATGAAAACCTCTTCATCATCGGCGCCCTCACAACGGCAGGCGGAAATAAGGGCCTGGATTTTCTCAAAGGGGACAGGCCGATCAATGTCCGTAAGATAACCCAAAAAACCGATTCACCCCAAAAGAGCGCACCGTCCTTGCCTGAACCTGTTGCCAAAGCAGGGGATATGACCCTGTCCCAATACAAGGTGACGGTTGACGGAAACAGCTATGCGGTCATTGTAGAGGATGAAACCGGAAAGGTTACAGGCATCAGCCCGTCTTCAACCTTACAGGAAACGGGTCCTGCTGTGAAACCCGCCCTGGAGATCAAAGCCCAGCTGCCGGGGAATGTGTATGAAATCCAGTTTGCTGTAGGTGATCGGGTAAAAGAAGGAGAGACCCTTGTGGTTCTGGAGGCCATGAAAATGGAAACCCCGGTGATTGCGCCTTGTAACGGTATCATCAACTCAATCGAAGTGGTTAAGGGGCAGACCGTGCAGTCAGGACAGGTTCTCCTGACCCTTAATGAATAGCCGCAAGGTCCAAAGGATTTTATCATGTTTATGAAAAAACCGTTCATTATCATCGGCTGTTTTATAGTGCTGCTGTTTTCAATGTTATCTGCCGTCCAGGCAGGCGCTTTGTCTCCATCAGCAAGCCAGGGGCAAACCCTCCTTCCGCCCATTACAGACATGATAATCAATTTCGGCCGATCAACGGGTCTGGTCAGCTTTTTTTCACCGGGCACTGAAAATGGTTTTAAAGGAATCGGACAGTTCTTTATGATCGGTGTTGGAATTTTGCTGTTATACCTTGCCATCAGTAAAAATTTTGAGCCGCTTCTCCTGATTCCCATCGGATTTGGCGCCATCCTGGCCAACACGCCTCTGGCCGCCATGTCTGATCCCGGCGGTGTGCTCTACTATATCTATACCATTGGAATTAAAACAGGCGTCTTTCCCCTCCTGATTTTTATGGGTGTCGGAGCCATGACCGATTTCGGGCCGCTGATTGCCAATCCAAAAACCCTGCTGCTTGGTGCAGCAGCACAAGTTGGAATTTTTACAACCCTTATTGGAGCGTTGATCCTGTCTGAAATCGTCCCCGGCATTCATTTCGATCTGCTCGATGCCGCCTCCATCGGTATTATCGGCGGTGCAGACGGTCCTACGGCCATATTTTTGTCAAGCCAGCTGTCACCGCATCTTCTGGGTCCCATTGCCGTGGCTGCTTATTCCTACATGGCGCTGGTGCCCCTGATCCAGCCGCCCATCATACGGGCGCTGACCACAATGGATGAACGTAAAATCCGGATGAAACAGATGAGACATGTGGGGAAAATTGAAAAAATGATTTTTCCCCTCACTGTTTTAGGTCTCTGTATTTTACTTTTGCCGTCTGCAGCACCGCTCATCGGCTTTTTCATGTTCGGAAACCTGATGCGGGAATGCAATGTGGTGGATCGGCTGTCTAAAACCGCACAAAATGCCCTGATCAATATTGTCACCATTCTTCTGGGTCTGGGAGTCGGGGCCCAGCTTTCAGCCCATCAGTTTTTAAATGTCTCAACACTGGGCATTCTCTTTCTGGGTTCCATCGCCTTCTCCATTGGAACAGCTTCAGGTATTCTCATGGCAAAGCTGATGAACCTGTTTTTTGAGACAAAAATAAACCCCTTGATCGGCTCGGCAGGTGTCTCTGCAGTTCCCATGGCGGCCCGGGTGAGCCAGAAACTCGGCATGGAGGCCGATCCCCAGAACATCCTGCTCATGCATGCCATGGGTCCCAATGTGGCTGGTGTTATCGGTTCTGCGGTTGCTGCAGGAGTGTTGTTGACATTAAAGGACCTGGCGATGTAAACAGTAAATAATTTGGATATATGAGGAGGAGGAAGAGATGACCATCCGTGTACTGATGACCAGAAAAATTCCCAAGCTGACCAGTGGCATGGACATAGCCCTGCTGCCCACGCTGTCTGAAATGCTCATTGAACTTCGGGGCCTGGCTGACCACCAGCCAGGCTATATTTCCGGGGAGACCCTTAGAAATGTGGATGATCCCAATGAGTATCTTGTGATCAGCACATGGAAAACCCTTGAAGCCTGGAACTGGTGGATTCGCAACAATGAACGGGCAGAACTGGAAGGCAGAATCGATGCCCTGCTGGGTGCATCAACGGTTTACAAGGTATACAGTTATGATTAGGGTTTGACGGATTAAAAAGGGAAGGCTTACACCATTAAACTATTTTTAAAAAAATAAGCTTGTCGTCATTTTTACCATAAAAATTCGGCAATTGAGCAATCATTTCATACCCTGTTTTAAGATAAAACATCCTTGTCGGCTCATATAAAGGCCGGGAAGAGGTTTCTATCCAGATATTTTTTCCGCCTAAGTCTGCGATATCCTCTTCCAGCAGATGCATCAATGTTTTGCCAATGCCGTTCCCTTTTTGATTCTGATGGACACCAATCCAGTACAAATCAAAGCTGTCTGCCGTACAGGGGGTTTTCCCATAGCAGACAAAGCCAACAGGTATTTTGCTTTTTTCTGCAATGATAAAGATGTAGCCGCTTTTTTCCTGGCCCTTGATCAGATTTTCCTGCACCAATTCTTCGGCAACGTCCAGTTCATAATCGTAAAAAAAATGGGATGACGCTAATATTTCCCTGACAAAAGCACTGTCGCTTTGTTTTAATTTTTTTCTAAACTCCATGTCGTTAATTTAAATCTTTTAATATTCTTTTTATCATCATTTCATTGTCATACCCGGCATATCCAATTGCTGCAACAAACCCGCTGTCAGGAGCTATGCAAGGGTTTCCATTGATCTCCAGTACATATGGTCGGTCATCTGCATCCACTCTGAAATCAATGCGGGCATATCCTTTCAGGTTGAATGCCTTCCAGGATTGCCGGCATATCGTGACAAGTGTTTCTTTTAATTTGGGATGAGTTTTCAGTGTACCGAACGACCGGTTGGTCTGTTGATATTCATCACTGTTCACCTCCCACTTTGCGTTGTAGCCGACAATTTTCGGCTTGTCATCAAAATAACCGGTAAAAATAATTTCAGCAGGTGGTAAAACCTCAACGTCTTTTTCGTTGGCCAGCAGGCTCACATTGAATTCTCTTCCGTCAATAAATTCTTCAACAAAATAATGAGACCCCGGCAATTGCTTTATGTTTTCAATTTTGTTCTTCTCACAAGGTTTAAATATAAAGTCTGCACTGATTCCTACAGAAGCCTCTTCCCATATGGGTTTGGCAATATACGTCTTCCGGGCATCCAGTTTATCAAGTTCATTAATATTAAAAAAATCAGCTGTGGGAAGATGATTAAACCGCATTATTTTTTTAGCCAGGACTTTATTTGTCGTAACAAACAAGGCATCCAGCGGCACGCCGGTATACGCAATTTTTAAAGAGTTCAATATGGCCGGCGCAAAATAAATCAGTTCCCCTTTTCCCCAGGTCGCCTCCACAAGGTTAAATACAATATCCGGTTGTTCGTGTTTAACCCTGACCATGTCATTGAACAAATCATTGCCAACCGTATGGCATGCCACCCGGCAGTTTAAAGCTTCACACGCCTCTTTTACCAGATCTCTCTGGCGGATAACATCCACCTCATCAGGGGTATGGTGAAGTAGTTGATTGTGAAGGATGACTACTTTTTTTTTCATGTGTTAAAATTTCTTTTTATGGCTGATGTTAATATGGCATCAATGATTTGCTGATACGACATATCATTCAATCCACAGAGAATCGGCAAGTCGGAAATAACAGGATTAAGTCCTGCCAATGGATTTACTTCAATAAAGCTCATTTTCCGGTTTCGATCAATTTTCACATCAATTCTTCCACCATCGAGACAATTGAGCGATCGCCATGCTTTTAACGCTACCCTTTTGCAGTCTTCAAGCAGGTCTCCTTTAACCGCCACATACTCTACCAGATCAACATAATTTTCTTTATTGGTGTAGGAATAAATCTTTTCAGTATCTTGTTTATAAACAATTTCCATTGCCCCGGGAACATATGCGTCCTGACCGCTGCCCAAAACACCGACGGTAAATTCCCTGCCCGGCAGAAATTCTTCCACCAGAACCGCTTGATGAAATTTTTTAAGCAGAAGGGTACATACGGTTTCCAGTTCGCTTTTTGAGTGAATCACAGAAGCTGAATCAATTCCCTTTCCTGTTCCTTCTGAGATCGGCTTTGCAAACAGCGGATATTCAAGCATAATTTCCATTATATCAGATAATTGAGAAACAACGTGAAATGCCGGGGTATTGACGCCGCTGTCCCGTACCACTTGTTTGGCAAAGGCTTTATTTAATGCAATTCCCAGGGTAACCGGACCTGAAAACACGTATGGTATCTTATAGGCATCCAGTAAAGCCGGGACCAAAGATTCGCGGCCTTCTCCATATAAGCCTTCTGCAATATTAAACACCAGATCCCATTTTTTGCCGTCCATCAGCGCTTTCATGAGGTTTTGGACATGGCCGATGCGCTCTGTTTGAAATCCTGCGGTTTCAATGGCCTGCTCTATTCCTTCAATGGTGCTTTCCTTGTCAAATTCTGCGGTTTCTTCCAGCGAATACCCCTGCTCAAGATAATCTGATCTAAGATCATAGGTAAGTCCGATTTTCATGTTTTTTTAAATACTCCTGTTGATAAATATCCTTGAAAAAATTTCCTCGCATTTACACCAAGGGTCCTGTTTTTATACCCGCCTTCCTGTACAAATAAAACAGGGAACCAGAGTTTGCCAATTTCCACCCCGTTATTTGCAAAATCCCCGGAAGTAAGAGACCATGTGCCGGTTGGATCACCCTTTGCCGGGTCAAATCCAAGGCTTACGATTAAATAGTCAGGGTTAAATGCTTTTATGGCTTTTATGGCTTTTTTCAGATACACAAGGTACTCTTTGCCTGAAATTGCTTTTTTCAATGGAAAATTCAAATTAAATCCTTGTCCCTCACCTTCTCCTTTTTCATCGGCAAAACCGGTAAAATACGGATAGGCAAAAGAAGGATTCCCGTGAATTGAGACGGTAAAGACATCTTTTCTATCATAAAAAATCTGCTGCTGACCATTTCCGTGGTGATAATCCATATCTAAAATCGCAATTTTACCGTATTTTGAAAGAAAATTTGCCGCGATGACAGAATTATTAAAATAACAAAATCCTCCAAACACATCCCTTTCAGCATGATGGCCCGGAGGCCTTACCAGGGCATAAGCGGTATGGTATCCTTCAAGTAATAACTCGGCTCCGGTCAGGGCGCAATTTGCACCTGACCGGGCTGCCAGGAACGCATTTTTATTTATTGGTGTAAAGGTATCAATACAATAATAGCCTGCAAGGACTGAATAATCATGGGGGGGCCGTGTTTTATTCCGAACAGGGAAGACATAGGGATAAATGGATTTTCCTTCAGGCAGTTTATTACATATTGTTTTGAAATAATTATAATATTTACTATTATGGACCTGAGTTATGTATTTATCGGGAAATCCTCTGGAAGGCCTGATTTTAAAAGCATTTAGTTTCTCAATTTCCCTTAGAATACTTTTTATGCGTACGGGTGACTCAATATATCCTGTTTCCTTAACGTGATGGACATTGTGTTTATCATTGATGATCAGTGCAATTTCATCTTTAACGCTGGTGTTTTTCTCAACAGGCCGTTCTTTAACAATGTATTTAAACTCCCTTATTTTTACAGGATTGTCGCGGATCGAAGATAAAACCATTTTTATATAGGATTCAGGGCAATAATCCGGATACTTCCTCTCCAGAATGGTTCTGATAATCTTTTTTGCCTGTAATGCGGACAACCTGATATTATTTCCCAGATCATCAAAAACAAGATAGGGCGGACTGTCGTCTTCCGGGTCAACCAGGGTTTCATATGCTGTCCCGATGATCGGCCTTGCACCATACCGCTCATAAAACGCAAGTCTTGCTTTGTTTTGTTTTAGCTTGAGTTTATCCTTGCAAAGCGTTTCATCATCCGGAAGGCACTCCATGAAGATGCCAATGGAGTTAAGCATCTGTGCCTCTTCCCTCAGCCTTGTGTAGATAGAGCCGCCCACGCCAGAAGATGTTCTGCCGGGCTTTACTGCCAAATAATCCAGGTAACAAAAATTTTTATCCGGCATATAAAAGAAGATGGCAAATCCTCTGACATTGGATCTGCCGTCTTCAGCAATAAATAAACTGGATGAAAATTGATATTTCAGCGGGTCTTTCATCTGGTCAAGAATTTGATTTATTTTGTCTTCTTTAACCCATGGAAAATGAAGTCTTAATATGCCGAACACCTGGCTGACAGCTGCTGAATTTGATGGAAGATATGTGTCTGTTATCTTCCTTATCTTAAATATGGCCATTAGAATGGATCAAAATATTGAAAGGTTTTGTCTTCAAAATTCTTTAACACTATGTTGTCACCTTCTCTGCCTTGATAATATTCAGGAAGCAGGGGGATTTTTCCGCCGCCACCCGGTGCGTCTATAACATAGTGTGGTACGGCATAACCACTTGTAAATCCTCTTAACCCTTGAATTATCTCAAGTCCCTTTTTTACGGGCGTTCTGAAATGAGAAGAGCCGGGTATGGGATCACATTGATAGATGTAATACGGCCTTATTCTTACTTTTAAAAGTTTATGCATCAGTTCTTTCATGGTTTCAACGGTATCATTTACACCTTTGAGCAAAACCGTCTGGCTCCCCATTGGGATTCCTGCATCTGCAATACGTTTGCAGGCTTCAATAACTTCAGGTGTTATTTCATCAGGATGTGTAGCATGGATACTCATGTAAAAAGGATGGTATTTTTTTAACATTCGCACCAGTTTTTTGGTGATCCGCTGCGGAAGAACCATGGGAACTTTTGTGCCCAATCTTATCATTTCAACATGGGGAATGGCACGCAATGAGGACAATAAGAATTCAATATGTTTGTCCGGCATTGTCAGCGGGTCGCCGCCGGATATGATCACATCTCTTATCTGGGTATTGTTCCGGATATAGTCTATTGCGGTTTCCCAAGCCTTTACCCCATAGTGTTTCTTGTCTTTTAAAACCATGTGCGACCGGGTACAATACCGGCAGTAAACAGAACAAAATCCGGTAGACAGCAGCAATGCCCTGTCCGGATAGCGATGAACCAGGTTTCCAACCGGGCACATTGACTCTTCATGCAATGGATCGTTTTCTTCCCCGGGAGAGATAACAAGTTCGAGTCTGTTGGGAACAACCGATTTAATCAAAGCGTAATCTGAAGGCTTTTTGTACAGCAGACTGGCATAATATGGGGTGATTCGAAGCGGTAATTTTCTTGATTTTATTAAAAAATCAAAATTATCAATATTTCGGATATCTAAAAATTCTGAAAGTTTTTTAAAACTTGCATAGCTGTTTTGGATTTGCCATCTCCAGCTATTCCATTGTTTTTCTGTAGCTTGAGGAAAAAATGTTGTTCTGAATTCATCAGCCCTGGGATTGATAACACTGAAATCTGAAGTTGGGATGTCATTTTTTTTAAATAACTGGACTTGACTTGCCGTTGTTTCCAATACGACCTCAATTGATGACAAGTCGCTACTCAACGGAGGTTCGGGATCTTCCTGCAAAAGCTCATTCATATAATGCTCCTTTTTTATAGTAAAAACCGAAATAGAATTAAAAATGATTTTATTCTTTTTTTATACGATTACAAGAATAATCTATAAAAAAAGTTTTGATTATACTCTGACCATAAACGTTAAAAAATACCGTTTACTTTGTATTGTCGCGGCTGATGTTGAATTTCTTAATTTTATAATAGAGCAGTTGCCGTGAAATACCAAGGGATCTGGCTGTTTTGGTAATATTGCCTTTGTTTTCAAGAAGGGTGTTTTTTATAATATTTTCTTCATGCTCTGACTTTATCATCGTCAAATTGGAATTGCGGTCTTCTGAAAGCACATCATCGTGACGTCTTCCCGGCCTTACAGGCTTGGTTTTTACGGACCAGTTTGAAAAATGGGTCTGCAGATGCTGAATCCGGATCACCTCATCTGTGCCCACGATATTCATGGCACCTTCAATCACATGCTCAAGCTCTCTGACATTGCCCGGCCAGTTATAAATTTTAAACAGTTCCATGACTTCATCTGAAATGGTTTTCACATTTTTACACAGAACGGCATTGTGTTTTGAGATAAAATGACTCACCAGAAGCCCTATGTCTTCCATGCGTTCTCTTAAGGGCACAATATGGATAAACACCACACCCAGGCGGTAAAACAGATCTGATCGCAATGTTCCGTCTGCAATGGCGATATGGGGGTCCTTGTTCACGGAGCTGATAATCTTTAAGTCAATTTCAATCTCTTTTAAGGCACCAACCCTTCTGACCCTGTTTTCCTGGATGCTGCGAAGGATTTTGCTCTGGAGCCCCACGGGCATGGAATTGACCTCGTCAAGGAAGACAGTGCCTTTATTGGTTCTTTCAAATAATCCCGCCTTTTCCACAGCGCCTGTAAAAGCGCCTTTGGATGTGCCGAACAAAATGCCTTCCAAAAGATTTTCAGGAATAGCCGCACAGTTTACAGGTGTGAATTTTTTGGCACTTCGGGAGCTGTGATTGCTGATAGCCCTTGCAAACAGCTCTTTGCCCGTACCGGTTTCACCAAAAAGCATCACGGGTGAGGGGGTGCCGGCTGCCATTCGTGCAGAATTGATGGCATCAACAAAAGCTGAGTCTTGGCCAATGATTCTTTCAAATGTAATGGATGCACTGTCAAACCGTTGATCTTTACCCGGCAACGGCATGGCTGCAATGGTTTCCACCAGGGCATGATAATCTCTGACAAAACAGATGGCCCCGACCAGCTTGTTCTTGTTAAAAATCGGCATGACATTGTGGATGGTATTGGCAAATTTCCCCATTCTTGTGCGGTAATAAATGGGTGCATCAATAATGGGTTTGCGTTTTGCCAGGCACTGCATGATGATACTTGTAGCATCATCAAGATCATAGACATCTGTAACTTTACGTGAAATCACATTATCCGGACTCAATTCGTCAATGCGTGACATGGCACGATTATAATAAACAATCACGCCATCAACATTTGTAACCAGCACGCCGTCACTGAAATCATCAAAAATGGACAAGTACTCTGAATTATCCAGATCCTGTAAAAATCTTGCTGGCGTATTATTTTTAAAATCAGCCATTTTTCAATAATTTTGTTACCTCAGGTATGATATCCATGACATCTGCAACCACGAAATAGTCACAGTTTGACATGATGGATGCAGTTTCCTCCGTATTTATGGCAATGACCATACCCGATGTCTTCATACCGGCAAAATGCTGGATTGACCCTGATATGCCGCAGGCAATATAAACTTTTGGGCTTACCTTTTCACCGGTCTGTCCCACCTGCATGGAATAGGGTACCCAGCCGGAATCCACTGCCACCCGGGAGGCTCCCACAACGGCATTCATTTTTTTTGCACAGTCAAAGAGAATGGCAAAATTCTCACCATTTTTCATCCCCCGTCCTCCGGCAAGAATCACCTCGGCCTCAGCAAGGCTGATGTCTGATTTCTCATCAGCATCGCCTGTTTTAAGCACCCTGAACCCTTTAGAGACAATTGTGCTGCCGTCAAAGACCAGTATGTCAGCCAAAGCGGGTTCTTTCACCGATTCAACCGCGTTGGGCCTGATGCCAAACACCAGGATGTCTCCTGTTGCCTTTATTGTGGCAATGGTTTTACCTGAATACTGGGAGGTCTTTGCAAGATTTTTATCAAGATCGACATGGAAACAGTCCATGACCAGAGGCGCTTCAACCAGGGCTGCAATTCTCGGCAACAGGTCTTTTCCCTTTGCTGTTGACAGACCGAAAATAATGGAAAAATGATACACACGAATGATATGGATGATAGCGCTTGCCATGGCAGCAGGGTTATTCTGCTGATCGCAAGATAAGGATACATCAATGATCTTTGTGATACCGAATGATGAAAGATCCTCTTTTAAAGCGCCTGTATCTGCATTGATCACAATGGCAAACAGTTCTGTATCTTTGGCTCTTGCAAGGGTGATCATTCCAAAATTGGACTCTTTGATTTTTCCTTTTTCCAATTCAATGATGATACCGATTTTTTTATTCATATCACCTTTGCCTCTTCCCTAAGAATTTTTACTATTTTTTCTGCAATCTTTGCACAATCCCCTGTTATCTTTTTTGGCACTCTTTTCTGCAAAAGAGGTTCATACGCCACAAGGGTCATGGCAGACGTTGAAGCTTTAATGACAAGGTCTGATACCGCTATTATTTTGACCGGCTTTTTTTTGGATTTCACCACATCGGGAAAGGTCGGGTATCGCGGTGTGTTCAATCCCCTTCCGGCACCGATCACGCAGGGACAAGTCATCTCATAGGTATTGCAGATCCCGCAGGACAGGTCGCAGTCGACCACTGCCCTGTCTCCGGCAATATCCAGTTTAACCACATTGGTGGCAACGGGAAAATCAAACAGGGCCCCAATACGAAACATGGTCTGCATTCCTTCGGCATCAATGGATTCCTTGCCCGTTAAAATCAACTGAGGGGTGCCGTCCTGTTCAATGGCAGCTTTCAGTACTTTGGCGGTTTCCATACTGTCATGATGTTTATCACTGACGATCAAGATACCTCTGTCAGCCCCCATTGCCATGGCAGACCGAATTGTTTTTTCAGCATCCGCCTTGCCAAGACAGACCGCAATAATTTCTGAACCCAAAAGCCTTTCTTTTACTCTGACAGCTTCTGTTACCGCATGTTCATCATAGGGATTTAATAGAAAACTTAGATTTTCATCAATACGGATGTTGTCAAGAATGACAATATTGGCAGCTGAGTCAGGAACATGTTTAACACAGACATAGATTTGCATCAGGTCTTCACCATTAAAAATTAATCTTTAACAATTTTTTTTACAGATCTACCATACATCTGCTATTTTTTCAATTTTGTCTTTGATTACTTTTTCTGTGAGGTTTACAGCAGACCTTTTGAAAAAAAAATAAAAAGTATGCCGATTTTCAATACCTGATGCAGTCGTATCAGGTATCATAAAAATCGGCATACCATGGCAGATCTTATCTTTTTACTTGATAATCAACCATTTACACTAAAAGAACTGTTGTAATTTATCTCACGTTTTCTTGAGAAAAAGCCGACATCTGTTGACCGATCCGTATATTTGAACTTGTACTGCAACGGTTCTTTGTCATGATCCAGACCCTTTTCGCAGGCATCGATCAACTGGGCCATCATGTGGCCGACAACCGGCGCATTCTTGTACTGGTTCCCGCTGGTTCCAATGGCCATGTAATATCCGGGAAGATCTGACTTGTCATAAACAGGAATCCAGTCGTCGGAACAATCATACAGATCAACAACCCCTTTGGGCTGGTTAGGCACCTGAAGGGATGGAATTCGTTTGCCAAGCCTGTAGCACTGTGCTTTCCACTGTTCTTCGCTCAGGACATTATCTTTTCCATGTCCGCCTTTGCCGGCATAAAACGTATCCGGATCAACCCATTCCTGGGGATCGCAATCCGGATCTTCACTGCCGATCAGAAAGGTATTTCCCACTTCCGGGCGGACATAACAGCCTATATCCCCGTCAGACATGTGATATCCTTCATTGAGGTAATCATATTCATCCGGTGAAGGGCAATACATGACTTCATGGCGAAGGGCTTTTGTCTTGATGTTGCAGCCTTCCCACACGCCAGGTGCCATCTGGTTGATCTTGAATGAATGGGGCCCCCCCACATTGACAATAATACCCGCATCAATCTGGGTGCCGTCTTTTAATGTAATACCGGCTGTTTTACCGTCTTTGGTCCTGATATCCACCACTTCTGCATTAAACATGAATGTGGCACCCTTGGCTTCCGCTGCTCTCATGATATTGTGGGCAGACAGTGCAGGATCATTTACATATCCGCCTTCAGGGCAGAAAATCCCTCCTTCAAGCTCTTTAACAGGTTCATCATAGAATGAGGGATCTTCAGGACGTTTGACCGGCCAGAATTCATGAAGGTCAGCGACCGGAACCATTTTTCTTATCTTATCATTGTCCCATTCTTCGTACTTGACCCCCACTTCATCATAATTTTTCTTTACTTTTTTCCAGTCATGTCCCTGGGATTTGAGCAGAAGAGATCCTGTGTTCATGTATCTGGCAAGACCTTTTTCATCCTTGACATTGTCCAGATAATTTTCCCAGTTCAGCCAGTATTTAAATCCTTCATAGGCCATGGCCACCCCGTCTGCCGTTGAATAATGGGCCCTTACAATAGCGCATGATCCTGCTGTTGATCCTTCACCTGCATCCGGAAGCTTGTCGACATTAAGGGTTTTATACCCCATTTTGGAAAGCTCGTAAGCAATGGGACAGCCAATAACACCGGCACCAATGATAATCGCGTCAAATTTTTTGTTCATGATTCTTTTCTCCTTCACCTTCTATTTAATTTAATGGCTGATGCCATATCTATAAGCTGTTTATCCAGTTTGTGAACCGGGTTTCCCCGGCAGGTTTAAGCCCGTATTCTTCTCCTGCATCAAGGATGGCGTGAATGATGTCTCTTGAATAGCCTCTTGAGCAGGTCATTACCAATCCTGAGCTGTCGCCCTCTTTATTCAATGTTACGATCTGGCACGGCACATGGGAAAAAGGTCCCTGGAAAAGAAAGGGTGCCTTTTTTTGCGGGTCCATAAAATCAAGTGCCGTCAGTTTTTCGCAGATTGAAAACACCTGTTTCCCGATCAATGCAATGCACACGGTTGATTCTGTAACATCTGTATATGCCGTCTCATCGGGCATACTGACATCACCGGATCCTGCCAGGTTGAACAGGGACACCTGGGTCCGGTTCATTCGATTGGCAAGGATGCCGTTTTCCAAGAGACAATTGCCCGGTACTTTTGGAAGGTTCATGCCAAACGGGGTGAAGGATGACACATCGGCATCCTGCAAGTCAAACCGCGGTTTGTGGCTTACGTCAACCAGGAACGGTCCGTCACCTTCTCCTTTGTACTCCATAACCACTTCCCAGTTGTCCCGTTTCTCAGTTTTTAAAGGGGTACTTTTTAAAACAACCGGAGAAATTCTTTGTATATCTTTCATGATTTTTCCCTTACATTTTCATCCGTTTACCTTCTGGATCATAAAACGGCATGGTAACTACTTTTCCGTAAATCCGGTCATCACCACACTCATCTTCAAAAATCTCAAGCCGGGTGCCGATCTTGGAAAGGTCTGCCTCAACCAGGGCCATCCCCACTGCCTCGTTTAAAGAAAAACTGTCTCTGGCAGTACAGATATATCCTCTGACCCTGTCATCCACAACCAGGGCACCGTCTCTGGGAGCCCGTGAATTGTTTTCCATTTTAAATCCCACAAGCTTGAGACGGGTCATATCGCTTTCAGCCTGACGAAGCGCCACCGCACCAACGGTTTTTGCCTCAGCTTTGTTTCTATCCCACAGGAATCCCAGGCCCACATCCAGAAGATTGGTCCGCTGTTCAGATTCAGATCCCAGGATGATATGGCATTTTTCCATGCGCAGCACGTTCTGGGCTTCAACACCGAAATTTTGAATATTCAATTCTTTGCCGGCGTCCTTGAGCATGAGCCAGACAGATTTCATATAAGATGCAGGCACATGCAGCTCATAGGAAAGCTCTCCCATAAAACCAAGGCGCATGGCCCTGACCGGAATTGTATCCTGGATCTTGAATTCTTTGTATTCTGAAAATCCAAAGGCTTCATTGGACACGTCAATATCCACGATCTTTTCAAGCACCTTTCTGGCATTGGGTCCTGACAGGTTGATCACCCCAAGTGAATCGGTGAGATTTACCAGGGCAAACTTCCACTGGTCATACCGGGTATGGTATCTTATCCATTCAACAGTCTGTCCTGCACGACCGGTTGAGGTGGTGAAATAATAATCATTTTCCCCCTGCTTGATAACCACCCCGTCATCGATCACGCAGCCGTCATCATTGCACATGGCAGAATATTTGATTCTGCCTGTCTTTAATTTGGACATGTCTGAAACAAAAACCCGCTGAAGCGCTTTTACAGCATCCGGCCCATGAAGCCTGAACTTGCCAAGGGTTGACCCGTCCAGCATTCCCACGTTGTTCCTGACATTTTCAATCTCTTTTTTGCAAGAAAAATCATTTGAAAAATAACGGGCCCGCTGCCACACACCGATATTTCTGAACACACCGCCGTCTTTTCTCTGCATCTCATCCATGGGCGTGATTTTGAACATTTTGTGGTTGGCACCGGCATAGGTGGAAATCAATGTTGGGACCAACGGCGGCCTCACATTGGTAGGCCGAATGGAAATATCGGGCAATGCCTGATATCTGGCAACATAAAGGGGCAGGTTATGCCCGGGAATGCCGCCCTGTCCAGGCCCCAACCCCGTCGCTGTAAACCGCTTGATCAGTTCAGGCACGTCAAATCCCTTTTCAATGGCCTGTTTGATATTTTTAATGGTTGCATCTTCATCAAAACAGATAAAACTTTTCCGGCCTTTCACAGGAGCGGTTACCAGTTTGGTTCCCCGCACCGGTCCGGGAAGATTTTCCAGGATTTTTTTTGCATCCCCGATTTCCTGGATGGAACAGTTTTCGCAGTCAAAGGCAGCCTTTAACCCGGCAAAGGTACCGGATGCTTCAATGGACAGGGCATCGTTCAACCCTGAAATACGACCTGCTGCATGCATCTTTTCAGGCAGTTGATCCGGCAGGAAAAACCCTGTGTGGTTATCATACTTCAGCGTCCCTTGAGCCACTGTGATATGACCGGTCACCGGTGTCATTCCGGCGGAAGCCACAATAAGATCACAGGTAAAGGTTTTTGAAATCTGACCGTCAATACTGGAAACAGACACTTTTTTGACGACTTTTCTGCCATGGGCTTTTGTGGCCACCCATCCCTTGAGCAGCGGAATTTTCTTATCTGCAATTTTTTTCAAGAGCACGGGATCCTGACCGTCTTCCCTGATATCTGCAATACAGGCAATTAAAAGACCCAGGTCATGAAGTTCAAGGGCAGCTTCAAGCCCCAGGTCATGACCGATGCTGAAAACAGCCTTTTTGCCGGGGATCTGGCCATAGGTTTTGGCCATGCGCAATGCGCAACCGATCTGCATGACACCCGGTCTTTCATTGTTGTCAAAAATCAAGGGTCTTTCAATGCATCCGGCTGCAACAACAACACTTTTGGCACGAATTTCAACATACCGCTGATCAAAAACATCCTCTTTTTTCCCGATCTGGAATCCTGTGACCAGGTTGTTGTTATAGGTTCCCACAGCAGCAGTATGGGTAAAAAGGCGGATATTCTCCTGGGCCGCCACTTCTTTTGCAAGGTACTGTGCCCTGTCGTGAAGGGTCTGGCGGTCCTTGTATTCCCTTGACCGGTACTCAAAAAATCCGCCCAGCCAGGGACGCGATTCCATGAGGATGACCCGCAGTCCTTTTTTTGCCGATGAAAGAGCAGCCATCATTCCGGCAGGTCCGCCGCCGATAACACAGACATCTGTATTCAAAAAGATCTCATCAAATTTCCCGGGCATTTCAAAATCCGGACTGATTTTACCAAGTCCTGCAGCCTTTCTGATCTGCTTCATGGCCATGGGCCAGATCTTTGCAGGCTTGTGCATGACATTGTAATAAAATCCTGCCGGCATCATCCAGTCCAGTTTATCCAGGAAAGACAACCAGTCATTTTCTGCAGAACCTTTGACATTCTGCTCTTTTATGACCATGCCGTCTTCAAGCAAGGTATTTTCACACCTGACATTGGGGATGCCGTCCACTTCCATGCAGGTATTGCTGCATTCGCCGTCAAGGCTGTAAAGCCCTCTTGGCCTGTGATACTTCAAACTTCTGCCGAATATTCTTACCCCGTTTGCAAAAAGAGCGCTGGCAACAGTGTCGCCTTCTACGCCGTAATATTTTTTCCCTTTATAAATAAAGGCAAGTTTCCGGGTCGTATCTACTTTTAATGTCGGCAGATGATTAAACCTGTTCATCATTTTTGCCCTCCTGATTATCCGCCTTTTGGACTTCTTTCTCCAGGTTCGTGGTCGTATCCCGGTAAATGGAGAACCATGACCCACAGCCATCTTTATGGAACCACCACTCCTCTTGTACTCCTGCAACACACTTGTTCATGTGCACATAATCGCACCAGGCTTTTGGGGTCAGGTCTTTTTCATCAGGCCGTGGACCCTTTTCCTCTCCGCCGAACTTGAATTCATATCCGTTTCTTTTCCCGCAAATTGGACATGTGATTGTTAATGCCATTTTCGTTTCTCCTTATGTCTAATTATCCGGGCTGTAATTCACAAGCGCTGCGGTTTCACCCATGAGCTTATGCTCTTGATATCGCTTGAGAGCAAAAGGCTTCAACATGTCGGGGCAGTTATTGGTGGCCATATACTGGGCCATGTATTTGCCCACTGCCGAGCAGGATTTAAATCCAAAATAGCCCCATCCGCAGTCCATGAAAAATCCTTCCACCTGGTCGTTACCGTCCATGATGGGTGCCATGTCCGGCGTCATATCCGCAAGCCCTCCCCAGATTCTCATAAACCGAACCCCTCTTAAACAGGGTAGAAATTCAGACAGCGCTTCGGCCTGGTGCTTGATATAGTGGGCTGTATTCAAGGTGGTATAGTTAGGCCATGGGTCCATGTGGGCACCGGTTGCGATCTCACCTTTCAACGTCTGGTTGGCATAGGCATGGTATGCGCCTGAAGACACCACATGATCCAGCACAGGTTTCAAGGGCTGAGTCACCATGGCCTGGATGGTTAAGACACTGATGGGAAGCTTAATTCCCAGCATGTCATAAATCAGGGCCGCAGAATAACCACCGGCTGAAATCAGCACCTGCTTTGTATTGATGGTGCCCCTGCTGGTGGTGACTGAGGTCACTTTTCCATTTTTTGTGCCAATGCCCAGGGCTTCGGTCTGCTGGTGAATCTGGACCCCTTTTTTAGCCGCACCCCTGGCAAGTCCCCAGACCACGGCATCATGCCGTACAACACCGCCTGGCGGATGGAACATAGCCCCGTGAATGGGGAATGTAATATCCTCGGAGATATTCAATGCCGGAACCATTTCTTTGGCCTGTTTTGCATCAATAAGATGACTTTCCACCCCATGGAACTGGGCTGTGGCAATGGTCATGCGCGCTGCATTCATGGCAGCTTCAGAATGCATGAGATTGAGATTTCCGCAATTGTTAAACATTAAATTGTAATCCAGGTCCTTTGTCAGAACCGGCCAGAGATCAAGGGCTTCCTTATAAAGGGGAACGTTATACTGGGTCCGCTGATTGGCGCGAACAATTGCAGTATTCCTCCCGGCACCACCAAATCCGATATAGTTCTTCTCAATAATCGCTATATCGGTGATACCATGTTCCTTTGCAAGAAAATAAGCCGTTGCCAGACTGTGAAGTCCGCCTCCAATGATAACCACGTCGTAACTTGATTTAAGTTTGGTCTTTTTTCCCCACATGGGTTTGCTTTTAAAAAACATTGGCCTTCTCATAAATTATGGATTGTTGTCAAATTACTCTTTATCCATTTCCATCATTACGCCATGAAATGAATCATGTCAAGCATTTATTTTTAAAATGATGGTTTTTCTTTCATGGACAGTTGACAAATTCATTTTTATCTTATAAAAATAAATAAAATTAGATGATTATACTAACAAATACAAATTGCTTTTTTTTGACATAATACAAATAACAGGTTGAAATAATAATGAATGACCCAGCATCACATCCGGTAATTAACGATATTTCAAGCAAACTGGACTCCCTGACCCCCAAGGCCCAGACCCTGGGAATCTATATCATGCAAAATCCTTCCAAGGCTGTTTTCATGACCACAAAAGAACTGGCTGAAACCTGCGGGATCAGTGAAGCCACAGTGGTCCGATTTGTCAGCACCCTTGGGTACAAGGGATATTCGGAATTCCAGGAAGCATTAAAGGATTTTGTCAATACAGGGCTTTCTCTTCCTGAAAGAGCTGCCATCAAAGGCATAAAGGAACCGGGGACAGACCGGCTTCACAGGGGTATTTTAGAAGAACTGAACAACCTCAAATACCTGTATGAAAATATTAACATCGAGACAATGAACCAGTTTGTAGATCACCTGGATAAAAGCCATTCCGTATACGTGGTCGGTTCAAGGCTGTCCTATACATTTGCCTATTATCTTTTCTGGTCTTTGACCAAGATCAGGAAAGGGGTCCACATTCTAAAAGGCAGCGACAGTACATCCATGGACATTCTGACCAATGCGCATCCTAACTGCCTGGTGGTCTTGATGGCCACTTCACGGTATCCCAATGAACTGATCAAATTAAGCAAGATGATCCGCCGCAGCGGTCACACCCTGATTACCGTGGCCGACAGCACCATCTGCCCGGTCATCCAGTTTGCCGAATTGTCCCTGGTGGTACCGGCAAGATCCATCCCGTTCATCGGGAATGTCTCGGGCATGCTGGCCGTGATCCAGTATATTGTCCAGGAGCTTGCCAATAGAAAAGGCGAGGAGCTGACCCATTATCAAAAGCAGCTTGAACAGGTTTATCTGGAAAATGACATTCTGTTTAATCTTGAACCAAAATAAATAGGCAAGGAGAATTACAACATGCTACAGACTCAGGAAGAACTGCTCAATATACTGACCCAAATCAATATCGACCACACCAATCATGAGCATCCGGCCGTGTATACGGTTGAAGAGGCTGACCTGCAACATGGCGGCATAGAAGGCGTCCACAGCAAAAACCTGTTTTTCAAGGATAAGAAAAAAAACCTGTTTTTAGTGGTTACTCTTTCTGACAAGCCTATCCAGATTAAAGAAGTTGCAAAAAAAATAGGCGCCAAAAGTCCGTCATTCGGAAAATCTGACCTTTTAGCTCAAGTTTTGGGCGTCATCCCCGGGGCCGTGACGCCCTTTGCGGTTATCAATGCAGCCGGTCATCCCCTTAAAGTCATTCTGGATGAAGAGATGATGGAAAACGACCTTCTCAACTTTCATCCCCTGGTAAATACAGCCACAACCACCATTGCCGCAAAAGACCTGATAAAGTTTTTTGAACACTGCAACCAGGAATTTGAAATTATCCGGCTATAGGATGAGAACACCAAATATTTAAGAGAAGTCTGGACTACCACTTTCCTGATATTTTCTTCATTGTGGCAATCGTATTGCCTAACAGAAATTTTCTTGATGAATGCTTATCAATTTTTTTTGACTTTTTTTATTCTCCCATAGAATTTTACTCTCTAATTCAATGATTTTTGTAATACCTTTTTTTTTAATTAAAAGTATTACTTTTTACCTATGGCAAACCTCTGTTTTTTCCCAAAATCGTATCCGGCTTTAAAGTTGCGGGAACTCAACTCTACAGGCAATTGATTAAAATATTCTGTATCTTTTAATCTGAAAAACGGCCCAGTATTTTGGGCCTACAAAAATGCACTGTTTTATGTGCATTTTTCCTTAAAACTTTATTTTTTTATAATATCAAATCAAACCGAATTAACTTCGTTTTTTCTCGCGACCGCCTTTCAATGTGGCATATCACGAATTATAGTTTTTATCCTCTCATAAAAAATTCCATATATCATGCCATAATAAAACAGTGATACAATCAAATTGTTTTTTTGGCTTGGTACCCACCAAAACCCAAAAAATCACAACAGCAAAACCAGACCGCCGAATGATTATCTTGAATGAATTTCCAAAAGTCTTTGTTTTTAGACAACCTTCTTAATACCCTTTATAAAAGCTTTAATTTATTGATGAATCATGAATTCAATTTCAACAATTAATATTTTTTTGAATAATTATTTTAAGTCCACGAATCAAAATTTCTATGGCCTCAGGATTAAAGCCGTAAGTATTTGTTTGCATACCCCTGCTGTTTCGAATTTGAAAATAAAAAAATACTTGACATGGTTACTTATTATAAGTAATACGCTGTTTAGTACATTATTTGGAATAAAACATACTATACCGTATGGTTTTATTTTTAATAGACATTAAAGGGGGGAGTGATGTCGATATACTATAATTTACTAATTTTCTATTTAACCTGTTTCAAAAAAAAGAAATTAAGAATTTAATGCTTTTTTAGTACGTTTAGTTAAAACGTCGTAAAAAAGTGAACCCCAACAATGTTCAGATTGTTAGGGTTCTAATGAAGGCTGATAATATCAGGCGCTACATTGATTGTCTGCATATTATCACCATCAAAATTCTAAATCAAGTTTTTAATGCTTTGAAAAGTATTTTTAAAGTCAAAGGATAGCTGTTCATATGGTCTTCATTCATAGTGGATGCCTGTTCTTTTTCGAGTGAAACCATACACCCATGGTTGCTGGATATAAAGGCTGCATGCTTTTGTTTTTGAACTCAAAGCATGTAGCCGAAAGAGCGGAGCTATGTGCCTGTTGAATAACTTGAGGCCATAATGCATAATGGTGTTCATTGGAAAGGAAAACCATGTTGATATACAAAGCAATGTGGACACATCAAAAAAAAATAGCTGTAATTGATGATTTTGATAGAAAGTACACTTATGCCGATTTATTAAATTTTATGGGAAAAATGTCTCGAT
>JAHJLN010000313.1 GCA_018821715.1 Pseudomonadota bacterium | reverse complement strand
TTTGGCCACCCTCAGGTTGCCGGCAAAGATGTAAAGGGTGGAGGTGTTGTTGATGATTTCAAAATCCTCTCCAAAATACAGGGTGGAGGACAGGCCCTGGGTTTTTTTGATTCGTTTTGTGTCTGCGTCATAATAAAAGGTTGTTTCCACACCGCCCTGTATGATTTTTGAGATCAGGTTGTCAGGGTTGGACTCATAGATGGTGTTTTCAATCCCGCTGTTCCTGTTGAGCCGGTTGCCGGTTGAGGTATAGTTATATTCGGTCAGGGCGCCGTTCAGGCGGGTCTGGGTCGGGGCGTGGACCGGGGTGCCGGGTTGTTGGGCATAGGTGAACTCAATGATGTCAACCTGGGTGCCTGCAACGGCATTGTCGCCGGAGGACTGCTCTGATACCAGGCGGTGGAGGTGGTCGTAATCATAGGTATAGGTGATGCCGGTGCGGTTGTTGCTGATCTGGGTCACATCCCCGGCTTGGGAATATGCGTAGTTCTTGTCAATGATGTCCTGGGACATGTTGTAGGAATGGATGACCGAGATCCGGCCGGTTTCATAATCATAGATATAATTGGTCACGGTATTGTTGTAATGGTTCATGAACTCTATCTTGCCCTGGGGGGAGTACTGGGTGACGGTGGTATAGGGCTGGCTGTTTTCGTTTAAGACCGCCTTGAGCAGGCTGGATTCAGGATAGAATTCAAACCGGAGGGTTTTAAACAGGGTCCAGTTTCTATAAATGGATTTTGACGACTGTCTTCCGGCAAAATCATAGGTGTAATCAAATTTTATCATAGTGGTGCCTATCATTCTTATTTCAGACGAAAGCCTTCCCCTGGCATCGTAGCTGTGATATCTAGTGAATGCAGAAGCATTGTATTTCATATACAAAAAGCCAATACCGTTTTCGGCACCATCATACTCATATTGGGCAAAGCTTTGGTCCGGGTAACCCTTCCGGGTCAGACGGTTTAACGCGTCATACTCAAAGGTGATAGTGGTTCCCCTTGCGTCGGTCTGGGAAGCAAGGTTGCCGTTAAGGTCATAGGCATAGGTCCAATAGCCCATATCCGGATCTGACATGGTTGTTTCCTGGCCTAGGGTGTTATAGGTGATGAGGTTTTCAACGGCATTGCCCGTTGCCGGGTTTGTCCGGCTGACCTTGACAAGGTCTCCTGCAGCCGTATAGGAATAGGTGGTTATGTGATCCGTCGGACCGTGTTCAATGACACTGATGATTCTGCCAAGGCTGTCCGTGACCTGTGTTTTGCTGTGGCCGTCAGGGTCAGTGACCGTGGTTTCAAGATTATTATAGGCATAGGTGGTATTAATACCGCCGGATTGCTGGACCCTTTCATTTGTTTTTACTCACTCCCATCATTTGAAGCAATTTTTGACATTTTTTTGCCAAGTTCACTATAAGTTTTTTCTGCATTATTAAAGAAGTCCATTGCTCTATACCCTGTTACATGGAGAAAGACCGCAATGTCCTTTTAAATTTTTATGATTTCCCAGCTGAACATTCGCGGCATATAAGAACAAGTAACCCAATAGAATCAACATTTGCCACCGTAAGATTGAGAACAGCAAAAGTCAGAAACTGCTTTTCATCCAAGACCGTTTTGTCTATGGCTTTTAAATGTGGCGAAGTCTATTTTGACGAACCTGAAGTTGCTTTTACCCAGGAGATCATCAAAACACTGGAAGACCAAACAGACAGGCTTTCTGCTGTGGCATAAAAGCCACAGTATTGAATAATGCTCCAAAAAAGGGGCCGGATTGATCATATCCGGCCTCCTTGCTTATTGGAGGCATTTTCACAATGGGATCATAAAAATATTAAATTTTGATTTTGCAGATTTTACCTGTGGGGTCATAAAAAAAATCTATATATGGTGTACAGGACAAGGATTTTGGAAAATCACACTTTCCTTTTGCAGTCTATTACTGTCTGGATGATGATTCCGTTAAAATTTATGCAGTCGTAGACTGTAGAAAAAATCGGTCCAGCATATGCATAGTCGAATCAATTATTTTAACAAGAGTAAGGGGCAGTCCCCTTTGCACAACCCTTCAGGAGGCAAGTTCTTTTTCGATGCGTTCTGCCAAAAAGATTTTTAAAAGGGACTGATACGGAACATCTCTTTTGTTTGCTAAAAGCTTAAGTTCTTGCAGCATCGATTCGGGAAGGCGCAATGATATTTTTCTTACAGAAGGTTTGAGGTTTGATAGTGTGACTTTTTTTGCCTGGCTCCAATTAATGAATTCAGTTGAATCATGGGTTTCCCAAAATTCCCGTTCTGCGTCTTCATTATCAAATTTAGGTATTTTCTTTGCCATTTTTATATGCTTTCCTTTCTTTTCGGCTCATATCTCTTGCAGAAATGACCCGAATAAGCTTGTTTCGAAGAGTAAACACAACGAAAAGTAATCTTTTTATGTCTGTTTTGCCAAGTGCATAATATCTTTTCTCAATGTTTGAGTGTAATGTATCATCTTGAACCAAAAGGGGATGATTAAAAAAGATCTGTTCACACTCTGAAGGTGTAACCTTGTGTTTCATCCAATTTTTGTCAATATTCCCTTTATCCCATTCAAAACCAATGCATTGGTTCAATAATTTTATATGCGAGCTATCCATATTATATGTATATATTCATGCCATACTTTTTGTCAAGCAAAGATACAGCGGGACTTTCCCATAAAACGTTACACAAGATGCTGTGTCCCTGGTTGTAAATAACCGGGAAGAGGGCAGGATTGATCATATCCAGCCTCCTTGCTTATTGGAGGCATTTTCACACTGTGATCATAAAAATAACAAATTTTTATTTTGTAGATTTTACCTGTGAGGTCATAAGAAAAAAATCCATATATGGTGTGCAGGACAAGGATTTTGGGAAAAAGACACTATAATGTTCTCCAAAAGACCCTATTATTTTGGCAAAATGCTAAAAAACACCCCAAATCTTATGATCTATAGTTTGGCAAAAAGTATGACCAGATTTTGGCAAATCACAGCAAAGGGATTGGTGCAAACCATAAGACTTGATTAGGAATTGCCGCAGCCAACTCCGGATTTATACCCAGTATTGAATGAGTGACCTCTTTTTTTTGTTTTGATAACTGATCAAGATCCGTTACTATTTCTTTAATTGCCAAAGAAAAACCAATTTACAGAATCTACTTTTTTGCTTTTATAAACGATTTCCATTTTCTGAACATCAATTATGAAGAAAGGTTTTAGCGAAAATTCACTAACGGGGTGTAAAGAAAGCAGACGTGAATCTGAAGACCACCTAATTCGATTATTGGAACACGAATAAAATCTATCCACAGTTTTCACTTTATTTGTATCCAAAGTTAAAATGCAAATTTTTTCACTAAGGAACCCTTGAGATGTAAAAGCAATATAGCGGCCATTTGGGGATACAGTCGGTTTTTCTCCTTTTATCCCAAGTGATTTTTCTACTTTGCCATCGAAAAAAGCAATCTCTCCCCCATAGTTTGAATAATATATACCGTTATCCGAATGTGAAATATTTGTATTTCTATTGTTACTTATCCGAATAGGAATTATCTTGGAGTTTTTTCGCTCAATTTTATACAGATAACGCGGATAATGTGAAAAAATAATGATATTTTCATTCACAAATCGAATTTTGTATCTATCGTTTTTGGGAAAGTCCTTTTCATTAAGAGAAACCAACACATGTCTTTCCTGGGATTGTATATTATATTTGAAAATCTTATTATCTTTGTCCATGAAATAAAAACATCCATCATAAAAATATCCGCCTATCAATTGATGCCTGTCTAAAAAAGGGATAGGATGAATTTTAACCGACTTCTCTGCAGTAAACAAGTTTAGGCCACCTTGTTCATCAATAGATAAAATAGAAAAAGTGATTTTATCTTGAACACATGAAAACAATATTATAATCAACAAAAAAGAAATGCTAACGGTAACAAAAATTTTCATCATCTATAACCTCTGCTTTTATCACCATATCCATCTCTTCCGTTATACCCACTTCCAAAAGTAGACTTTCCGAAATCGTTTTTAGTTGCGCCCTCTAAGGGGTCAAATTGTTTCGCTTTGTCTTCATCACCGGCTTGAGTCATTACATCTTGGACAAAATTATTACAATTTTTAGAAATCGGATTATAGTTATCATCGTTATATTTTGTATCCATTTCAGGATCGTCCATTATATCTTGATACTTGCCGTCGGATTTATCCGTTACGTCAATAACAACTACAGTAACTTCATCTTCGTCATCCCATTCGTCAGTTTCGTCTTTTATCCCTCCCTTAGCTTGAGAATGATAGCCAGTAATTTGCCCATTGATACTGATGGCGGAATGTTGGTAGCCGAATGCAGACAATAAAGTACTCCCAAGCGCTTTTGAAAGACCTAAAACTACATGTCCATTCGGATCCACATAACTCATGGGATTATTATAACAATACACATACCGATTCAAACTCTGAGGATTAAACTGGTCCGGCACAAGAGTATCCGCCATGACAAATTGCCCGAGAACCGGGTCATACAGCCTTGCATCATAGTTGTAGAGCCCGGTGCCGTCATCCTGTTCCTGGTC
>JAHJLN010000312.1 GCA_018821715.1 Pseudomonadota bacterium | reverse complement strand
TGCGGCAACTGCTCGTCAATACGCCTGCATTCTGGAAAAATATCTTTATTTGTTCTGACAAACTGCCATGGGCAAACCGGGTATTTCACCCAGGCTTGCTGACAACAAATCATGAAAGAGACATAAAGGATATGTATGCTTCTTTCAGATAAAAACATTACTATAATTATAAAGAGGTGTAGAATGAGCAAAAGAAAAATAAACTTGATTTTGTTATTGTGTGCTGTTGTTTTCTATGCAGCAGGACTAACAACAGCCCAGGCATCTGATTCAACGAATGCTCTGGAACAAAGAATTTTAAAGGTTGAACAAGCCCTGGGACTCACATCAAACAGCGATTCCGCATTAACCCTTGAACAGCGGTTAGACGCTGTTGAAAAAAAACTTGAATCAGCTAAAACACAGACGTCATCCAATATCATCGGCAACATCTCAGACCGGATAACCCTGTCCGGCACCATTGAACTGGATTATTCCCATGCAGACGACAGCAATGTCTCAGACGATACGGTGAACAATTCCTTTTCAAACCTGGATATCGGTACCATTGCATTGGGACTGGAAGCGAAACTCCATGAATATGTTTCAGCCAATGTTTTACTTAAGGGGGAAACCCTGGATACCACTGACAGGATTTTTTGGGATGAGGCGTTTTTCACCTTTGCTAAAGATGATATGCCGGTATATTTTGTAGCCGGTAAAAGAACCCAGCCTTTTGGTGTTTTTGAAAGCCTGTTCATAAATGATCCCATTACCAAGGACCTGTATGAAATCAATAAAACCGGCGTTACCATTGGATATGCTGAAGAAGAAAGGCTGGGGGTAGACCTTTCCTTTACCCTGTATAAAGGAGAAACCCTTATCACCCGGGTGAATGACTCAGGCTACGGCTGGACAAGGAGCAACCCGGCTGGTTATACTTTAACCAATGATGTCTCCTCTATTATTGTCAGCGCCTCCGTCTCTCCTGTGGAAGGCTTGACCCTGGCAGCTTATTTTGATTCCGAACCCGGAGGAACAGACCAGAACAATACCCTGGGTGGATCATTACATTGGGAAATTGCAGCTTTTACAGCTGATGCAGAATATATCGGAGCGCTTAACCGGGAAAAAAATGTGACTGACAATAAGGAATACAAGGAAAGCGCCTGGGTTGTCTCTTTAGGATACCAGATTGTTGAACCCTTGATTCTGGCGGTTCGGTATGAAGATTTTGATGCGGATAAAATGCAATCCGGAAACCTGGATTACCGGTACGGCTTTGCCGCCACATACACGCTTTTTGACGACCAAAACTTTGCCTGCAATCTTCTAGGTGAATACAGAAGATCCGAATATGAACATACCCAGAGCAGCGGCACAGACCAAAACCTGAATGAGTTCTTTGCTCGTCTGGCTCTGGAATTCTAATCCGCTTTTATAGACAGCGACAGGGCCTTGTTTTTTAAAAAAAAGTTAAGATCAAATTTAAGATAAAAAGCAGGAAGACAGCACAGGATCCGGTCAAAGAAACATGCTGTCTTCCGGGGAAGCCCCTTGATATTCAGGGGGCTTGTACCCTCCTTATACCAATGCGGCAACTGCTCGTCAATACGCCTGCATTCTGGAAAAATATCTTTAATTGTTCTGACAAACCGCCATGGGCAAACCGGGCATTTCACCCAGGCTTGCTGACAACAAATCATGAAAGGGACACAAAGGATATGTATGCTTCTTTCAGAAAAAATTATTAATGGAGAAATTTATGAATAAGACTGTCATTTTTTTATGTGCAAGCATATTTTTTTTATTCAGCACAACTTGCCCGGCAAACCAGCCACAGAAAGAAAAAGCCCCTTTTCTTCTCGATGATATCGTGGTGACGGCCACAAAAACAAAAGAAGAGATCGGCAGTGCGCCGGGAAGTATCCACGTGGTATCCAGGCAGGATCTTGAAAACCGGGATATCAAAACCATTGATGATGCTTTGTTAATTATTCCGGGAGTGTTTGTAAAACGGTCAAAGGGGCTGATGGATTCCACAACATCTGTAAGACTCAGGGGATTTAATAATGATCAGTACACCCTTATCCTTATAGATGGCCAGCCGATCAATGATGCCTATACAGGCGGTGTTGAGTGGGGAATGCTGCCCATCGAAAGTGTTGAAAAAATAGAGGTTGTCAAAGGGCCTTCATCAGCACTTTATGGCGGAAATGCCATGGGCGGGGTCATCAATATTATCACCCGGACGCCTCTAAAGCCCCAGGGCATTATCAAAGCGGGGATGGGAAGTAATGGAACCTATCGTTACAGTGCCAGCTGCGGTACCCGGTTTAAGGATAGCTTCAGTTTAAGGCTGGGCTATGAAGGCGAGACCACTGACGGATATCCGACAACACCGGTTTTAAGCACAATTTCAAGCGGGGCTGGAAACGTGCCCGGCGGGTATGCAATGAGAAATAACACCGATACCCAGGACAAGTGGGTGGTCGGGGATAAAGGAGACAATGGGGCTAAAAAAGAGACCATCAGCGGTAAAGCCGTATATGATGTGACCGATACAGTAAAACTTTCTTTTTCCCTTGTTTCAGGAAAAGATGAATATGATTACGGCCCTCCCCATACCTATATGGGAACGTATGGGGATAACACCACCTATGCAGATGCAGGATCAGGCTTAAGGGCCAGGTTCAGGCCCAATGATTTTATCGGCTATACCGGCATCGGAGACAACCAAACGGATATTTTTTCTCTGGGGTATGAACAACTCTGTCAAACCGTTCTTGTCAGCCTGAAGGCAGGTTACCAGGGTGCCGAAGACCGATATACCCTGGAATCAGGATCAGGGCTGGCAGATTATAGTGATTCTGCCGGAACCCTTACTGAAACAGAAAATAATGCCTTGTTTGTTGAAGCACAGGGAGATTTGCCCATTGGCGATTCCCATCACTTTACCCTGGGCACCAGTTACAGGACAGATGAATCAGATACCAATTCATACACTATTCCTTTTTACAGGAGTTATTCCGGAAGAAGCGCCTCCACCTATCACATGGGTGGGCAAAGCTGGACATGGTCCTTTTATGCCCAGGATAAATGGCGCCTGGCTGAAAAACTCACCCTTTATCTGGGTGCACGGTATGATTATTGGAAGGTATATGACGGCCTATCCGGCAACACCGGGTCTGAAACCAGGTATGCTGAAAATAATGAATCCAGCCTGAGTCCCAAACTGTCTGTTGTATGGAAACCCTTGTCCGATACAGTATTAAGAAGTTCTGTGGGCCAGGCTTTTCGGGCACCAACCCTGTATGAACTTTACCGGACATGGGTCTCGGGGAGTACTACCTACCAGAGCAATCCCAGCCTTAAGCCGGAAACCGTTCTTACGATAGAGGCCGGGATTGACCAGACCTTTTTTCACAAACGGATAAAACTTGGTTTGACAGGATTCTGGAATGAGATAGAAGATTTGATTTACTATAAGGTAGAAGGCTCAACAAAAACCCGGACCAATGCCGGCAAGGTAAGAACCCTGGGGATAGAATTGAATTCATCATGGACCATGAACGATTATTTCACCCTCTGGGGAAACTATACGCATACAAATGCAACGATAAAAGAAAATATCACAGACCCCGGCAGTGAAGGCAAACAGGTGGCCGGGATACCGGAGAATACCTTTAACCTTGGACTTGATTTTAAAACCGACCAATACAAGGCAAGCCTGACAGGCTGTTATTTTTCCAAAATCTACAATAACTCCGACAACTCGGATGTTGCAGAGGGGGTATATTCAACCTATGAACCCCGCTTTTGTCTGGATACCAAGGTGACCTGGAGCCCTTTTAAGTGGGGGGATATTTCGCTTTGTGTAAACAATATCCTGGACCAGGAAACCTACCAGTACTACCTGACGGACGGAAGGAGCTATTTTGCTGAAGTTGCACTTAAATTCTAAGGGATTTCACAGGGCTGACTTTCTTTTGGCCGGTTTTCTCTTGTTTGGGCTGATGCTCCTTACCATACCTTCCCGGGGAGCAGCATGGGCGGGAAATGACAAAAACTCCATTGTCTTTGAAGATGCCTTTGGCAGGCCGATATCAGTTGACTTACCGGTTCAGCGGATTGTGGTTCTAAATTCCGACACACTGGAGGTGCTGCGGGCCCTGGGGGCTCAAAGCCGGGTCAAAGGGGTCTATTCTGAAATTGACAGGGATGAAGCCTTTTTCAAGGAATTCTTAGACCGGCCAAGAGTGGGTTCCTGGAGAAATGCCAATGCTGAACTCATTGCCGATTTAACCCCTGACATCGTCATTGCCTATGAAAAAAATCCCGGGACAGAACTGGAAAAACAGCTCTCTTCTTTCGGGATTCAGGTCATCCGGTTAAATTTCTACAAGCTTGGGACCATTGTAAAGGAAGTCGAAACCCTGGGCAGGATCATTGGCAGAGAACATCAGGCACATCGGCTTGCAGCATGGTACTGCAAAAAACTCGAAGCCGTTCAAAACCGAGTTGGCCTGGTCAAGAAACGACCCCGGGTGTATGTGGAAAGCTACTCAGACTTTCATACAGCAGCCCCCGGGTCGGGCGGGCATGACATGTGTGTTTATGCGGGCGGTAAAAACCTGGCAGATAAATTCAAGGTCCCTTATTCGGAAGTCACCTCGGAATGGGTCATTGAAGAACAGCCGGATGTAATTTTCAAAACTTTTGCCTGGTCAAAGGGGTTTAAAAATAAAGACAATGCCTTTTTAAATGCCGTCAGGGAAAAAATCTTAACCCGGCCTTCCTGGAACCTGATCCAGGCGGTCAGAAAAGGCCGGGTCCATGTGTTTGACAGCAGTATCTGGACCGGCCCCAGGGCCATCATCGGGGTGGTGTATATGGCAAAATGGATTTACCCGGATCTTTTTTTTGACCTTGATCCAAAGCAGATCCACAAGGAATACCTTGAATCATTCCAGGGACTGCCCTACCAGGGGGTGTATGTATCAGGGGATTTTTCCGGGGGAATCCAGTGAATACCAGCAGTCTTTCCATGAAGAACCAGTACAGGGCCTTGAAATGCCGCAGCCGGGTCCTGCTCATATTTTTTTTCCTGCTGCTGACAGTGATTGGGGTCCTGTCTCTGTGCATCGGGGCCTCTTCCATCAGTGTCATGGACTCAATCCTGGCTTTGATCAAAGATAACGGGATGGCCAGGGCCATTGTCTTGAATTTAAGACTTCCCAGGGTTTTTATGGCAGGGCTTATCGGCATTGGCCTTGGCACAGCAGGTGCTGTTTTCCAGGCTGTCCTGAGAAATCCCCTGGCATCCCCATTTACATTGGGAATAGGCTCCAGTGCCGGATTCGGGGCTGTTGTGACCATTATTTTCTTTAACGGTCTCGTCAATGAATACGCAATTGTCACAGGTGCCTTTGTCTTTACGCTTTTATCCTCCTTTGTTGTCCTGGGTGTGAGCAGGTATAAAGGCACAACCGCTGAAACCATGATCCTTACGGGCATTGCCCTGATGTTCCTGTTCTCGTCATTGAGCTCATTTCTCCAGTACCTGGGAACCAAGGAAGAGGTTCATGGAATTGTATTCTGGTTCTTTGGCAGTCTTTCAAAAGCCGGATACAAAGAAATTATCCTATCCGGCACAATGATTCTTGTCCCCATTCCCTTTATCCTGAGGTTTGCCTTTGATTTCAACCTCATGACGGCAGGCGATGAATCTGCCGGCGCCCTGGGTGTCAATGTGCCGGTAATCAGAATGCTTTCCATTGCCCTGGCCTCTTTGATGACGGCAGGCGCCATCTGTTTTACAGGGGTGATCGGCTTTATCGGGCTTGTGGCGCCTCATATTGCACGGATGATATTCGGCAGCGATCATTTGTTTCTGATCCCGGCCTCCGCACTGATCGGGGCTGTCCTTGTCCTGGCAGCCGATACCCTGGGAAGGACGCTGTGGCTGCCCCACATCATCCCTATCGGGATTGTAACCTCTTTTATCGGAGTCCCGTTTTTTTTATTTCTCTTGATTAGAAAAACAAAGGAGTACTGGTAATGATTCAAATGAAGAACCTTGATGTTCATTACGGAAAAACCCGTGTGCTCAAGGGCATTGATCTTAGGGTAAATAAAGGAGAGATCGTCAGCGTGCTGGGGCCCAATGGTGTGGGCAAAACCACGCTTTTAAAATGTCTTCTGGGTATGATAAAACCCGGCTCCGGCTTTATAAAGATGGATGACCTGGATATTTTGAAAATGTCCTTGACACAACGGGCGCGGTTCATCGGATATGTTCCCCAGGCCCTTCCATCAAGGTTTCCCATGACTGTTTTTGATGCAGTGCTCATGGGAAGAAAACCCTATGTGCGATTCGTTCCTTCCGGCGAGGACCTGGAAATCGTCAGCCAGGTCCTCTTATCTATGAATCTGAGTCATCTGGCACTCAAGGAGTTTGACCGGATCAGCGGGGGGCAGAAACAAAAGGTGCTGCTTGCCAGGGCCATTGCCCAGGAACCCTGTTATCTTATACTGGATGAACCCAGCAGCAACCTTGATGTCAAGCATCAATTAGAGGTGATGGACATGTTGAAAACCCTGGCTGCAAAAAAAAATATCGGAATTATCATGGCCATGCACAGTCTGAATCTTGCCGCCAGGTTTTCAGACAGGATCGTGATGCTCAAATCAGGCCACATGGTCTGCAATGGTCCGCCCGCAGAGGTAATGACCTGCCGGACCATTGAAATGGTTTACGGAATTTTGGTGACGATCAACAGGGCCAATGGATATCCTTATACAATCCCTTTGAGCCCGGTGCCTGTAAATAAAATCAATTCAGAACTATTAAATTAAAAGGGCTGCCATGACAGAACACAAAAAAACAACTATCGTCTCCATCATGTGGGGATCATACCTGCCGGCATTTATAAAGGCGGCCGACGAAAGCCGCTGCGTGGATTTGACCATTTTTTCCCAAAAAGAAATCAACAATGACTCAGATGTTCTTGACGCTTTTTTCAAGGCCGCCGGGACAGCCGATGCCGTCCTTTTTTACTGGACCCATGACGCTTTTTTTGAAGAAATCAGGGCAAGAATAGATGACGTCAATAAAAAAGCCGTCATTGTCACCGTATCCTTTGACCCGACCCAATGGGGGCTTTGCGCAACGGTTTCACTGCAGGATTGCGCAAGGGCCTATGGGTATATGGCAGAAGGGGGACCTGAAAACTATAAGCGGCTTATGGAATTTACCGCCCATTTCCTTCAGCCTGAAATCCACATACAGGACCCTGTTCCCATGCCCTGGCAGGGAGTCATGTGCCCGCCAGACCGGCAGGTGTATGATACGCTGGAAAAGTATATGACTGCCCATCCCTTTGACCGCAATATGACAGTGGGCCTTCTTTTTTCCAGGCACACCTTTACCAACGGGGATGCCTGCCTGGAGGAAGCATTGATAACTGCGTTTCAAAAAAGGGGACTTAATGTGCTGCCGGTTTTCTGCAACGGAACACCAGACCCGGATGCAGGGTCGCTCGGTCCTGTCAAAGCGGCCGAGACCTATTTTTTTGATAAACAGGGAAAGCCCCTTATCCATGCCCTGATCAATCTGCATTATTTTTTTCTGGGCCGGGATAAGAATGAAGATATCAGTGAAACCGGTGTCGCAACCCAGAGTAGAGCCCTGTTTAAAAAGCTCAATGTGCCGGTGTTCAAACCACTGGTTTCCTATTCCAAGTCCATACCCGAATGGGAACAGGACCCCCAGGGATTGACGGCGGAAGTGAGTTTCGGCATTGCCATGCCAGAGTTTGAAGGCAACATCGAGCCGGTCATGGTGGCGGCAAGCCGTAAAGTGACGGATGAAAAAACCGATACGTCTTTTGAAATCCGTGAGGTGATCCCGGAACGGGTTGAATACCTGGCAGACCGGGTGACAAATTTTATCCGGCTTGGCCGAAAACGTCCGGAAGAAAGAAAGGTGGTGTTTGTCTTTCACAAGAACGAATGCGCAGGTCTGGAAGCCGATATCGGCGGGGCTGCCGGACTTGACTCCGGCCGGAGTGTGGTCCGGATCATGAATGAGATGGCCCAAAAAGGGTATGGTGTCAAAGATATTCCTGAAACAGGGGAAGACCTGATGCAGTTGTTCCTTGAACGCAAGGCCATTGCAGAATTCCGGTGGACCACGGTGGATGAGATCATCAGCAAAAACGGTCACCTGGCCCTGCTGGACAATGACATATATCAGCGCTGGTTTGATGACCTTCCCCAAAAAGCCCGGGAGGAAATGATCGGCGGATGGGGGCTCCCACCGGGACAGAAAATGAACGGGGTGCCGCCCAGCATGATTTATGATAATAAGCTTGTGATCACAGGATTGAATTTTGGAAATGTCAACGTGATCATGCAGCCCAAAAGAGGATGCGCCGGCAGCCGATGTGACGGCCAGGTGTGCAGGATCCTCCATGACCCGGATATTCCGCCGCCCCACCAGTACATTGCCACCTACATGTACATGGAAAAAATATTCAAGGCTGATATCATTGTCCATGTGGGAACCCATGGCAACCTGGAATGGCTTCCCGGAAAGGGGGCGGGATTATCAAGTGCCTGCTGGCCCGAGATTGCCATTGGAAAACTGCCCCATCTGTATATTTACAATTCCGACAACCCGGCTGAAGGGGTGGTGGCCAAGCGGCGCAGTTATGCCGTCACCGTGAATCATCTCCAGGCCATGCTCACCATTTCAGACACCTATGAAGGGCTCAAGGATCTTGACGACCTTTTGAATGAATATTACCAGGCACAGAGTCTGGACCCTGCAAGGGCCCACCAGGTCGAACACCTGATCCAGGAGGCCATTGATAAAAATAATTTAAGAAAAGAGGTGCACGACTCTTTCCCAAAGGATTTTAAGGCTGTAACACAGCGCTGCCATGAATTAATATCATCAGTGAAAAACAGCCAGACGTCTGTTGGCATGCATGTGTTCGGGGATATTCCAGAAAAAGATGACCTGGCCGAGTACATTAACACGATATTGCGGTTTGACACCCAAAATGAATTCAATACCAGACGGCTTGTGTTTGATCTCTGGAAGGAAGATATTTTTGATGCGCTTAAAAACCCGGGCGGGCAAGGAAAATCAGGTAAACCTTACTCAGATCTTTTGTTTGAGTCGGACAGGACAGCAAAACAGATCATCAGCCGGATTGTTGGAAAGGAAACGCTTGAAACAATTCTGATATCCGAATTCGGTACATTGCCGGACAAGGATCTTTTCAAGCGGTTCCAGAGCTTTTCCGGCCGGGTCCTGGATGCGGCGAGCCGCATCAATGATTCAAAGGAAATCGACTCCCTGCTCAATGCCATGCAGGGGGGGCATGTTCCGGCCGGGCCATCCGGATTTATTTCCAGGGGGCGAGTGGATATTCTGCCCACAGGCCGTAACCTGTATAATGTAGATCCCACCCGAATTCCCACAAAAGCAGCCTGCAGGGTGGGTATCAAGCTTGCTGATGCCTTGATTGAACGGTATAAAAAGGAAGAGGGCGGATTTCCCAAGTCAGTGGGCATGGTCTGGTTTGCTTCAGATATCATGCGTTCTGACGGAGAACAGATCGGTCAGATATGTCATCTTTTGGGCGTACGTCCCAAATGGAAAGCCAGCGGTCAGATCAACGGTTTTAATATTATCCCGCTTAAAGATCTGGGCCGCCCCAGGATTGATGTCAATATCCGGGTGTCCGGCATTACCCGGGATTGTTTCCCGGATACGGTCAAGTATGTGGATGAAGCTATCTGCGCCGTGGCCCTGCTCAATGAAGACCATCAAAGCAATTTCATCAGAAAACACGTCATGGAACAGGCGGCCCGAAAAGGACTTGATCCTGAAAACAGAGACGACTTCAGGCGACTGTCCTTCAGGGTGTTCTGCGCCCAGCCCGGCGTGTACAAGTCCGGGGTCAACCTTGCCGTGTCTGCATCCGCCTGGAAGACAGAGGCAGACCTGGCCGATGTCTACCTTTTCTGGAACGGATATGCCTATGGCGCTGGGGAAAATGCCTTTGGAGTTGAGGCCCATCCGGAACTTGTGGAGAATTTAAAGCGGGTCCAGGTCACCTTTGATAAACATATTTCCGATGAAACCGATTTTTTGAAATGCTGCGGGTTTTACAGCAATTACGGGGGCATGACCGTTGCTGCCAAGACCCTTTCGGGCAAATCACCCAAAACCTATTACGGCGATACCCGGGATCCGGCAAATGTATCGGTCACGGATTTTGCCGACGAACTTCGGCGGGTGGTCCGGGCCAAGCTGCTAAACCCCAAATACATAGACGGCATGAAACAGCACGGTTATAAGGGTGCCGGGGATTTAAACAAGCACATCAGCAGGGTCTACGGGTTCGGCGCCACCACAGGGGAAGTGGACAACTGGATCTTTGATGAAATTGCTGAAAAATTCATCCTGGACCCTGAAATGAAGGAATGGTTTGAAAAGGTTAATCCCTGGGCCATTGAAGAAATCGGCAGGCGGCTTCTGGAAGCCCAAACCCGGGAAATCTGGAACCCTGATCCTGAACTTATAGAACGGCTCAGGCAGGCCTATCTGGATACCGAAGCCTGTCTGGAAGAACGGATGGGGGATGTAACAGGGGATTTCCAGGGCGGGGCTGTGGATATCATAACAAGTCGGGATGTTGAATCCTGGAATGAGAAGATGAAAGATATAAAACAAATCATCCAGGAAGCCAACTGAGTGTATCGATATAAAAGATAAACCAGAGATGATCGAGACCCTTGACGGGCATATCCATTCGGAATTGTTTGATATTGCTCAGAAAAAGGAGAAACAAGACATTCTCACCATAGGAAGATCTTATCAATGAAACATGATATTTTTCCATTTTCAGCCATTGTGGGACAGGACCGGCTCAAGCTTGCCCTGATCCTCAACGCGGTCAATCCGCGGATCGGAGGCGTTTTGATCCGGGGCGAAAAAGGTACGGCCAAGTCCACCACTGTCAGGGCACTTGCATCATTATTGCCTGGAACACGGATAGTGACCCTGCCGTTGAATGCAACAGAAGACCGTGTGGCAGGCGGTATAGATTTCAGTCTGGCTGTAAAGAGCGGAAAAAGGGCGCTGCAGCCGGGACTTCTGGCCAAAGCCCACCAGGGAATCCTGTACGTGGATGAAGTCAATCTTTTAGATGACCACATTGTGGATATTATCCTTGACGCATCAGGTTCCAAGAAAAACCGGATTGAACGAGAAGGCATCTCTTTTTGTCATGATTCTGATTTTATTCTTGTGGGGACCATGAACCCGGAGGAAGGGGAACTGCGGCCCCAGTTTCTGGACCGGTTTGGTCTCTGCATAGAAGTCACATCGGAAAAAGACCTTGAGAAAAGAATCCTTCTGATGCTGAGAAAGGAACATTATGATACTGATCCTGAAGAATTTTCAAATCAGCATCAAGCCGGCAATGCCGCTTTGTCCGAACAGATCTCAAAGGCAAAAACGCTTTTAAAGGATGTTCAATTCCCTGATCGTTTAAGGACCTTTGTGGCCTGCCATTGTACCCAAAATAATGTGGCCGGGCACAGGGCAGACCTTGTGATTGAACAGGCAGCCAAAGCACTGGCCGCTTTTCACGGCAAGCTTGAAGCCGGAATGGAAGAGGTCAAGCAGGTGGCCTGGTTTGCCCTGACTCACAGAAAACGGGACCAGTCGCCTGCACCGCCACCGCCAGACCATTCTCATGGTCACAACCATAAGCCTGAAAAAAATATGGATCAAACTGAAGCAAAAAAATCCGAGTCGCCTGAGAAAGATCAGGATGGGCAGGTCCCGACTGAAAAAAACCCGGGCAGACAAGATCAGGATGAGACCGGCATGGACCAGGACCGGAAAGAATCACGGTCTGCAACAGAACAAGAGCGCCAGGGGGAAAACAAAAAACCGGGGAAAAAAGATGTGCTGGAAAAAATATTTGCGGTGGGAGAAACCTTTAAGGTGAAAAAATTCACCTCCCCAAAGGATCAGATATCCAGAAGGGGATCCGGCAAACGCTCCCGGTCCAGGACAGCGGCAAAGCAAGGGCGGTATGTGAGAAGTACTTTTCCCAGAGGCAGCCATGATATTGCCTTTGATGCCACATTAAGAGCTGCAGCCCCTTTCCAGAGCCAAAGAAAAACCAACGGGAGCCACATGGCCATCATCCTCAAAGATCAGGATATCAGAGAAAAGATCCGGGAAAAGCGCATTGGCAATTTCTTGCTCTTCCTGGTGGATGCCAGTGCCTCCATGGGCGCACGGGGAAGGATGAAGGCGTCAAAAGGAGCTGTAATGTCGATCCTTTTGGACGCCTACCAGAAGCGGGACAAGGTGGCCATGGTGACCTTCAGAAAACAAGAGGCTTTTGTCAATCTGCCACCCACTTCGTCTGTGGAACTCGCCGGAAAACTGTTGGAAGAGATGCCGGTGGGGGGGAAAACACCTTTATCATCCGGTCTTTTTAAGGGGTTTGAACTGTTGCGGAACCAACTGCTGCGGGAGCCTGAGGCAAGGCCCATTGCCATTATCATCACTGATGGGAGGGGCAACGTGGCCCTGGGAAATCAAAACCCTTTCCAGGAGGCCCTGGGCCTGGCAGAAAAAATGGCCTTTGAACAAAGAATACAATTTATTGTGGTGGATACGGAAAGCGATGGGGCTGTTTCTTTTGGCCTGGCCCAAAAACTTGCCGCCAAACTGAACGCGGAATATTGTAAAATAAAAGATCTTAAAGTCAACCAATTGATAGATATTGCAAGAGGAGGTTTATTATGAAAAAAAAAACAGTCTATCCCTTTATGGCCATTCAGGGCCAGGAAGAGATGAAACTGGCGCTGATACTCAACATTATCAACCCGACCCTGTCAGGGGTCCTGATCCGGGGGGAAAAGGGAACCGCCAAATCCACAGCTGTCAGAGCTCTTGCCCGGATTTTGCCGGAAATTGAAAAAGTCAAAGACTGCCCTTTCCAGCATGATCCCCAGGGAAAGCATGACGTCTGCAGGGACTGTATCCACATGGAATGCCGGGATCGCATCCTTGGCAGCAGCCAGGGGCCTGAAATTGTGATGGAAGGCATAAGAGTGATTGAACTGCCTGTAGGGGCCACTGAAGATCGGGTGGTGGGCACCATGGACATGGAACAGGCCCTGAAAAAAGGAGAAAAACAGGTAGAGCCCGGTATCCTTGCAGCTGCTCACCGGGGAATTCTATACGTGGATGAGGTGAATCTTCTGGACGATCATGTGGTAGACGTGCTTTTAGATTCTGCAGCCATGGGCATCAATACCATTGAGCGGGAAGGCATCTCTTTTTCCCATCCCGCAAGGTTTACCCTTGTGGGCACCATGAATCCGGAAGAAGGAGAGTTGCGGCCACAACTTCTGGATCGGTTCGGACTCTGTGTCAATATTCAGGGAATTTTAGATCCCAATGCCAGGGTCGCCATCATGGAGCGGCGTACCAGTTTTGACGAAGACCCGGAAGCCTTTGTCAAGCTATGGGAAGAAGACTCCCAGGGCCTCGTGGAAAAAATCAAACAGGCAAAAGCACTTTACCCGGATGTGACCTGCCCTAAAGCCATGCTCTATGAGATTGCATCCTTTTGTCTGGACGTAGGGGTGGACGGTCACAGGGGAGATATTATTATTCTAAAGACCGCCAAAACCCTGTCAGCTTTTGAAGGCAGAACACAGGTTGAATTAAAGGATATTGAGAAAGCAGCCACCCTGGTGCTGCCACACCGGGTAAGACGTCAACCGCTGCAGGATATTGTAACTGATGTATCCGGTATGCTGAACCACAAAAAAATGGCAGGAATGTCATCATGATCCGAATTCAGAATCTCAACAAAACCTATAAATCCACCCAGGCACTCATAAATGTCAACTTCCAGGTAAACAAGGGAGAACTCTTTGCATTCCTGGGCCCCAATGGTGCCGGGAAGACCACCACCATACGAATATTGACAGGATTATCCAAACTGGACTCAGGTCTGGTGATGCTCAACGGATTTAATCTGGAACACCCGGGGATTGAAAGCCGTCGGCAGTGCGGACTGGTGCCCCAGTCCATCAATCTTGACCGGGAACTGAGTGTCATTGAAAATTTAAATATCCACTGCAGACTTTTCCGAATGACCAAAGAACAAAGCGCTTCCCGGATTGATGAACTTCTTGATTATGTTGAGATGAGCGACAGAAAGAAGACCCTGGTCAAAAACCTGTCAGGCGGCATGAAACGGCGGCTCATGATTGCAAGGGCTCTGTTGCATTCACCGGCCATCCTGTTTCTGGACGAGCCCACCGTGGGACTGGATGCAGCCATGCGTCGCAAGATCTGGGCGCTCATCAGAAAAATCCAGCAACATGAGACCACCATCTTTCTGACCACCCATTATATTGAAGAGGCCCAGTTTCTTGCAGGCCGCGTGGCCTTTATTGACAATGGCGCCATTGTGGTGGTGGACACGCCGGAAAGCCTTATGAAACAAAAGGGGACCTGGGCTCTTGACCGCCTGAAGGAAGATGACATGGAAACTCTTTTTTTTAACGACCGGAATCAAGCCAATGATTATATTGCCGCCCATAAAGACAGCTTTACCCTGCGGCGGGTTAATCTTGAGGATTCTTTTCTGGCTTTAACAGGGAAAAAAATACAATGATACACGGTGCATCTGCAGTTTACTACAGGGAAATATTGATACTTCGGCGGCGGCTGTCCAGGCTTGTCCCTTCCTGGTCCGTATCTCCGCTGCTCTATCTCATTGCTTTCGGTTATGCCATGGGAAAACAGGTGACCGTACAAGGCCACAGCTATATGGAATTTCTCATCCCGGGCCTGATTGCCATGAGCAGCATGACCCATGCCTTTGCCATTTCCAGTGAGATCAATATTGCCCGGTTTTACTGGCATATTTTTGAAGAAATTCAGGCAGCACCTGTAAGCGACCTTTCCTATGTGACCGGTGAAGTCCTGGCAGGGATGACACGAGCCATTCTCGCTATCCTGGTGATTCTGGTGTTGGGTCTTTTGTTTGGCGTTGTCCTTTCCTGCAATGCCTGGTTCTGGCTGGCCATCCTGCTGAACAGTTTTGTATTTGCCTCTCTTGCCGTGGGACTTGCCATGCTGGTCAAATCCCATGCAGACCAGACCCTTCTCACCAGTTTTGTAATCACGCCCATGGCTTTTTTAGGGGGAACCTTTTTTCCTGTGGAAAACTTTCCTGCCTGGACCCAGAAAATTATTTATTTACTTCCGTTAACCCATGCCGCCACATCCATCAGGGCGGCAGCATTCGGCGACGTGCCCGCTTTGTCTTCCCTTGTTATCCTGGCCGTCATTGGAAGTCTGTTTTTTTATATTTCTGTATTATGTGTAAAAAAAGCAAAGGACTGAGGAGTAACACACCCGTTTGCCAATAAAATTTCAGCAATCCGGAAAAATATTAATGCCCTGATGGAAATTAAAGCGCTCCTTCAGGGCATTAACATTAAACTGCTGATAATTTAATTACAGTAGATCTGCGTAGAAATCGTTCCCTTTGTCATCCACAATGATAAAGGCGGGGAAATTTTCCACCGTGATCATGTAGACCGCTTCCATGCCAAGCTCTTCATATTCCACCAGCTCGACCTTCTTGATAAAGTCTTTTCCAAGGCGTGCGGCAGGTCCGCCGGGAGATCCCAGGTAAAATCCGCCGTATGCCTTGCAGGCATCTGTCACCTGCTGGGTCCTGTTTCCTTTTGCCAGCATGATCATGGACGCACCCTCTTTCTGGAAAACAGGCACATAGGGATCCATTCGTCCGGCCGTTGTGGGACCGAATGATCCGGATGCTTCGCCTTCGGGTGTTTTGGCTGGGCCGGCATAATAGATGATATGATTTTTCAGGTAGTCCGGCAGCCCATTGCCTGCCTTGAATCTTTCCATGAATTTTGAATGGGCAATATCCCTTCCCACGATGATTTTACCGGTCAAAGACAGTCTTGTGGCCACCGGGTATTTGGACAGTTCCGCCCGGATCTCCGCCATGGGCCGGTTCAGATCGATGTTTACCGCAGGTTTCATTTCAGGCTCTCTCTGGGGCAGATACTGGGCCGGGTTTTCTTCCAGCTGCTCTAAAAAGATCCCGTCACTTGTGATTTTCCCCTTGATCTGGCGATCGGCGGAACATGAAACGCCAAGGCCGATGGGGCAGGAAGCACCGTGCCGCGGCAAACGGATCACCCGGATATCCAGGGCAAAATGCTTGCCACCGAACTGGGCGCCAAGGCCCAGTTCATGGGATTTGGCCAGCACTTTTTCTTCAAGATCAATATCCCTGAAAGCATGGGCGGTTTCACTGCCTGTTGTGGGCAGGGTATCCAGGTATCTGGCAGACGCCAGTTTCACGGTTTTTAAATTCAGCTCTGCTGAAGTGCCGCCAATGACAAAGGCAATATGGTAAGGCGGGCAGGCTGCTGTGCCAAGGCCCCTCATTTTTTCCATCATGAAATTGATCAGGGTATCTTCAGTGTTCAACACTGCCTTTGTCATCTGGAAAAGAACGGTTTTATTGGCTGAACCGCCCCCTTTTGCCATGAACAGAAACTTGTATGCCTCTCCCTGGACAGCGGCAATGTCGATCTGGGCCGGCAGATTGGTTTTGGTGTTTGCTTCCTTGTACATGGTCAGGGGTGCGTTCTGGGAATATCTTAAATAATTTTGGGTGTAAGCCTGGAATGCTCCTTTTGACAACTCTTCCTCATCATTTGACCAGGTCCAGACCTGCTGGCCTTTCTTTCCCATGACAATGGCGGTTCCCGTATCCTGGCACATGGGATACACCTTCTGGGCGGCAATCACGGCATTCTTCAACAATTCCAGTGCCACATACCGGTCATTGTCAGAACTTTGTGGATCATCAATGATTGCCTTCACGCTTTCAAGATGTTCAGCCCGATAGAGATGGGCCACATCTTTAAATGCCTCGGCTGCCAGCAGGGTTAATCCCGACGGTTCCACCATGAGGATCTTGCTTCCCTCAAATTCCTTGGTTCTCACATGTTCCTTTGTCAGGAGGCGATACAGGGTTGTATCCTCCCCTAAGGGGAACATGGTCTCAAATTTAAATTCACTCATCTTTTTTGCCTTTCATAAACCAACAGGCAGTGAACCGTTGATAGCCCACTGCCTGCTGATGTGTTATTTTTGCATCCTCAGCCTGAAATTACAGGCCCGGGGGTTATCGAATCAGGGCCATCTTCCTTCGAAGGTAGGCAATCTGGGTCTGGTGCGGCAGATCTTTGGGACAATAATCTTCACATCCCAGAAGGGTCATGCAGCCGAACACGCCGTCATCATCTCCCATAATTTCATAGAATTCATCATCCGTCCGTTTGTCTCTCGGGTCCAGGGCAAATCTTGCCAGCCGCATAAATCCCACGGCAGACAGAAAATCAGGCCGCATGCGTTTTGTGGCACAGGCCGACACACAGCACCCGCATTCCACGCATCGCTCAAGCTCGTAAATCTGATCTGCCACATCCGGGTCCATCCGTTCTTCAAGCTTGTCGTAATTGACCTGATCTGCATGCTGGTCATGAATCCAGGATTCCACCCGTTCGGACATGGCCCGCATGAATTTTCCGGTATTGACGGAAAGATCTCCGATCAGTTCAAATCCGGGCAAGGGCAGAAGTTTGATCTCACCGTGTTCATACTTTGATGTCAGGGTCCTGCAGGCCAGGGTCGGAGACCCGTTGACCACCATGGCACAGGAACCGCAGATACCGGCCCTGCAGACAAAATCAAACTGGATGGACGGGTCCTGCTGTTCCCGGATCTCGTTCAATGCAATAAAAATCGTCATCCCAGGGGCTTCTGTGACCTCATAGGTTACCATGCGAGGCTTATCACCCTTTTTCTGGGGATTATATCTAAAGATTTGAAATTTTAAGACTCTTTCTTGATCACTCATTATTTAAACCCCCTGCCTATACGCTCATTTCTGCCTTTGAATTTTTCCGGAATCGGGGTGGGATTCAGCAATTCGTGCATCTCATACCTGTCTGCCCCGGGATTGGCTTTTTTAATCTCTTCAATTTCCTTTTCACGTCTGGCTGTGTCCGGATGATGAACCGTATTGTCCGTACCATACCCCCTTGAACCCGGCGGCATTTCCATTTTCATGACATTCAGCTCTTCATAGGTGACTTCCGGCAGATCAGCTGCATCGTCCTTCCATGTGGTAAGGGTTCTTTTCAGCCAGTCTCTGTCATTTCTTTCCGGGTAATCTTCCCTTGCATGAGCGCCGCGGCTTTCGGTCCGGAGCATGGCACCGTATGCCACACACTGGGCAAGCTTGATCATTTTGGGTACCCGGATGGCTTCCACAAGTTCCGGGTTGGAAGAGGAAATCCGGTTTCTCAAGGCAATTTTCTTTGCCCGCTGGTTCAGGACTTTCAATTCTTCAACCGCCTGGGCAAGGTCCTCACCATTTCTGAAAATACCGACCTTGTCCATCATGATCTTCTGCATTTCAGCCTTCAGATGGAAGGGGTTTTCCCCAAAATCCCTGACCAGAAGATCTGTGATTTTCTTTTCTTCCTGTTTCATGAAATGCTGGATGGTGGTGGTACTGACATTTAATGAATTGGCTTCACAATAATCTGCCACAAATTCACCAACGATCATCCCCGCCACAACGGTTTCAGCAACCGAGTTGCCGCCCAGGCGGTTAAACCCGTGCATATCCCAGCAGGCAGCTTCACCAGCGGAAAAAAGACCTTTAAGGGTCGGACTTTCACCGGTTGCATTGGTTCTGATGCCGCCCATGGAGTAGTGCTGAGTCGGTCTGACCGGAATATATTCTTCAACCGGATCAATCCCAAGAAAGTATTCGCAGATTTCTTTGACTTCCCTTAAATTCTTTTCAATGTGCTTGCGGCCCAGAAGGGTAATATCCAGCCAGAGATGATCCCCGTAGCGCGAGGAAACCCCTTTGCCTTTTCTCATGTGCTCGGTCATCCTGCGGGACACAACATCCCTGGATGCCAGTTCTTTTTTATCAGGCTCATAATCGGGCATAAACCGATATCCATCCTTGTCCAGGAGCAGACCGCCGTCACCGCGGCATCCTTCAGTGGTGAGAATCCCAACCGGCACAATGGCAGTCGGATGAAACTGAACCGCTTCCATATTCCCCAGGGTGGCAATGCCGGTCTCAAGGGCAATGGCATTGCCAATGCCTTCTGAAATCACCGCATTGGTGGAAACAGAATAAAGCCGTCCATACCCCCCGGTGGCAATGGTGGTGGCTTTTGCCACATAGGCCATGAGCTCGCCTGTGATCAGATCCCGGACAATGGCGCCGTAGCAGATCCCGTCTTCATGGATCAGGGCAATGGCCTCTTTTCTTTCATGGACCGGAATCCCCATCTGGATGGCCTTGTTATCCATGGCATAGAGCATGGTATGACCGGTACCGTCCGAGGTAAAACAGGTTCTCCACTTCTTTGTACCGCCGAAATCCCTGGCGGTTATCAGGCCTTCAGCCTCATTTTTTTCCGTGATGGTGACTTTTTCACCATTGATGATGACATCCCGGTTACCGCCCTTGACCCTTGACCAGGGAACGCCCCATGCAGCTAGCTGCCGGATGGCTTTTGGAGAGGTATTGACAAACATCCTGGCAACATCCTGGTCACATCCCCAGTCACTGCCCTTTACCGTGTCTCCGAAATGGACATCTTCATCATCCCCTTCGCCCTTGATGCATGCTCCCAGGCTTGCCTGCATGCCGCCCTGGGCTGCAGCGGAATGAGATCTCTTGGCAGGAATCAGAGAAAGGACAATGGTGTCAAAGCCCCTCTGCATGGATGCAATGGCAACTCTAAGTCCTGCCAAACCGCCGCCGATTACAAGTGAATCCGTATATATGACTTTCATTTAGGTTACCCCTTATTCATGTTTTGCTTCAGCCGGTTGAAGAATTTTGATTTCCTGGTCCTGATCTTTTCCCTGAATCGGTTGATCGTCCTGGACCTGTTCAACTGCTGCAATGTGGTTGCTGTATTTTTCACCCACTCGATCCCTGTGCTTGATGCCGATCACAATAAAAACAAAGAGGGCCAGGATGCCGATGGTCAGAAAGAAGATGGTGGCCTTGTTTTTCATTTTCTTAAGGGTTTGCCGTGATTTTTTGGCATCTTTTCCTGAAAACCATCCCCATTTCATACAGAGCCTGTAAAGGCCGATGGTACCGTGAAGCTCAACACAGATCAAAAGGATCAGATAAAGAGGCCACATATGTCCGGACACAATCCTGTCAGCCGACATATAGGGATCGATACTGCCCGGATGGGTCAGCATGATATACAGATGAACCGACCCTGCAAAAAACATGATAAACCCTGTCACCACCTGAATATACCATAAATTGGTATCGGTATGCTTCATCATTTTCATCTGGTCTCTGATGATCTGATGCTGTTTCCAGGAGATGGGAAACTTTCTGACCCCCAGCAACGCATGGATGATAAAAAGTGTGAAAATGGTGAGAACGGCAAAAAATACGGCAATGGGAAAGCCGTGCCCGGTATCTGACAAAAAGGCCAGTTCCATGGTTTTTGCCACAAAATTAAAAGAGCCTTTCCCCAGGATGATACTGCCCACAAGAAACATATGTACCCACATGAACAGCCCTAGAATCAGGCCGGTTCCGCTCTGGGCGAAATCAAGTCTTGCAGGTATTCTGCTCTTTTTTTTATTTGATTCGATAATATAACTATCCAATTTTTTTAACCTCCTTTAGGTTATCCTAAAATACATCTTTACAAATTCGGCCGATTTGCCCTAAATTTTCGCAGACATGGATTCCATTATCTTTGAATGCCGCAATTTTTGCCGCACCGGTACCGCTGGAACCTGAAATAATGGCCCCGGCATGCCCCATCCGTCTTCCGGGAGGTGCGGTAAGGCCTGCAATAAAGCCGACAACCGGTTTGGTCAGGTTTTCTTTAATAAAACACGCTGCTTCTTCTTCCGCACTTCCGCCGATTTCACCCACCATGACAATTCCAGTGGTTTCATCATCGTTTTGAAAGGCTGACAGCACATCTATAAAATTGGTTCCATTCACAGGGTCGCCACCGATGCCGATGCACGTTGACTGACCCATTCCCAGCTTTGTCAGCTGATCAACCACTTCATAGGTAAGGGTGCCTGATCGGGAAACAACGCCGATACTTCCCTTTTTATGGATATTGCCCGGCATGATGCCGATTTTGCATTCCCCGGGTGTGATGATGCCCGGGCAGTTGGGTCCGATGAGCCGGCAGTTCATAGTGGAAAGAAAATTCTTTACCTTGACCATGTCCAGAATGGGAACCCCTTCTGTAATGGCCACAATCAGATCCACCCCGGCATCAGCAGCCTCCATGATGGCATCTGCACCAAACGGCGGGGGTACAAAAATCAGGGATGCATTGGCACCGGTTGCGTCAACCGCCTGTTTCACCGTATTGAACACCGGCACATCATCCATCTTCTGCCCGCCTTTACCCGGGGTCACGCCTGCCACAATCTTTGTTCCGTATTCGATACACTGCCTTGTATGGAAACTGCCTTCATTGCCGGTAATTCCCTGTACAAGAACCTTTGTGTCTTTATTTACAAATATACTCACGACTTTTCATCTCCTTTACTTAACGGCTGCGGCAATTTTCTGCGCTGCATCGGAAAGATCAACGGCACTGGTTAGATTCAGTCCTGCATCTGCAAGAATTTTCTTACCTTCAACCACATTCGTGCCTTCCATACGAACCACGACAGGGATGTTGATACCGGTTTTTTTGGCAGCATCCACAACCCCCTGGGCAAAATTATCACATCGCAATATCCCGCCGAAAATATTGATGAGAACCGCTTTAACCTTTTCATCGGCCAGGATGATCCTGAAAGCGTTTTCCACCTGTTCCGAAGTTGCTCCGCCACCCACGTCCATGAAATTGGCAGGGGTTGCCCCGGCATTCTTGATGATATCCATCGTGGCCATTGCAAGACCTGCGCCATTTACAATATTGCCCACATTTCCATCCAGGTTGATATAGTTTAAATTATATTTTGATGCTTCAACTTCCATGGGATCTTCCTCATCAAGATCTCTTAAGGCAAGCAGGTCTTTATGACGGTGAAGGGCATTGGAATCAAAATCCACCTTGGCATCCAGAGCCAGTACCTGATCGTCGGAGGTCAAAATCAATGGATTGATCTCCACCATGGAGCAGTCATTGGCAACAAACATCTTGTACAGATTGGAAAGAAGACCTGAAAACGGTTTCATGGCGGCTCCCGGAAGCTCCAGCCCGAACCCGACCTGTCTTAAATGGTATCCCTGGATCCCCAGGAGCGGATCGACATAAACCTTTATGATTCTTTCAGGTGTTCTGGCAGCCACCTCTTCAATGTCCATGCCGCCGTCCTGGCTGGCCATGATCACAATGGATGCCGTTGCCCTGTCCACGAGAAGGCTTAAATAAAGCTCTTTTTTAATTTTCTGGCCAGCCTCGACCAGCAGTTTTTTTACGAGCCTGCCGTCAGGGCCTGTCTGGTGGGTCACCAGGGTCATGCCCAGTATCTGTCCTGCCAGGGTCTCAACCTCTTCTATGGAAGACGCAAGCTTTACACCACCGCCCTTGCCTCTTCCGCCGGCATGGATCTGGGCCTTTACCACCACGGGGAATCCCCCCAGTGTCATTGCTGTCTGTTTTGCCTCATCCACTGAAAAGGCAACCGTTCCTTCAGGAACAGGAACATTATATTTTCTGAATAATTCCTTTGCCTGATATTCATGTATTTTCATTTAATTTTCCTTAAATCTAATTTTATAAATATGACAAAAGCACTTCAGCAGCTGCTGAAGGCGAAATCTTATCATCTGCTACCTTTCGAGAGATAGCCGGTATTTTTGCATTAATAATTTCATTGTTTTTAAACCGCTGCTTCAAGCCGTCTTCAACAAGGGTCCACATCCATTCCAGGGATTGTTTTTTCCGGCGCTGCAAAAACTCGCCTGTGGCGGAAAACTTCTCATGATGGTCAAGGACCGTGTCCCAGATGATTTTTGTACCGCCGTTGACAACGGACGAACAGGTAAGGACAGGTGTGGACCAGGTAGGTGTCTCAGATCCCACCAGATGCATGGCGATTTCAAGATCCCTTTTGGCTCTTTCAACCGCTTTGAGATTCTCGCCGTCTGCCTTGTTGATGGCAATCCCGTCCGCAAGTTCCAGCACCCCTTTTTTAATTCCCTGGAGTTCATCCCCTGCCCCTGCAATCATCAGGACCAGGAAAAAATCCACCATGGAAGCCACGCTGGTTTCAGACTGTCCCACGCCCACGGTTTCAACAAGAATCACGTCAAACCCGGCGGCTTCACACACCAGCATGATTTCACGGGTCCTGGCCGCAACGCCCCCAAGGGTTTCCCCTGCTGGAGACGGTCGGATAAAGGCATTTTCATGGGCAGACAGTTTTTCCATCCGTGTTTTATCCCCAAGGATGGAACCGCCGCTTCTCCGGCTGGTGGGGTCTACGGCCAGAACAGCCACTTTATGCCCCTTGTCGGCAAGATACACGCCCAGGTTTTCAATAAAGGTACTTTTGCCTACACCGGGAACCCCTGTGACACCCAACCTGATGCTGCTGCCGGTATGGGGCAGAATCTTTTCCATCACCGTGAAAGCGATTCTCTGATGTTCTTTGAGACTGCTTTCCATCAAGGTTATTGTCTTGGCGATCATCCGCCGGTTGCCGTCTAAAATACCCTGGACAAAACTATCAGGGTCAATTTCAATCATCCGTCTTAAGCACCTATGATATTCAGCGTCTTGTTTGCAGAATCCGTTACCACTGTTCCGGGACCAAAAATCTCTGACGCACCTGCGTTTTTCAAAAACTCATAATCCCCCGGAGGGATGATACCGCCCACCACCACCTTAATTTCCACGGCACCCTGTTTTTTCAATTCTGCAATGACCTGTGGCACCAAGGTCTTATGGCCGGCGGCAAGGCTTGAGACCCCGACCACGTGGACATCGTTTTCCACTGCCATTCTGGCAGCCTCCTCAGGTGTCTGGAACATGGGACCTAAATCCACATCAAACCCGAAATCCGCATAGGCTGTGGCAATGACTTTCACCCCTCTGTCATGGCCGTCCTGTCCCATTTTGGAAAGCAGTATCCTGGGTCGGCGACCTGTTTTCTTTTCAAAGTCAGCTGTCCGTTTTCTTAAAGAGTCAATCACGTCCGAATCTGATCGTTCTGACGCATATACGCCTGAAATACACTGGGTTGTGGCCACAAAACGGGTGAACACCTTTTCCATGGCATCACAAATCTCTCCGGCCGTGGCTCGCAGCCTAACTGCCGGAAGGCATACGGCCAGAAGATTTTCGCCGGATTCACAGGCTTTTGTAATATCATCCAATGCCTTTTGAACCGCTTCAGTATCCCGCTCTTTTTTAATTTTTTCAAGGCGTGCCACCTGCTCTTCACGGACATTTTCAGAAACCTCCCGGACCGGGATGGGAATTTCATCTTCAATTTTGTATTTATTGACCCCGACAATGACATCCTTGCCCTGGTCAATTCTTGCCTGGCGCCGGGCAGCCACTTCTTCAATCCGCATTTTCGGCATGCCGGATTCAATGGCTTTGGCCATGCCGCCAAGTTCCTCTATTTCCGCCAGGATAATTCTCACTTCATCAATAATATTCTGGGTCAGGGTTTCAACATAATAGGACCCGCCCAGAGGATCCACCACATCACAGATATGGGATTCTTCCTGGACAAGGATCTGGGTGTTCCTGGAAATTCTGGCTGACAGTTCCGTGGGCAGCCCCACTGCTTCATCAAAAGAGTTGGTATGAAGGCTCTGGGTTCCGCCAAGAACTGCGGACAGGCATTCCAGGGTCGTCCTGACAATATTGTTATAGGGGTCCTGCTGGGTCAGACTCCAGCCCGAGGTCTGGCAATGGGTCCGAAGCATGGAGGACTTTGGATTTTTCGGGTTGAACTGTGCCATGAGTTCTGCCCACAGAAACCGGGCCGCCCTGAGCATGGCGATATCCATGAAAAAGTTCATCCCGATACCGAAAAAGAAAGACAGCCGTGGGGCAAACTTATCAACATCAAGTCCGGTTGCAAGGGCCGCCCTGACATACTCAAGGCCGTCAGCCAGGGTAAAGGCGGTCTGTAGAACCGAATCCGCTCCTGCCTCCATGATATGGTATCCGCTGATACTGATGGTATTGAATTTCGGCATGTGTTCGGAACAAAAGCCAATGATGTCGGAAATAATTCTC
>JAHJLN010000311.1 GCA_018821715.1 Pseudomonadota bacterium | reverse complement strand
CCCACGATCATTGCAGACCGGGAATACGCGGGGATAATCAACAGCAGGGCCAGTGTTTGAAAAGGGGTGCCAATTGTTTTAATTGAATAAATCCCGGCTGTTTTGACTGCCAGGGTGCAGAAAACGGCAACAAGCCCCATCATTCCCGTTCTGCTGTCTTTCATGATTTCAAGAACCCGTTCTTTGGGCCTGTGACTGAACATCCCGTCAGCCGTATCTCCCAGACCGTCGAGGTGAAAGGCCCCTGTCACAACCACCAGGAAAAGAACATCTAAAATTGCCACCACAAAAGGCGACCAGAGGTGTGAGCTGATCACATCAACTATCAGGAGCAGTCCCCCTATTATCAGACCGACAACGGGAAAAAATTTGATCATGCCCAGGGGAGAATAGGCCACATTTTTTCCTGCCGGAAGAATGGTAATAAACAAAATGGCTGATCTTAAATCTGTAAAAAATTGTTTCATCATGATGAGGCTTTTAATGTCTGATAGAAAATACCCCGGCCTTGAGTTTTTCCAATGATTATTTTTTCCTGTTCAAGGCTATCTATGCAGGTATCCAGCACTTTTTTTTCAACGCCCAGCGTCTGCAATAGATCCTGCTTTGTGCAGGGCCTTCGATGAATGGTTTCAACAATGGCAGCTTTTATATCGTCTCTTTGTGTTTGAGTTGTAATCTTTTTATCGACCTTTGCAATGATCTCAACGGCGTGAAAATCTAAAGAGTTCATTATGATTTCAAGCTGTTGCCCTGATGCAGGTTTGATATCAGACAGGGTTCCCGGCCGGTCCAGTGTATTGATCTGAACCCGGTCGGGATTGATTTTTTTTATGGCATTTCTCAGCAACAAGACCTCTGTTTTTTCATCATTAAACCCGGGAAGAACCAGAATTTCCAGCCATATTTTACCCGTGTATTCTTTTGCAAAAGCCTCAATAAAGGCTGCGATTTTGTGACCCTCAATGGCCGGATTTGGCCGGTTGATCCTTTCAACGGCTTTTTTTGAAACCGCATCAAGGGAAGGGATAACAAGATCTGCTTTTAAAAGTTCTTTCCTCACGGCAGGATCAGACAAAAGGGTTGAATTGGTCAGCACCGCCACTTTAATCTGGGGCTTATTTTCTTTGATATAGTCTATGACATCGCCCAGTCTGCTGTTCAATGTGGGTTCGCCGGATCCTGAAAAAGTGATATAATCAGGGTCATTATTGTGCTGCCAGAAATGCTCCAGTTCTTTTATCACATCTTTGAATTTGACATATTCCTTTCGTTCAACAGTTAACCGGGTGGTTTTTCCGCACTCACAATACACACAGTCCATGCTGCAGATTTTATGGGTAACCAGATCAACGCCTAATGAAATGCCAAGTCTTCTGGACGGAACCGGTCCGAAAATATGTTTATACTGCATCAATCTTCACTTTCCACAGGTTTTTTTAAAAGAGTTTTTCCCATGTCATAATCGGCTTTTTTAATATCTTGCGGCACCATGCTTCCGCCTGTTCCCCATACAATGTGAGTGGCATTGCCCATGAGGGAAGCAAGGTGATGCCGGGCAATAAATTTTTGTCCTTCTCTATCCTGAAAAAGCTTTAAAGGGCCTGCCATTGATGCCAGAGCAGAGGGCTCCATATAGATATTAGCGCAGTCTTTAAGCAGGGCCAAAAGTCTGTAAAGGTCGTCATCCTCCAGGGTATATATGCCTGCGATAATATTTTGGATCACATTTCCCACAAATCTTGACGGCCGTCCGACGGCCAGCCCGTCTGCTGCAGTCAGGTTGTCAATGCCGAAATCCTGGACACTGATGGTATCATGCGCTTTTGTCATCAGACCCAGCAGCACACAGGGTGAATGGGTGGGCTCTGCAAAAAAACAATGAACATTGTCTTTAAAAATCTGTTTTAATCCCAGGGTGATTCCACCAGGGCTGCCTCCCACACCACAGGGAAGATAGACAAAAAGCGGGTGAGTCTCATCCACCCGTACATTTTGATGCTTCAACTGGGCCGCCAGCCGCTGCCCTGCCACCGCATACCCCAAAAACAGATTTCTGGAGTTTTCATCATCTACAAAATACATATCCGGATCATTTTCAGCCTGCTGTCTGCCGTGTTCAACAGCCTTGCTGTAATCTGCCGAATGTTCGATGACGATAACACCAAGGGATCTTAATGTGTCCTTTTTCCATTGTTTGGCATCAGCTGACATATGAACATAGACATCAAATCCAAGGCTTTTCCCCATGATTCCGATGCTTAACCCAAGGTTCCCTGTTGAACCGACACCAATGGCATGGTGTGAAAAAAAATCTTTAAATTTCTTGGAAAAAAAGATTGAAACATCCCTTTTGGGCTGAATCATTCCATTTTTCACGGCAAGGTTCTGGGCATGTTTGAGCACTTCATAAAATCCGCCTCTTGCCTTGATAGACCCTGATACGGCAAGATGACTGTCTTTTTTAAGAAAGAGCCTGCCCGGAATATCAATCCCCCAGAAATTTTCCATGACAGATTTCATGGAATGAATTTCGACCAGGTCTGATTCTATTATCCCTTTTAAAGGCTTGGTTTCAATAAATTGTTTTGCAATATACCCGGAAAAAAGCTCAAAGTCGTTAAGGGCATCTAAAACCTCTTTTTTGGATATTAAAAGGCTTGATTCAAGCTTTCTGGTAAAATTTAAATAATCAGGATTTGCCCAGAATACCGGATCCAGCGCCATTATCTGTTCAATCGCCGGAAAAGCCTGGGTCCATTGTCTGATCGATTTTTCAGCCGGGGTATCTGTTACCATATGCTTTATCGCCTTGGTTTTATCTGAACATCGATTCCGGCAACCATCATAACAACCCTGTCGGCAACCCGTGCCATCCGTTGATTGACCAGTCCTGCAAGATCCCTGAATTGCCGGGCAAGTTTATTTTCCGGGACAATACCGGTACCCACCTCGTTGGAGACCAGGAATACCGGGCATTTGCTTTTATTAAGAGCATTTTCCAGGTCTTGAATAGCCGCTTCAATGCGAGCTGGATCATAGGACTGAAACAATAGATTGGATACCCAGAGTGTCAGGCAGTCCACAAGGATGACACAGGCCAATGGAGAATATTCATTGATCTTTTCATGAATTCTGACCGGCTCTTCAATGGTGTTCCAGTCTTCTCCCCGCTCCTTTTGATGATTCTCCACCCGCTCTTCCATTTCAGAATCAGTAGGCACGGATGTGGCAATAAAATATTTATTTTTTCCCTTTATCTTACCGGCCTGGTCCAGTGCAAATGAGCTTTTCCCGCTTCTGCATCCTCCGATCACAATTGTTATCTTTTTTTTCAAAATATCAAATCATCCTCTAACGATATTTACTAAAGGTTAATTAATTTTTCCAACTTATCTTATCCATGCAGGGATTGGCAACTTAAAAATAATGCCTGGCCAAAGATAAAAACCTCTGCCACAGAACTCTTACGAATCAATAGGTTAACAAACCGGAATTACAATAAATTTAAATCAAATTGTTTATTTGAATTATTCTTTACATTCGATTATTATTCATGTAGGACATTTAGAAAATAAATATTGTTTGTTTTATGGCGTTTTAAGGAGGCATGGATGATAAACCGGAACACGGTCAAGGTTCTCAATCTTAAGCCCGTCACCCGAAGCCGTTGCTATGATTTCTACATAAAAATCAATTCCGAGTTCGGCACACCTGAAGCCATAAAAGAATCTGTTACCTGGTGGCAGGATGACTATGAAAAATTGAATAATTTATGGTGGGTTTTAAATTATTATTCAGACCGGCTTGATCCGGATAGAAATTTAAGAGCATTTGTTGAAAGACATTTAGATTGCCTTGCCAAGAAAAAAGAAACCCTTTCTCAAGTTTAACTCCCCTTTTTTAATTTTCCGTATCATTGCTGGCACTCCAGATATCAACAATTCTTGTATTCCCGGGATAATCAACTGTACGATAGTGGGTAATATTGGATAATTTTCTTGTAATTTTTCCAAGCCGGGTTGCCTGGGATTTTATGGATTTTATGGTACTATCAAATTCCGAACTTAAGGACAATAATTCAGAATATCCTAAAATTGCCTGCAACGGCTGATTAATTTCATGGCAGACAGCGCCTGCCATTTCAAGAACGCCCTGAAGCCTTTCCCGTTCATATTTTTCTTTTTCAGCAGCTTTTCTCAGGGAAATATCAGTGATTGTTGCAATGGTCCATGCCATAGGGTCGGATTCATCTCCGGAATTCAACCGAAGATGGGCGGGAAACAGGGTCATGTCCTTTTTTACCAGATCCGCCTCATAATCCGCAGTATTGCTGGCAGAAAGGCTTGTAAAAATTTTTTTCCCGCTCAGGTCATAATCATAACTATCAGAATAGATCATCCGAACGCTTTTATTCTCAAAATCAGATTTTGATTGATATCCAAACATTTTTACCATCTCATTGTTTACCCATTTGAAAATTCGATTCTGAACAAGGGCAATCCCAACCGGGGATGATTCCAGGATTTTTTCAAGAATCTGTCGGTGCTCGGTCAGCTTTTCATCCGACTCTTTTCGTTCAATGGCAAGGGCAATATGCTGGGAAACAGAATTTAAAAGGTCAAGGTCATTTTTTTCATAGGCTGTTACGGAAGTATAGCTCTGAATAACAATGGCGCCTTTGACCCTGTCATTAATAATCAGCGGGGCGCCGAGCCAGATTTTGCTGACCGTTCCAATGGCTTTTTGCTTAACCTGCTTGGCAAGCCGGATAATATCTTTTTTATAAAAAATCATCGGCTTTCTGTTTTGAATGACCAGACCGGTGGAGGAGGGTGTTTTGCTGAAATTGAGTATTTCTTCCGGTACATCATCTTTTTCATCAACATGGTATGGAAACGTAATGGAATCCTTTTCTTCATTATGGAGGGCGATATAAAAGTTATCAACATTGAGAATTTCATCAAGGCTTTCATGAATCACTTTATAGAGTTCATCAAGGTTCCGGGTATTGTTGACGGCTTCGGAT
>JAHJLN010000310.1 GCA_018821715.1 Pseudomonadota bacterium | reverse complement strand
CTTTCGAAACTCACTTTTAATCTTTGTAGCCTTTTTACTTCTTTCCCAATTTTCATGCAAAACATCTTCCATAGTAGATAATGCAATTAAAAAACAAGGCGCTGCTCGATATGCTTTTAATCAAAGGGACTATAAAAATACAAAAAAATACTGCCTGGAAGCAAAAGATTTATGGGTTGCCATAAAAAAAAAAGAGCATCGTTCAATGCCTGACTGGGCGATAAACGAAAATATAGACAGTTGTAACTATTTATTATCTTTTCTTCCAGTTCCAGATTCTGTTGATTCGCCTGTTATTACACCAATAAAAATAGCAAAAAATAGGATTTTTGTGGATGTATTGATCAATCAGACATCTAAAGCTACTTTATTATTGGATACAGGAGCTACTTGCTCCCTTCTAACCCCAGAATTTTTAAATACACTTGGAGTAGATCCTCCAAAAGATCAACATGAATATACAGTAAAGCTCTTAGGTAAAGAACAAGTTAAGATGCCTTTTATATCCCTAAAAGAAATCAGGATTGATGAAGCTGCTGTAAGTAACCTCCATGTAGGAATTTATTCAGCATTTCCAGACCAGCCATATATCAATGGGATTTTAGGAGCGGATTTTTTAATGCACTATACAGTTACGATTAATCATGAAAACAGTACCTTAACGCTGACACTCGAATTGTGATCTTTTCCTAAAAATCTAAAATTGAAGTTAAACTAAATCAATATGGTCTTCAATTTTCTGAAGCAGTTCAAGCTCCTCTATGGAAACTAAAGCAGCAACGTCTTGGCCTCTGCGTGTCAAAATGACAGGCTCCTTGCCATTATCCCGTTCATGGCCTTGGGTGGTCCTTTTCAAAGGCGTTTAGCCTGTTTTCAAGATCTTTAAATCTATCCTGCCCGGTTAAAGAGACACACGCTCTCAAGCCTTCATGCCTGTCACTTCCCGTGGTGATCAAAGAAATGGCGCTGATGCCGTAATAAAGAAGTTCCTCCACCAGTTCAACCCCACTGAATCCAGGGTATGAAATGGTAAAATAAAACCCGTCTGCAATCTTTTGGCCATCGTCCATGTCATAGACAATCTGAAAGCCATTATCTGTGAACAGCTTTTTCATGATCTTTGCCCGGTCCCCATACTCTTTAACACTTTCCACAAAATTATAGTCGCCATTGTTGACTGCGGTTAAGAGACCTGCAAGTCCCCACTGGTTGGAATGGGAAACACCGGAACTCAACGCATACATGGCACCGAAAATATAGGCATACCCAAAGTTATTGGAACCAAAATAGGATTCAAGATTGTTTCCTTGAGAATGAAACAATTTATCGGGAATGGCGGTCATGCCGATCCTCTGGCCGGCAAGGGAGAAGGATTTCGAACTGGATATCAAGAGGATGTAATTGTCTGTGTGTTTGGCAACAGAAGGAATAAAGGGCGCTTGTCCGGGAACAGAATAGTCTTTTCGAAAATCCATGCCAAAATAGGCCAGGTCTTCCATGACAATACAGTCATATTTTGTGGCAAGCTCGCCGATGATCTGAAGTTCCTTGTCGGTAAAGCAGATCCAGGCCGGGTTGTTGGGATTGGAATACATCAGAGAGGCAAAGTCCCCTTTTTCAAGATAGGATTCAAGCTTGGGCAAAAGTTTGTCTCCCCTGTATTCATATACGTCAAAATTATCATAGGGAGCGCCAACCACACTGGCCTGGCGTTTGTTGACAGGAAAGCCCGGATCCAGAAACAGGATTTTGTTTTTGCCTTTTAACCGTCGAGTGGTGCACATCATGGCCATGTAGCAGCCCTGCATGGATCCGACCGTGGGAAAACAGGATTCTGATTTGATGTCCACATCAATAAAGTTTTTTACAAACCTTGAGATTTCAAGTTTTAGTTCAGGGATACCGTCAAAGGGCGGGTATTTTGAACCAACCCCTCTTTTTAGAGCCTCAATTTCTGCATCAACGGCTATTTTTGGGGGATCAAGACCCGGTACCCCCATTTCCATGCGGATGTATTTTTCATTGCCGGCTGCTTCAATATTGTTTACGATCCGGTTTAGCTCCCGAATGGAGGCAAGGCCAACGGATTTAAGCCCCATTTTTTTAATTTCCTGCTTGACGATGGCTGGGTCGATGGGCGTGTTTATTGCCGGTTTTTTCATTGGTATCCCCTGTTAATCTAATTTTAAAAATAATCAATTATTTAATCAAATCTTATATAAAGGATAATGCATAAAAAATGCAAGCGATAAACAGTAATTCTCAGGGACTGTTTTTTTTGCGTAATACAATCAAACTGATTTTTCTTTGTAAAGTTTTAAAATATAGTATAAAAGGCTGGGTTATGAGGCTGATCAAACTATATGATTTTAACGGCATCAAAGGATATAAGCTTGGCTGGTCCGTGTTTGGTCCGCCCTTGATGACGGTTTATTGCTATGTGATCGGTGATGTGATGGTGGATACCGGACAATCCCATCTGCAAAAAGAAGCCTGCAGGATTGCCGGGGATCATCATATAAAGCACATCTATCTGACCCATCACCACGAAGATCACAGCGGCAATGCAGCTGCCATAAAAAAGATGGTTAACGCAGGTGTTTACGGGCATGGGATCACAAAGGAAAAACTGTCTGCCCGATTTAAGATCTTGCCCTATCAAAAATATGCCTGGGGGAAAGCGGCTCCTCTTGAAATAGAAGTCCTGCCCCAAAAAACACAGACAGATCTGGGCGATATGACAGGTATCCATATGCCGGGGCATTCCAAAGATCATATTGTGTACCATATAAAAAAAGCAGGGGTTTTGTTTTCAGGCGATCTTTACCTGGCAGACAGGATAAAGTTTTTCCGTGCAGATGAAGATATCGGCGCCCAGATTCAGTCCTTGAAAAACGTGTTGACACTTGACTTTGACACCCTGCTTTGCAGTCACTATCCTAAGCGGGAAAACGGTAAGAAACATATTGAAAAAAAACTTGGTTTTTTAGAAGATCTTTATGGTGGTATCATCCGGCTCTGGGATAAAGGGGTTCCTGAAAGACAGATATTTAACACATTGGGCTTAAAAGAAAATTACATGATAAAGTATATTTGTTTTGGAAATGTCAGCATGATCAACGCTGTAAGGTCTGCCATCCGGCATTATGAGACAAACAAACAGAGGATAGGATGATTTTTCAAATCAGGGTTTGTTTTTTTCCTTCATTTTATCGTTGAATCGTTTGACATGATCCCTGATAATCTCCGATGCAGTCTTTGCGTCATTGACTTTCATGGCCTCAATGATTTTTTCAAAATCAGTAAGGTTTTCAAGGGTCCTTTCCTTGTCCATGGGGAGGTATTCTTCATAATACTGATGAATATTGTCATGGATGCTTTTTTGTACAAACTGGAACACAGGGTTTCGGGTCATGAAGCCAATATAGGTGTGCATTTTCTCATCGATTTTGAGAAACGTATCCCAATCCCCTTTTTCATAATAGGATTTTGCTTTATTGAAAAGGGTTTCCAGTTCCTTGATATCTTTTTTGGTGGCTCGGACGGCAGCCAGCTCTGCCAGGCTGCCCTCAAGTTTGATTCGAAATTCAGAAATATGTTCAATAGAGACCCCTTTTGAACGGATTAAAAGGGCCAGGGACTCGGCAATGGGTTCGGCGTCAATGCGTTTGACAATGGCACCGCCTGAGACGCCCAGTTTGATTTCAATCAGTCCTTTTTGCTCCAGCACCCTTAACGCTTCGCGTAAGGTTCCGCGGCTGGTGTTGAACATGTCTTTTAATTCCCGTTCTGCCGGTAGCTTGTTGCCGGGCGTAAGTTTGCCGTCTAGGATGGCTTCTTGTATCTGATCCACCACATCCTGGAACACTCTGTTTTGCTTGGCTTTTTTAAACATTGACTGGCCTTTGGGTCTTCTTATTTAAATTGTTCTATCCCTAAAAAATTTCTGTATAAATTAAAATGTTTTAAAACATCTATATCATCTTGTGTCAACTCGCAAGTGATAATTCTGGTTAATAATTCTCCCAGTCCCGGCCCCAGCATATATCCCTGGCCGCACATGCCGATGGCATTAATAAAATTGGGAAATTCTTTTGTTTCACCGACAATGGGAAACCCGTCAGGCGTCATGGGGTATTGTCCCCGCCATGTTCTTCGGACCTTAAGATTGGCAAGCTTTGGAAACAGCTCCACCATTCGTTTTGCCACCTGGGGAAGAAATACCGATGTGGATTCACTGGCGGTTCCTTTGATCAAATGCTTTGGGGTCAGGCAGAAAATCACCTGTCCTTCATTGTTCTGGTAGAAATAAAAATTGGCTGAATCTTCTGTAGCCGGATCCTGGGAAGGTCTTAAATCAACAATCATGGGGCCGAAAAATCTTTCGACCGGCTCTGTTATAGCCCCTTCATGGCTGTCGGGTTCCACGGGAAAATCAAGTCCGATAAGCTGACCGATCTGACGGGCATAATTGCCGGCAGCATTAATGACCTTGGCGGCACAGTATTCATCCTTATTGGTTTTAACTTTAATCTCAGTGTCACTTAAAATGGTGATGGAGGAAACGGTTTCTTTAAATTTATAGCGGGCACCATATTCAAGGCTTTTAAAATAAAAGGCATTTATGGCCAAAAGGGGGGAAGCACTGCCGTCTTTTGGTGAATAGGTTGAGCCTTGAAGATTTTTTTTATTAATACCCGGAACGATTTCAAGATATTCTTCTGGTGTGAGCCAGTTGATATCCAGGTTAAAGGATTTCTGGATTTTCATCAAATCCTTTAATTTTTTGGCATCTTCCTTTGTATAGGCAGGAAAACTGTATCCGTTTTGAATCCATCCGATATCATCGCCATAGATCTGTTTCCAGGTTGAAAATATTTCTATGCTTCTTTGACAGGTAAAAATTTTCCCTTTGTCGGAATGGGTAGCCCTGATGCCGCCGATGGCTTTTTTGTTCTGTCCCTGGCCAGGGGATGCCAAGGCATCGATAACCAGCACCCTGACGTTTTTTTGGGCCAGGGACAGGGCAGCCGGAACGCCGACAGACCCGGCACCGATAATGATAACATCATAATTTTTCATTATTGACCTCCATTGGCAAATTTGCCCAGGGGAACTTCAATATACAGGGGGCGCCGGACACTGTTGACAATATCTTTTTGGGCGATTTTCTCGGCCCTGAAGATCTGGCCCATCAGGTTGCCACAGGTCTTCTGCCCGCAGGGCCCCATACCGGCCCGTGAAATGGCCTTGATCTGGTTCATGTCGGTAATGCCTTTTTTAACAAGGTCCCTTATTTCTCCTGCTGTCACCCGTTCACACAGACAGACCACTTCATCGTCCTGGATTTGATCAAGGGGGATCTTTTGGGTCAGTTTTTTTGTAACCGCTTTTTCCTGTATATTAAAGGCCACCACTTTTTGGGCAATTTGTTTAGGGACTTTGACCCTTACAATCTGGGTCCGGTTACTGTCTTTTGTTGCCCTTGCGCCAAGAACCGTATAGGTGCCCAAAGGATTTCCATCCACATCCACAAGATCAATCGGATCATTTTTTTTAATTTCAATATTGGATATTTCATAGGGAAGAAAAACCACAGGGTTATCCTTGTCTTTCCTGTAATCCACAAGGGTGATGGCAAGACCCGGGCAAATGGCAAGACACTTCATGCAGCCTTTGCACTCACCGTCAAATCTGGGCCGGCCTTTAATGGGATCTCCTGTCATTTTAATAGACCCTTCAGCGCAAACCGTGCTGCAGGGGTTGCAGGGAATCTCCTGCTTGCAGTGAATCACCGGGAAAATCCCTTCTTCACGGTCCAGGGCTTCTATTTTTTGAACAGGTCCTGGATGGGATTTTAAGATCTCTGCTTTTTCATACCAGGATTCAGGGATTTGTTTAGCATCCGGTTTAAAATGCTGAACAACTTTTAATCCGGTAATTTTACCATTGAACATGGCGGATGAGGCTTCGGCGATTTCAGAGGCATCGCCTGCGGAAAAGATTTTTATGCCGGCTGATTGGGCTTCTTCGGTAAATTCTGAAACCGATTCAAGACCAACAGCAATCAGGATGGTATCACATTCAAAGGTTTTATGGGTGCCCTCAATGACCTGAAAGTGTTTATCAATCTGGGCAATGGTAACAGAAGAAACCGAGTCAGAGCCATTGGCAGATACAATGGAATGGGAGGTGTAGATGGGAACGCCAAGCCGTTTGAGCTTGTCTTCATGAACCTTGTACCCGCCGCATGCAGGAAGGGCTTCACAAAGGCCGACAACTTTAATGCCGGCCTGTAATGCATGGTATCCTGCGATAATACCCACATTGCCGCCGCCGATGATAAACAGTTTTTGGGTGGGCTTGATAAGATCCCTATTCACAAGGGTCTGGAAGGCGCCGGCACCATATACGCCTGATAATGAATTGCCTTTGAATCTTAAAAATTTTTCCCTGGCACCGGCTGCATTTAAAATTACTTTAGGCGTGACGATTTTATAGACCCCGTCTTTGAGGATGCCCACTTTTTTATCGTCAAATACATAAAGGGCTGTGCTGTTTTTCCAGACGTCGATATAGGTGCTGTCCTGGACTTTTTTTGCCAGCATTCGGCCGATATCCATGCCGCGCATGCCGGCATGGGAATCTTCCTGGGAGCCGAAAAATTTATGGGTCTGCAGGACCAGTTTCCCGCCAAGCTCATCTTTGTCATCCACAAGAATGGTGCTGATCTTATGTTCTTCAAGCTGGATGGATGCGGACAAACCTGCAGGCCCCCCGCCAATGATCAGTACGTCTGTGCTCAGATGTTCAATATTGCTGATGGGCAAAGGTTCATGAACATCCGGAAGTCTGGGCAATCCTTCAACACTTTCAACAATCATGTTTTCTTTGACACCGGTCATACACGCTTTTACGGGCACGCCATTGGCAATGACCATGCATTTGGCGCATTGGCCGTTGGCGCAAAAGATCCCCTGGGCTGAACCATCTTTATGGTGATGGCCGAAGATCTTTATATTGTTTGCAAAAAGTGCGGAAGAGATCATCTCATCTTTTTTTCCCACAAGTTTTGATTTGTTCCAGTAAAAAGAGACCAGCTCTTTTTGGGGAACATCCAACACCGGGTGGGTGTTGATTCTATTCTGCGTCATCTTCTCTCCTGCTATACAAAAGAATAATGAGGTTAACGATATACAAGTTGTTTATGCAATGGTTAAACCATTTAATATTATTTGTCAATGCTAATTTTTAATCTGTTCACATCAATTTGAATATTGACTCTGATAAGCGTTTATTTTATGCTTTTGTACATGAAAAAATTAATCAAGATTGTCTTTGGAGTGGTTTGCGTTCTGGTGCTGGGATTTGCAGGGTTTCTCGGGTTTGCCACGGTAGTGGATTATCGACCTGATCCAACTGCTTTGGTGTTTGAAAAAAAAGATGCTAAACCGGTTTTGGACCAGGACACTTATCGTCTTATGATCTGGAACATCGGATATGGGGGATTGAGCCGTGATATGGATTTTTTCTATGATGGCGGAAAAAAGGTGAGACCCGAAAAGCATATTGTTCAAGAAAATATATCCGCCATTGAAACGTTTATTTCCCAGCAAAACGACATTGATTTTTTTTTATTACAGGAAGTGGATCAACATTCCAAGCGAAGTTATTCCATTAACGAGGTTTTGAAAATAGCAAATAGTTTCCCCCAATTTCATACCAGTTTTGGGAAAAATTATGATGTCTTTTTTGTTCCGGTACCCCTTTTAGATCCCCTTGGATCTGTCTTATCAGGATTACAGACATTGTCCCGGTTTGAACCGGTTTCAGTTGTCAGGCATTCTTTTCCGGGAAATTTTTCATGGCCCCAGGGCTTGTTTATGCTGGATAGATGCTTTCTTGTGTCAAGATACAGGCTTGATAAGGGAAAACAGCTTTTGATCATTAATACCCACAATTCTGCTTATGATGATGGAACCTTGCGAAACAAACAGATGACATATTTAAATAATTTTTTGGTCAAAGAATATGAAAAAGGCAATTATGTGATCGTGGGTGGAGATTGGAATCAATGTCCGCCGGGCTTTGATCCTGATTTCGACCGCAATCTCATGGACAATGAAAATCGTATGGACATTGAAAAAGACTATCTGTCAAAATGGCAGTGGGCGTATGATAAAAAGATTCCAACCAACCGCCGCCTTATTGCGCCATATGATGAAAAAACCACCCTGACCACGGTGATCGATTTTTTCCTGGTATCACCGAATATTGAAATTAAAGAGGTTCATGGCATTCATCTTAACTTTGAGCATTCAGACCACCATCCTGTGAAACTGGAAATTAAATTAAAGGGTTAAGCAGGGCTAATCGTTGCAGGGGAAACAAAATGGGCGCTATACTTTTTCAAAACAATGAAAAGCGAAAATTTAATCGAAAGCAGTTGTACTATTATTTAAAGGTGAACCATCATCAGACCGGCATGCTTGCCGGTTACTTAGGGGACATTTCAACCAAAGGGCTGATGCTGTTCACCAAAGAGAAGATTGAACCGGAGAAAGCCGTTAATTTCAGAATCGATCTGGATGAAGAGTTCGGCATGGGGAAAAACCTTGTGTTTGAGGCAAGAAGTCTCTGGTGTGAGAAAGATGTCAATCCTGAATTCTTTATTATTGGATTCAAGTTTATTGATATCGACCAGGCCAGTATCGATATTGTGGAATATCTGATTGAAAAATACGGATTTAAACAATAATGGTTTAATTATTTTTTTGTGTAAGGTTTGATCGTAACCGCTTTTTTCTGCTTTTCCTTTTCTTTTGGATTTTTTTCAACAAACAGAGGTGCCAGTGTAAACGGATCCAAACCCGTGTAATACATCAGTGTTGAGTAGGTAGACGGGGACGGCGTAAAAATCTGTACCTGTTCCGGTGTTATTTTTAGTTTTTGAGTCGTAAAATTTTTTAAGGTTATCATATCTTTCATACTGCATCCAGGGTGAGCAGCGATTAAATAATAGGTTAAAAACTGTTTTTTTCCTGATGTCTTACTCAATGCATCAAATTTGTGTTTAAATTGTAAGAGCAGATCAATGGGTTGCTTGCCCATGGCGCTTAAGACATGGGAAACTGCATGTTCCGGTGCGATTTTCAGCTGGCCTGAAACATTGTCTTTTACAAGCTTTTCAAGGTATGCAGCCCCGTTTTTTTTATCATTTAATATAAGATCATACCGGATGCCGGAGCTGATAAAAACCTTTTTAATGCCAGGCAGTTGTTCAACTTTTTGAATCAGTTTCATATGGTTTGAATGATCAGGGGCAAGGGTTTTACAAGGGGCAGGAAAAAGGCATCGCTTATCTTGACACACGCCTTTTTGAAGTTTTTTCTTGCATTCAAATCCATACATGTTGGCAGTGGGACCGCCAAGATCTGTAATATATCCTTTAAAATCTTCAAGAAGTGAAATGGCTTTTGCTTCATTGATAATGGAAGCAACACTCCTGTACCGAACCGTTCGGCCCTGGTGAACGGAGATGGCGCAAAAATTACATTCCCCATAACAGCCGTAATGAATGGGAATTGAAAATTTTATGGTATCCAGAGCCCTGACGGTTCCTGATTTTTTGTAAAAAGGGTGAAGGTCCCTTTCAAATCCAAGAGAATGGATATGATCAAGTTCCCGGGTCGTGCTATAGGGTTCCGGCGGGTTTAAAATGACGTAACGGTCCGTGTGTTTTTGGCAAAGCCTTTGGGCTGTTACAGGATCATTGTTTTCATAGAAGAGGTGAAAACTTTTAATATAAAGGATTTTGTCTTTTTGGACGGCTTCAAAACTTGGCAGTTCAATTCCTTTTTTCTCTTTTGAAATATAGGCAACGCCGTTTAAAAGTCTTGGATCTTTATTCTCCTTAAGTGCGGTGGCAAATTTGACAATGGTGCTGTGGGCCATGCCAAACAGGAGAAAGTCTGCTTTTGCATCAAAAATGACAGACCGTCGTACAGCGTTTGACCAGAAGTCATAATGGGCGATTCGTCTTAAGCTTGCTTCAATTCCCCCCAGGACAATGGGACGGGTTTTTTTAAAATATTTCCTGACAAGATTGGAATAGGCAATTGCTGCCCTGTCCGGACGCAGGTTATTGATACCCCCGGGGGTATAGTCATCCTGTTTTCTTTTCTTTTTTAAGGCCGTGTAATTTGCCACCATGGAATCCACGCACCCCCCGGTGATGCCCCAGAAAAGATCAGGTTCCCCAAGTCTTGTGATATCTGTTTTGCTGTCCATGTCAGGCTGGGCAATGATTCCCACACGAAATCCTTTGTCCACAAGGACTTTTCCAATGATGGCAACACCCATGAAGGGAGAGTCGATATAGGCATCTCCTGTGACAAGAACCACATCAAGTCGGCTCCATTTGAGCTTTTTTACCTCTGCTGGTGTTGTGGGAAGAAACATGGGTGATATCTTTTGCCTTAAGGGTTGTATCCAATATTCAATACCGGGCATCATACTAGAGAAACCATTGGATTACAATCCAAGGCAGTCAGTTCCCAAATTTGGTTTTCATTTTCAAAAAGGGTATGGTAGAGTGTTGAATCAATCCAAATAAAACAGGTTTCATAAGAATTGTTGAATTATTTAAAAAAGATTGAATGCAAATTGCCCCTGAAATCAAAAAATAAAATTCACATGTCACCAAAAAGAAGAAAGTTTAGTCTGAAAAATCTTTCTATTCAACTGAGTTTGATTGCCATTGGCATCCCAACCCTGGTTCTATCTTTATTTGGAATGTATCGAATTCAAACCCAGACCATAAACCTAGAAAAACAATTGAATCTTTCGCTTGAAAATGAAGCGGTTCAGCTTTCAGCAAGCATTTCTACGGCATTGTTTAACTTTGACGATGAAACATGCGAAGTGATTTGCGTGGCAGCTTTAAAAAAACCTGAAATCATTAAAATAATTATTTGGGATCTTGAACAGGAGTATCTGTCCTTTCAAGATAAAGACTATACGGCCAAAAATCTGGAAAAAAGAAATAAAACCATTGTGTACCCCATTTATTTCAAAGGGGAAAAGATTGGAAAAATCGAGACGATTGCCACAATGGTTTTTTTGAATGAAAAAATTGAAATGCTCAAACTCAGCAGCATCCTCCAGGTTGTGATCCTGGATTTAATCCTGGGCCTGGTCTTGATGGTGGTGCTGAATTTAAAATTTGTAAGACCATTGCAGGAGTTGCAGAAAAGTTCGGAAAAGATTGCCGCAGGCCATCTTGATCACCCCATCAATGTTCGTCGAAACGATGAATTGGGAGCCCTTGCAGATAATTTGATCTTTATGCGGGATGCGGTCAAAGAAAAGATGGATTCCCTGCAATTTGAAGTTGACCGCCATCAAAAAACCAGTATGGCCCTTGAAAAGAGCGAATCATTTTTAAGATTGATCATTGACTTGATTCCCCACATGATTTTTGTAAAGGATAAGGATGGCAGGTTTCTGGTTGTAAATAAGGCGGTTGCTGATGACCTTAATTCTTCGGTGGAAGCCATAACCGGAAAACTGCATGCCCAGGTGAGCCGAGATCCGGAGGCTGCGGCCCGGATGCTGGCAGATGATCAACAGGTGATACAAAGCGGTAAAACATTGAGCCTGCTAACGGAATCCCATGGGGTATCGCCGGGGTCATCAAAATGGTATTCAACGAAAAAAGTCCCGTTTAAACTGGCTGACGGCGACATTGGAATTATTGGAATCACCATTGATATATCCGATCTCAAGCAGGCTGAAGAAGCCCTTAAAAAAGCAAAAAATTATATTGATAATATTATCAACTCCATGCCGAGTGCGTTGTTCAGCCTTGACAGGGAGTTTAGGATCACCCAGTGGAATTATAAGGCAGAAAAGCTTTATGGGATAAAAGCATCCCAGGCTATGTCTAAATCCTTGGACAAGGTTCTTCCGAAAATGAAACCGTTTATGGAAAATATCAGTAAAACCATTCACACCGGGGACCCCTATTTTTTCCCAAAACAGGCCACGCAGACATCAAAAGGGTTTATCTATGAGGATGTTACAGTTTACCCGTTGCTTGCCGACAGTGTTGAAGGAGCAGTTATCCGTGTGGATGATATCACTGAGCATGTACGCATGGAAGAAATGGTGGTTCAATCTGAAAAAATGCTTTCCATTGGCGGGCTGGCAGCAGGAATGGCTCATGAAATCAACAATCCGCTGGCAGGAATGATGCAGAATGCACAGGTGGTGTTACGCAGAATCCAGGAGGAAATCCCTGCCAGTGTAAAAACAGCGAAACAAGTAGGCATTACTATGGATCAGATACGGGCGTTTATGGAAAACCGCGGAATTATCCGGCAGTTGGAATTAATCCATGAAGCAGGGGTTCGGGCAGCACAAATCGTTCAAAACATGCTCAGCTTTGCCAGAAAAGATTTTTCCGGTAAGGTCAGGCAGGATATTGCCGTTCTCCTTGATCAGACCTTGGAAGTTGCTAAAAGTGATTATAACCTTAAAAAACAATATGATTTTAAAAAAATCAAGATTATCAGGGAATATCAACCAGATATCCCTCAAGTGTTGTGCGAGGTGAGCAAGATTCAGCAGGTGTTTTTCAATATTTTAAAAAATTCAGCAGAGGCCATGCAGGATTTTGTCCAATTGAAAGCGCCTGTTTTCAATCTTCGGGTGAAACAAAAAGGCAATCTTGTCCGCATTGAAATAGAAGATAACGGGCCTGGAATGACAGAAGAAATCAGAAAAAGAATTTTTGAGCCTTTTTTTACTACCAAACCTGTGGGCAAGGGTACAGGGCTTGGCCTGTCAGTCTCTTACTTTATTATCACTGAAAATCATAATGGTGAAATGAATTTGATCTCAGAACCGGGTAAGGGGACTAAATTTATTATCCATCTGCCCATCATGTGATCTTTTTGATACCCTATTTTTTAACGCTATGACATGAGCAGATAAATGCCGAACACGGCAGTCACTGCCCCAGCCGCTGCCCTGATAGAGACATTTTCCTTGTGAACAAAAATTGAAAACGGAATGATGAAAACCGGAACAAGAGAAAGAAAGGTGGACGCCACCCCGGTTGTCAGATAATGCAGTACCAGAAGGGAGAGGGATACCCCTAAAAAGGGCCCGATTGCAGACCCTGTGGCTGTAAAAAGTACGGCTTTTGTATCTTTTAAGGCGGTTATAACATTTTTCCATTTTCCGGTGACAGTAAAGAAAACAAGAAAACACAGGAATGCTGCAATGGCCCTGATCTGGGTGGCGGAAAAGGCATCCAGATAGCCTGCGTCTGCCTGCATTCCAGCCTTGCTTAAGATATATCCCACTGCCTGACCCAACATTGCCCCAACGCCAAAGAGCACACCTTTTATAGAGATGTCTCTGTTTTTCAGCTTTGATGGCCGGGATGTTTTTTGATTCCGCTCCAGGATGACAATCCCGACACCTGAAAGGGTAATCACCATGCCTGCCCATTGATGAAGCACATAGGTTTCATCTAAGAACAGCCAGCCAATAACGGCTGCAGTGGGCGCGGACAGGCTGAAAATCAGCATGGCAACCCGCGGTCCGAGTTCAACCAGTGCCTTGAAAAGAAAAATATCCCCCATAAAAAATCCAATGACACCGGAAAGGCTCAGAAAAATCCAGGCATGGGCAGGAAAGTGAATCGGAATGATATACCCATGCCTGAAAAACAACAAAAGTCCAAAAAGAATCAAGGCAACAGACAGCCGGATAATATTGACCGAAGTTGCCCCTACTCTTTTGGAAGCTGCTTCGAAAAACTGGACACTGATGGTCCAGCAAAACACAGTGCCAATGGCTATCAATTCACCGGTATAGGGCATTAAGATCCTCGTGCGTTATAGAAGCAAAAAATCATAGTTAGAGGATATGGGATAAAATTACAAGAATAATCTTTTTGAATTTCAATGCCTGTCTTCCAGGAAACATTTTTTTAAAATTGTGTATGGACGATCATTTGTGTTCTTTGAAAAATGGTTTTAAAATTTGTTTCACAATCATCCAGACAACAATTATTGCGATAACCACTGTGGCGATAATCATTATTCCAATATGAAGATGTGTCATAACGTCCTCTTTGGGATCTAAAGCGTTGTTCCGGGAAGAGGTGTTGTAATTACACCCCCCATGGCTCCGGAATATCGGTGGCAAACTTTTCAGGCATCTTAAAAAGACCGGAATAACACGCCAGGACAATCAGTTTTCTGGTCTGTTCCATTCCCAGTTTGTTCATGATGGCAAAAGGGCCTTCAGGCCAGGCAAGGGAGGTCCTGATGCCCTTTTCCAGATCGGTTGCCGATACGATGGTTTTTTCGACAAGATGAGTGGCAATGGCGAATATGGCGCCGAGCAGCCGGTCAATGACCACCTGCCGGATGGTCTTGTCTTCAATCACCTGACCGTCGTTCAGGTTCCAGGGGGTTCCGTTGTCAAAGCAGGTTTTCAACTGCTCCGGGACTTTTAAGAATCCCACATCCGTTCCATTCAGATAGTTATACAAAGAGGTTGCTGCATGAAAGCTGGTGCCGATTCCGGAACTGTTCTGCACCCACATGATGCCGTATTTCAACCCCAAAGCTTCTTTGGAGATGCTGTCCAAAGTGGCGACATTATAGTTCCCGTAAAAAGAATTCAAAACCATATAACTTGCGATAAATACCGGGTTGATGGCAAATCCCGGAAAATCCTTTACAGGAATGACGATTTTTTTATTTTTTACGGCAAAGTCTCTGACCGCATCAAAGGTATCATCGCTGGTCTTTTTTTGCCGGACAACTTCCACCAGACGGTTCACATTTGCCGGGAAAAAATAATGCAGCCCTGCTGTCCGGTCAGGGTGGGGGACTTTTTTCATTACGCTTTCAATGGGAAAAGTGGAGGTATTGCTCACAAAAATAGCATCATCAGCGCAGATTTTTGACAGCGTCTCGAATATTGTTGTTTTCAGTTCCAGGTTTTCCACGGCAGCTTCAATGATCAGATCACAGTCTTTTAAATCCTCATATCGGTGAGTTCCCATGATTTTTTGGGTGATCTGATCCATCGCCTGCTGGGTGAGTTTGTTTTTTTCAACCCGGTTTTTCAATGATTGAATCACCCATTTGTCATACATTGAGGAAACAAGGGTTTCATTTAATTCTTTAAATATTACATTGAATCCTGAAGCGGCCGCGTTTATGCCGATGGCGGCACCCATCACGCCGAATCCGATGATTCCGACAGTCTTTATTTCTTTCATTTGTATTCTCCTGCATGGCTGTTGCCATAAATTTCATGGACGAAAAATGTGCTGAGCATCCATTTTTAGGGGTTTTTGAAATCGTTTGCTGTTTTTTGGCAGCCGTGCTCATCCGACCTTGAGGATGAGGGCGGCCGAGGTATCTCCGGCAGCACAGCCGGTAAAAAGGACATATCCGCCGCCCAGCATGGCCGCCTCCTCAATGCCTTCGATAATCGACCGGCCGGCCGTAGGGGCCTGGGGATGTCCGAAGATGAGAGAACTGCCGAAATTGTTAAAGGTGTTGATATTAAGCTTCATTTCCCGGGACATATAGATGTCATTGGCTGCAAACGGGTTATGGGTTTTAATGACCTTGATGTCTTTGATGGCAAGTCCTGCTTTTTCAAGTGCCATCACAGCAGCCGGGACGGGCGCCATGGGCATATGTGCTTTTTTGACCCTGGCATGACCAAATGAGATCACTTGAATTTGAATCCCCGGATCATCGCTCAATTCCCCGGCTTTTTCCTTGCCGGTTACGATCAGCGCACAATGACCATCCGCAGGATGGGTCTGGGAACCAAAGGTGAGCCTGCCGCCCGGTAATACGGGCCTAAGGCTCTTCAGGCCTTCTTCAGTGGTTTCCATCACCCCCTCATCTGCATCAATGAGAAGGTTTTTTTTCTTTGACACCTTGATTTCAACAGGGAACATGTATCGTTTTTGGAACGCCCGGTCATTGGCCAGGGCATCCAGGTATTGTTCATATCGCCTCAGGGCATTTGCATCACACTCTTTTCTTGTGATGCCGGTAAGTTGAATAACATTTTCAGCGGTCTGGATCATTGCCGACCCTGCCCATGGATCATTTCCAAAATGATCCATGACCCAGTTTTCCGAAATCACCTGGCCACCGGGCCCTTTGGGATTTGGCCAGACCGTATGGGGCCCGTTGGAACAGCGATCGGTAAAAAGGGTATAAACACATGAATAGGCTCTGGTTTCGATCCCCTGTGCAGCCTGGAATATGCCTGTGGTGGCCGTTGAACAGGCCTGGCTGATCAGCAGGCCGGCCGTCCCGGTAGCTCCGATCAGTGCCGCCGCCCAGGGGCTGCCGTAAAAAAGGGCGGGCTGGCCGATGGTGACTCCTAACATCAGGTAATCAAACATCTGCGGGTCAAATTTTCTGGTTGCAAGCCACCTTTTTGAGGTTTGTGCGCCAAGGGTAATGGAATTCTCGTTGGCAAGACTGCCCTGCCACTTGACGAATGGTGTGCTGTAATATCCTTTGTATGGAATAAATGCTTTTGATAACATCTTTGCCTCCTTGACTTATTTGCCGATATAGGTTGGTTTTTTTTTGCCGGCGCAGCTTAAGCCCTCCAGCGCATCCCGGGTGGAAAACATGTCCACCAGACGGGCAAGCTCTATCTCAATGGCTTCTCTGGCAGATTTTCCAACTTGCTGATCAATGATCTCATTGGCTGCCTTTAATGCCAGCGGTGCTTTTTTCTGTAAAATTTCAAGTATTTTTTTGGTTTCAAGGATCTTCTTGGAAAGTTGACCGGATAATGTGTCATATTCATTTCTTCCAATCTGGTCCATCAGGTATACAGATGAAAACAAGGCTTCCAGCTCCTTGAGTCTTTCCGATTTGACAAGGGGTTTGGTTGCCTTTTGAATTCCAAAACCAACGATCTTGTCAATTGTCTGGTCCAGCTCATTGGGAGATACAACCGCCTGTACCAATCCAAGGTCAAAGGCTTCCGATGCCAAGATACCTGCCCCTGTAAATACATAATATTTTGTGAGTGCCGGTCCTATTTTACGGCTTAAGCGAAACATTCCTCCCAGTCCGGGATAGATGCCGATGGCGGTTTCCGGGAATGCCATTGAACCGCTGTCGGTTGCCACAATCGCCTGGCAGGAAAGGGCAAGCTCGCTGCCGCCGCCAAGCGACAATCCATCCAGGATTGCCAGGGTGATTTTGTTTGAATTTTCAATGGCTAAAAAAAGTTCACTTGTTTTACGGGTAAACGAAAGGATATCCAAATAATTTCTGGTTTGAATTTTCTTAATGAAAAACTTTATATCCGCACCCGCCACAAACTGGTTTCCGGCTCCCCTGAGCACAATGGCCGTAACCTTCGGATCTGACTCAGCCTTAAAAAATTTTTCTTCCAGCCGGCTTATCAGTTCTTTGTTCAATGCATTCATGGCAAGGGGCCGGTTAAGGGTAAGGATGGCAATACCGTTGTCCCGGAATTCTGAAGTTACAAGATCCCTGTTAATATTCATTAATTCTTTGCTCCTGTTCACATTTTGCGGTCAATCGGTTTAATTATTCCGGGCGGTTTCTTCGGGCCGGTCCTCAATATTAAAACGCGGGATTATCCGGCAGCTCTGCGGGTTTCCTCATCCCTGACCTCCCGGCGCAGCAGTTTGCCGACCTTTGATTTGGGCAGCATGTCCCGAAATTCAATATATTGCGGGACTTTATACGACACCAGCGTCTTGCGGCACCACTTTATGAGTTCATAGCCGGTAATGCCTTTAATATCTTCTTTTAAGACTACATAGGCCTTGATCCGTTCCCCGACCTTTTCGTCGGGCACACCGATGACGCAGGTGGCTATAACCGCCGGATGTTCCTGGAGAACAGATTCTATTTCCGATGCAGAGACGCGATATCCTTTGTGCTTGATGGTGTCCTGGGTCCTGTCCACAAAATACAGATTCCCGTGGTCATCCATTTTCATGATGTCTGCGGTCCGGTACCATTTCTCTTTCTTGATGGTAATAAAGGATTTTTGTGTTTCTTCAGGCTTGTTCAAATAAGCTTGAACCATCTCATCCGAGTGAACCAGCAATTCGCCCGGGTCCCCGTTTTTCCGGGGGGTAAGATCAGGGCCTACAATCATGATTTTTTTGCTGTTAACCACCCGGCCGACACTTTTGGGGGGATTTTTCATATTCACCGGGCACATGGTAACACCGCCGCAGGTCTCTGTTGCGCCATACCCCTGGTAAATGCATTTGTTAAATTTTTCCTGCCACCGCCGCCCCACTTCTTCGGGCAATACATCTCCGGCACTGTACCAGTAATCCACGGAGCTTAAATCGTATTGATCCAGGCGGTCATGTTCCAGCATCATGCGGTAAAGGGCAGGGACCCCTATCATGGATCTGACCTTGAACCGGAAAATGGCTTCAAAGGTGGCATCCATGTTGATTTTAGGCTGCACAAGCAGGGCGCCGCCCACAAGGAGAGTGGCCAGACTGCAGGTCTGTCCCAGGATATGAAAAAGCGGGGCATTGCCTAAAATAATGTTTTTTTCCGGGGGGATGATGGGTTCACTGGTTTTAATCTGCTCTGTTGCCGACACAAGAAACAACCCATGGGACATGGGAACGGCTTTTGGATATTTTGTTGTTCCGCCGGTGTACAATATCTGGGCGGTTTTTTCCCGGTCGTCCTCAACCAGGGGAAGATCGGGGTATTTACTCTTGGACAAAAGGTGTTTTAACGAATAGATATGGTTTCCGGAGGGCAGTTTTCCTTTTGGGATAATATCATAGATCCGGCCGAAATATTGTTTCCACCACGGAAGGAGGTCTGCCATTTTTACATAGATGATCCGGTTGATTTTTGTAGTTGCCCGGACCTTTTGAACATACCCGAAGTTGGTATCTGCGCAGATAATAACCGATGTACCGCTGTCATTGGCGATATATTCCAGATCATGGGGGGTGTAAATCGGTGTAATGGGGACACTGATGCCTCCGATCCTGTGAATGGCTAAAAAGGAGACCACCCATTGAATACTGTTGGGAATATAAATCATTATTTTATCATTGGATGTTACGCCGATATCCAATAAGGCAGCTGCAAATTTTTCAGCCAACGTTTTTAAGGTGTGATAGGTGTATTTGGTTCCAAGGTAAATCACGGCAATATGTTCCGGATATTGGTCCGCCACCGACTCAAATGCTGAGAAGATATTGTTTTCTTTTAAGGGTTTCATTTGTCAGACTCCAAAATATGCTGCTTTGATTTCAGGATTGTTCATCAACTCTTCACCGGTTCCTTCCAGGCTCAGCATGCCGCTTTCAACTACATATCCCCTGTCGATCATGGGCAGGACGGGACGGGCAAACTGCTCACTTAAAATAACGGTGATGCCGATGGATTTGTTCAAATCCCTTATGGCATCCACCACGCTTTTCTGCATCATGGGGCTTAATCCCAGAAGGGGTTCATCTAAAAGCAAAAGATCCGGTTGAACAATCAATGCCATTCCAATGGCAAGCATCTGCTGCTCACCGCCGCTTAAGAACCCGGCTTTTCTTTTTTTTAGTTTGGTTAAGGCTGGAAAGAGTTCAAAAACATACTGCATGGTTTTCTTTATCTCTTTTTTACGTCTTAAATATCCTGCAATTTTCATGTTTTCTAAGACAGAGCTTTCCGGAAAGACAGGATGCCTTTCCCTGGATAACACAATGCCCATTTTGACCCGCTCATCCGGTTTCATAAGGGTGATATCCCGGGCCTGATAGGTCACATTACCGTAAATGGAAATCCGTTCCCCGCCCCGTCTTTTTTCTTTTATCTGCATGTCGATAATCAGCCCGGACAAGGTATTCATCAATGTTGTTTTGCCTGCACTGTTGGACCCTATGATGCCGACGATTTCGCCCTTGTTTACCGTGATACTCAAGCCGTTTATGGCCAGGGCATTCTCAAAAAAAACCATTAAATTTTTAACTTCAAGCATTTTTATATCTCCAGGTTCAGGCCTCGGTTCCAAGATAGGCGGTTTTGACCGCATCGCTTGCCATCACATGTTTTGCAGAACCATCTGCGATTTTTTCTCCATAGTTCATCACCATGACCCTGTCCGCAATTTTGAACAGTTCTTTTAGCCGGTGTTCGATCATGATGATGGCGATGCCCTTTTGCCTGAGTTTTTCAACAATGGGAACAATGCCGGCCACTTCCGCAAGGCTTAAGCCTGAAAACAGTTCATCTAAAATCATCAGCTCGGGTTGAAGCGAAATGGCCTTTGCAAGTTCCAGACGCTTTAAATATCCCTGGGGCAGGATTCCGGCAGGTTTATAGGCCACAAAGGAATCCCTTTCAAACCCGACTTCTTCCAATAAATCCAGTGCTCTTGCATCACGATCCCCGAATTTCCCGCCGATAAAATTTTTAACTCTGGGAGAATACAACGGAATAATCATATTCTTATATGCCGGGAGTTGATAAAAGGGCCTTACCATTTGAAAGGTTCTTGAAATGCCCAGGCGAATGATTTTATGTGGGGGAAGATGGTTGATTCTTTCCCCGTGAAACAGGACGTTTCCTGAACTTGCCTTGACAAAACGGGTGATTAAATTCACCAGTGTGGTCTTGCCGGAACCATTGGGACCGATGACCCCTAAGAGTTCACCTTTTTTTATATCAAAGCTGACCTTTCTTACCGCTTTAACCCCGCCAAAAGATTTACTGATATTGATTACACTTAAAAGTTTGGCCTGGTTCATTTGTCCACCTCCACCCATCTTTCAACCTGATTGTATTTTCGCTGTACATAGTGGAAAATACCTTCTGGCAATGCTACGGTAAAAATTACCAGGAAAATGCCGTAAAATACGATTCTCAAGCCGCCGAACCCACGGAGGACTTCAGATAACGGCACCAGTATGCAGGCCCCCAGAGTTGCACCGGCAAGTGTCCCAGGGCCTCCCACAACAACGGCTGCAATGGGAAGAATGGAATAATCCAGGGCAAACACCGGCATTCCGACAAACATATAGATATGGGTCATAAATGCACCGCAAAAAGCACCCAGACAGCTTGAAATGAAAAGCGCCTGAGCCTTATGCCAATAAATATTGATTCCGGCATTGGTCACTGACCGGTCGTTATCACAAATCCCTTTCAGGACAAGCCCGAAATCGGAATCCAGCATCCTCCTGAATCCGAACAGGGAAATGAGCATGGCACCTAAAATCAGATAGAGCTCAATCCAGCGGGAGGGAAGGGGTGCCATGCCGCTGAGTCCTTCAGTTCCCCCGAAAACTTTTGTTGCCTCGATGACCCGCACCAGCATAAGCGGTATGATCAGCGTGACCATGGAAAAATAGATTCCTCGAAGCCTCAGTACGGGCAGCAACAGAAGGGTGCAGATGATGCCGCCGAAAATCGTTGCCAAAGGGATGGAAACATATGGATGAAACCCGAAATAATGATTCATGATGCCTGTGGCATAGGCACCCACTCCGAAAAAAAGTGCCTGGCCCAGGGAGATCATTCCGGTTTGCGCAAGAATATCCCAACTGATGGCCAGAAGGGCAAAAACACCAACGGAAAGAAGCACTTTCTGCCAGTATACCCCGAGAAGAAACGGCAAAATTAAGAATCCCAGGATGGGAATCAAACGGGGTGCTGAAAGATAGAACATCTCTCTTAAGGAACAAAGGGCAAAGATATCTGTGGATCTGGCTTTAATCCCCCGATCGATTCTTTCTTTTCTTTTTTCCACTGGATTAAATCCTTTCTTCTAATTCTTTCTGATTTCCAAAAAGGCCGGATGGTTTGACAATGAGGACAATGAGAATCGCTGCCAGACTGACAATCATTGTCCAGTGCGATCCGATATAGGTGTCTGTAAACCGTTCTGCAAATCCGATGATAAAACTTGCCACAATGACACCTCCGGTGCTTCCCAGTCCCCCGATGATGCAGACGGCAAGGGCCTTGATCAGGACATCATATCCGTCAGAAGGGAAAATACTGCCAAGGGGGATAATGATGGTGGCGGCAATGGCCGCAAACCCTGCCCCCATGGATACTGCCAGGGTGGCAATTTTATCGGAATCGATTCCAAAGGTAAGGGCGGTCCGTTCATCCTGGGCAATCCCTCTGAACGCCAGACCCAGGGAGGTGTTGTGGGTAAACACCCACAAAAGTAAGACAAGGATAATGCCGATGATCACAATCAGGATCCGCTGCATATCCACATAGGTGCCCAGTATCATATGACTTGAATCTATAAATATCGGCAGGTTGTATTCAAATCCCACAAATCCGAAATACCGGAACAATTCCAATATGGACAGGCCGATGCCGAAGGTTGCAATGACTTCACAAATGGCCTGTCCCCTTACGCGTTTGAGAACCAGCTGGTACATTAAGGCTCCCAGCCCCATTGTGAAAAGGATGGATCCCATCACCGAAACAGAGTAGGGGAGATGAAATGAATGCATCATGATCCAGGTGGCATAGGCGGAAAGGATATAAAATGCACCATAGGCAAAATTGGCAACCCCGCTGATACCGAAGGTCAGGTTAAAGCCCATGGCGATTAAGGTCAGGATGACACTATTGATCAGTGCGTAAATAATCGTTCCGATAAACATTGATTTCATCTCCATTTTTTTTGCAATTTCAAGGTTGAGATAGAATGCTTACTCTTTAATGGCGGTAAGTCCTTTTGGAAGCTGTATTTTCCCTTCAGCAACAGATGTTGGAAAGACAAGGGTTCTTTTTCCGGTATCCGACCATTGAAAAACCGCTGCCAGGGCTGCTTTGTCAGGGTCCATATCATAAATGGCCTGATGCCCGTCATCAAATTGAATCCTTCCCATCACCCCTGACCGATTTGTTTTTTCAAGTTCTGCAACAATGGCATCGGCATCAAGGCTGTTGGCCCGTTCGATGGCTTGGGCAAGAATGTATACGGATTCATAGGAGGGTGCCGGGCCATGGCCGGCTTCCAGTTTAGTTCCCCATTTTTTTTCATAGGCGGCTGCAAATGTTTTTGATAAAGGTACTTTGTCCGAAGAAACGGCGCTTCCCATCTCAAAATTACAATTAACAGCACCCCCTATTTTCTTATCAAAGGTATTCCAGGCGCCCGGGCCTGCAAGGGGAGAGATAAATCCGGCCATTAAACTGGGCACCTGCATTGTATTCCATTGCTTGACCAGGGTACCGCTCTGGGGCATATCAAATATGGGCAGAATGACATGAGCGCCGGTGGCTTTTACCTTCATCAGGGCCGAGGAAAAATCAGACGTGCCTGTGGGAAAGCTTTCATGCCCGACAACTTCCCAACCGGCTTTTTCAAAATAAACCTTGGTAATAATTTCAGCGGTTTTTCTTGCCCATGCCACGTCCTGATTCACAATATAGACTTTGTTGAATCCAAACTGGCCTTTGATAAATGCCATGGTTCCGGCCAGGTATTTTACCAGGTATTTTGCATTGAGACAGGTTCTGAATATATATTTATACTTGTCAGGGTTTTGTTTTATTTTTGCTTCGGATGCAGGGGACATGGCAATGGTTCCCAAAAGAGGCACCTTGTATTTGGCAATAATATCCATCCCGGCCATCAGGGCTTCGGATCGAAAAGGACCGACCACCAGGGCCGTGGGTTTTTTCTCCAGAATAATTTTTTCAATTCCCAAAAGAGCTTCCGGAACGGGTACACCAGGAGCGGCATCTCTTATATCCAACGATTCCACCTTGAACAGTCTATGGTCATTTCCTATTTTTACACCGCCGTTCTCATTAATTTCTTGAACTGCAAGTTGAACTGATTTCAGACATTCTTTTCCTTCTAAAAAGCCGGTGGACGTGGGAACACCAATAACGATCGGATCAGCAGCCCAAAGACTCGATGCAAAAAGAAAGCTAAGGATGATGATCTGTATCATGCATGCTGTAAAACGGTTTCGTATCCTCATTGTAAGGCCTCCTTGTTTCGGGTTTAATATTAAATCACGCATAAAAAGCGGCACCGGGAAAACCCCCTGTGCTTAAGATGTAAAATAGAAAGATTGCCAAATGATGTAAATCGGTGAAGGGACTAATCGGTCACAGAGAAAACACCTAAAAAATTATAGGTAAATTGCCTAGGATTTTAAGCGGTTGGAAAAACAAGAATGGGGGGGCGGTCAAACACTATCTATACATTCTCACTCGAACATTCGATAAGCTGGATGTAGTTATTTATAATTTCTTGAACCTCATCCATGCTGTCAGGGTGGAGGAATTTAATACCAACAGCAATCTCATCTGATTTCTTTTTGGTATTTTTTATTTCCCCTGTAAAACTGACTTCTCCTTTAGAAGCCGGGAAATGGCACCTGAAATTAATGGTGCTTTTTAATAAATCATTTAGAGGCTTATTATCTTTAGAAAATGTTTCAATAACACAAAGGCATCCCCCTTTGCTGATATTTTCAATAACAGCGCCCCTTTCTTCCCTGTCTACTTGTGCCTGGGCAACGATGCTGCATTTAAACCGCTTGTGCGAACGAAGCTCATGGTGTTCTATCTTTCGGGGATACTCAATAAACATTAATTCTGTCGGTTCAAAAATGAGGCCCAGCAATCTTGATCGGAATGCGTAAATGGTCCCTTTATACAAGGACTTTATTGTCAGGCTGTCAACTCTTAACAGATCGTGATCAACTCTGCCAAAGGGGCTGGGTACTTTTAACAGCAGATATTTACCGTGCTCTACGCCGACAAGCGTGCTTCGAAATGTAACAGCAAGGTCATCAAAATCAATGAGGAGCTGAATGCCTATTTCCAGACAAAAATCTTTATTTTTGAGTATCTGGAGCGGAATACTTTTTGCGGGTCTGTATGTTATATCTTCTGAGACATTCAAGACATTGGTTGTTTTTGTTTCATCAAAATGTTGTGCACTTTCAATTAATATATGCATCAGCGGCAGGTTGATAACATCTTGTTTTTTAGATATATTTTTTTCCACCTCTATAACAATGTTATTCCATGAGAGGATCGCGTATAAGGCTTCAAGATGATTCAGAGCCTTGGTATTGGCGTCTATTAAGTTACCGTTCACAAAAAAAATCTGACCCATATCCTTTTTTGTAAAAATTTTTATTGTACAGGTCTGTTGTTCCATCTCAATCATCTGTAGAAAAGATGAAAGGTTCACGCCGGCGATTTGACCACTGATGTCCTTAATCTTATCTGATATCATAAAAAATCACTCTTAAAATTTCAATAAACAGATCCATATTGACAATTTGTTTATAACTCAGACAAGATAAATTTTAATCGCAAAATTGTAAAGGACTATACGTGTATTCAATGTATTTAGCAGATTCAACGGCCGTGTCCTCCCCAAAGAGTCGGCTGACCATGTAAAGGCACATGTCAATACCGGCAGTTACCCCTGCTGAAGTCAGAATTTTTCCATTGTCCACAAAGCGTTTGTCCCTGAGGATCTCGGTCTCCGGGGCCAGGGCTTCCAGTTCCGGAAAAATTCCATGGTGGGTGGTGGCCTTTAATCCTTTTAATAGACCTGTTCTGGCAAGAATCAGAGCACCTGAACAGACCGACAGGATATTTTCGCAAAGCGGGGCGGTTTGGGTAATCCATGCCAGAAATTTTTCATCTTCAAGCAGAGCCCGGGTGCCGAACCCGCCGGGAATCACCAGGTAATCCGGTTGAGGGCAGTCATCCAGAGCATAATCCGGGACCACCTTAAGACCGTTCCTTGCGGAAACGGGATCAGTGGTCAGGCCCACGGTATAAACGTTTAAAAGATCGTGGTTATTGAGTTCGTCTGTCACTGAAAAGACCTCAAAGGGACCGGCAAAATCAAGAACTTCAACATCGGCAAAGACAAGGATGGCCAGGTTTTTTTTAATCATCATATTCTCCTTTTTATCTACCGAATCGTTTCCGGTATAAATGGGGCAGGACATTGAGCTGCCGTTTAAAGGCCCGACGCATCCTCTCTTCACTGTCGAACCCGCTGATGTGTGCAATAAGCTTGAATCCCTGGTCGTGGGTTTCAATCTGCCGTACTGCATATTCGACCCGCATTTTTTCAACATATTTCCCTGGTGTCATGCCCACCTCCTGTTTAAAGATCCGTGCAAAATTCCGCTCACTCATGGCACAACGATGGGCCAGGGAATCAATGGACATGGCCTTATCAGGATTTTGATTCATCCAGGTCAGCGTCTCCTTTAAAATCCCTTTGACAGCAAATTGCTGGGCCAGACTGGTACTGAACTGGGACTGACCCCCCTGGGTTTTAATAAAATCCAAAAAGTCTTTTTGAAAACCGGCCTGGTATACACCATTTCCACCGGCAATGAGCAGGGTGTCCAAAGACTGCGGAGCAATGCTAAAAGAATCAAACGACTCATCAGCCACCAGTTTTAAACCCGATGACATGGCCACCGGCCCTTTTTTATGGGATACCAGAGAAATCTCATAGGCTGCCTCAATGCACTGAAAAGATTGGGTCAATATCTCATTGGCCTGGGCAAAGACCTCCATGGGACCGGTAATATCCAGGATTTGTGCATTTTTGAAAATGACCTGGGTTATTTGCCGAGTTTTTATTATTTTTTTGTTCATGATTATTTCCTTTTAAAAGGAATAATCCCAGAAAAAAGGCTTGAACACAATGACAAATAACCCGCAAAAACAGACAGATTGAAATTGAAAAGGTCTTTGCAATGAAAAATATTATATTGTTAACTGATCAGAATATAAATCGCCACACTGATCAGCATGACTGAAAATATCATATTGGATTTTCGGTCACTTTGATTGGATTTTATTCGCCGCGCAATCACATCCCCCATATAACTCCAGACCAAATGATTGGGGATGTTTACCAGTGCCAATGCAAAGGTTAACAAAAATATCTGTGCAACCATTTGGCTGCCGGGTCTGCCATCAGGCTGCATGAATTGACTGAACATCAGAATCATCAATAAATGCGCTTTGGGGTTAAACATTGTCAAAATTACGCCGTCTTTAAACCCCATGGGTTTTGACACATCAGGCCCTGGTTTGGGGTTAAGCATCCAGATTTTAT
>JAHJLN010000309.1 GCA_018821715.1 Pseudomonadota bacterium | reverse complement strand
TTTGTCAGAGCTTGAAGACAGCATAAATCTAAATCCGGAGAGTGCATTGGCCTGCTATCATTATGGTATGATTTTGTACAGAACTAAAGAGTATGAAAAAGCAAGGGAGTATTTAAAAAAGGCTCTGGCAATTGATCCGGTTTTTAAAGGCGCAAAAACAGCCCAAAAAATGTTGAATTAAAAATATGGAATTTTTATCCGAATACTTGTCACTTTTTTTTCATAAAGTATGTACTTTTTTTCACATATTTTCTAAAAAATGCTTTTAATCAAATAAGAACATATCAACCCAAAACAGATTTGTTTCATTTTTATTAATAATACCAATGCATTTTGCGAGCCCTCTTTTTTTTGTTTATAAAATTTATGGTTGGCATCATGTTTGCATTATGACAACCGTAAGTAATAAAGGGACTAATTATAATAGAGGAAAAATAATGGCAAAACGCAATTTAATCTTACTTCAAATCATTTTATCAATGTTTTTGGTTTCTTCTCTTGCATTTGCTGCGCCGAGTATAGACGGTAGCATGGGAAACGAATGGAATGGCTACCAGACCGTTGAAGACTATGTAGGACCTGGTGGTTATGTTGGACCGGGATATGGTGGACAAAGCTTTGATGTTGAAAAGATAGGGCTTTTTATTGATGATTCAAAACTTTATTTTGGTTTACAGACTGGGTTCCGTATAAAAGGCAGTAATACAGTTGACGGTGTTGAAGGTGGCGATTTTGCCCTTGATTTTGGAAGTGACGGTTCATTTGAATTTGGCTTTGATTACCATATTACTACTGGCGGTGTAGCAACGGTAAATCTATTCAGAGTGAATACCTGGCTCGATCCTAATATTTATGGAGATTCGAAACCGTGGAAAATGAATACCCATGAAGCTGTTGCCCTTGCATCTACTGCTGATGGCAGTATAGACGCTGATTTTGGCTATACCAATGATGGGGATGGGAAGCACTATACATTAGAGGCCTCAGTTGATCTGGATGTCCTGATTAATAAACTAAATAGTATTTATGGTGGCAGTTATAATTTTGATAGTGTTCTGGCCCACTGGACAATGGAATGTGGGAACGATATTTTAGAAACAAAAGCAAAATACAATCCAACCCCTGAACCCGCAACCCTGCTCCTCTTTGGAATGGGACTCTTAGGCGCGGGTGCATTTGGAAGAAAAAGAGTTAAAAAAGAAGAATCTTAAATAGTATTTCATAATTTTTGATTTAAACAGGCTGTATGAAATTTTTCATGCAGCCTGTTCATTTTTTGTCAAATTTCAAACAAAAAATGTTCCATAAAATGGAATTTTATGTCCTAAAATCAGGAAAATACTTCCATTATCTTCTTTATATCTTCTGGTACAAAAATTGCTGTATAGTTCTACAATCTTTGACAAGGGGAATATCGTCATAATAGCGGAAAAACCCTATCTTTAAGGATTTTAATTGTTTTTTGTATTGACAAAAAACCAATATTATTAAAAAATGACAAACTCAGGTTTTTACAGAGAATAATAAACTTATAAATTGGAAAAGAATATGGCAGAGTCCTTTACATCTCAAATACCGATTAAGCCTGATCAGATACTGGAAATTATTATCAGGAGAAGATGGTTAATCATTATACCTCTTTGCATAACACTTACCTATGGCCTTTTCCATACGCTGACTGCCAATAAAACTTATGAAGCCTCGACATTGATTCTTGTTCAGGCTCAGAGGGTCCCGACTAATTATGTTCGATCTGTTGTTACTTCTACGATTAGCCAAAGGATAAGCACCATTTCCCAGCAGATATTAAGTCGAAGTAATCTTGAAAAAATTATAGACCAGTTCGGGTTGTTTGAAAATTCCGAAGGCGTCTATCTTGAAGATAAAATTATCAGCATGAGAAAACGGGTTCAGGTAAAAATTGAGAGATCCAGGCAAGGTGCTGAAGCGTTTTCAATTGTTTTTAAAGGCAGCGATCCTCAGAAGGTGATGAGAGTTGCCAATACCCTTGCCAGTTATTTTATGGATGAAAATTTAAAAGTGAGGGAAGCCCAGGCGGTAGGGACCAGTGAATTTCTTGACTCCGAACTTGAAAAAACTCGAACGCGACTTGAAGATAGGGAAAGAAGGCTTTCTGAATATCGGCAAAAATATCTTGGCGGACTCCCGGATGAATTAGAAACTAATCTAAGAACACTTGACAGACTACAGCAACAGATAACCAGCAAGAATGAGATGCTTAGACAAGCTAACAATACATTAAATCTTATTGAAACTCAGATTGCACAATCCAAGGAATTGGCAGCCCAAAATTCCGGGTCTCAATTTTCATCTTTGGATTTTGAAGAAGACATGTTGGGAGAATCGGAAAATGAAAAAAAACTTTCCATGGCGCAAAAACGTTATGACAATATCTTGTTAAAATATACTGAAAAGCATCCTGATGCTGCAAAACTTAAGAAAACAATTGAAAAAATCAAGGAAACAATTGAAGAAGAAGAAAAAGTCAAAGAAGAAGCATCCCAAAATGAATCTGCTCAACAAAAAGCTGAAAGGGAAAGTCAGGAAGAACCAATGGCAAATTTTGCAGTCATGCAGTTAGAAGCCCAACAAAAAAAGATTAAAATTGAAATTCAGAAAGTCCAGTCTGATATTTTCCAAATCGAAAAGAAAATGAAAGTTTATCAAGAAAGGGTTGAAGATACACCTAAGCGTGAACTTGAAATGCAATCCCTAAAAAGGGATTATAAAAACATACAGGATGTCTTTAACTCCCTGCTTGACAGAAAACTTGAAGCAGAACTGTCTGTCAACATGGAGAAAAAACAAAAGGGTGAACAGTTCAGAATACTTGATCATGCCAGATTACCGGAAAAACCAATATCACCGGATGTAAAAGTGCTTTTTTTGTTGTCCATTGCTTCAGGGTTAGGTATCGGTGCAGGTATTATTTTTCTTTTGGAATTTTTTGATTCCTCTATTCGTAGAGAGGACCAAATTGAAAAAGAACTTGGACTGACCATTCTTGCTGCCATCCCTCTGTTGAAAAAGTCAAATTATAAGCGGAAAAAGGCATTAGAAAGAATTGCATTTGCCTGTTTTACTCTATATGCAACGCTGTTTTTTTCTTTTTTTTCAATACTCAATTACAAAGGCCTTGATCGAACAATTAACTTTATTAAAATGAATTTGAATATTTAATCCGGGAGCTATTAATTTGGGCAAAATTTTTAAAGCATTGGAAAAGTCAAAGTTAGAAAAATCTGAAGGGAATATTGATTTGGTCCATGAACCCATAGCGTATGAACAAAAGGTTGATTTTCAGGTTTCCAATAATGATATCCTTATGGCTGAGCAATTGGTAATTCCGGAAAATATTGATAAGTCACTTGTTGCAGTCCTGACACCTCATTCGGCTGAAGCAGAACAATTCAGGTTGCTAAAAAACAATATTCTTTTTCCTGAAACGGGAACTCCACCAAAAAGTATAATGATAACAAGTCCTTCACCCAATGAAGGCAAGTCATT
>JAHJLN010000308.1 GCA_018821715.1 Pseudomonadota bacterium | reverse complement strand
ATCAGGGTGCACATCTTCTGAGTTCCACATTAAAGACCTTGCAAAGACCAATATTGATGTTATCTCTGAGATTCATATAAACCAGGCAACAAATCTTTTAAAAACTCTGACTGAAAAGCTTTATAAAAAAAACCCCCATGAATTACAAAAAGCTCAAGGCCAGACCATCGACTCCCGTATAAATCAAATCTTTATGTGCCCGGCAGACAAAAAACATGCAGAGCTTGACTTTAAAGACAGCACAGAGGCCATTTTAATAGGATTTGAACCCGAATATAAGGGAGACCGGGTCTTTGCACTGATGTATGGGTTATACACCATGATTCATAAATCGTATAACAGCAAATGTGAACTCTTCATGCTGGATTATCTTGATGAGCAAAACCTGTACAACAGCGCCAGAAATATTGAAATATTTGTCTGGCGCCTGAATACAAGACATAAGGATGATGGCCGGTTGTTCATCCTTACCAACAGCTTTGAAGGGGAGGTGAAAAACCTGAGTTACGAACGTATTTTTGGAAAACTCATCTCTCTTCAGGATACAATGGCACAAATTGTCGCCGATCGAACCGGCAGGGTCATAAAAGAAGTGGTTCAGATTGCAGGGATGGCCTTTCTCCCCATCGGCATATAAAGCGTCAAGGGGTTAACATTTTTTCAAACCGCTGCACCTGGCTTTCATAATACCCTTTTTTGTTTTCCGAACGAACCAGGGCTTCTTTTGCTGCAACAACAGCATTCGGGATATCATTATTAACAAAAAGGGCTTCAGCATAGGTATCTAAAACAAACGCCGCTCTATTTTTCTCTAACGCTCTTTTTGCATATTCCAATGATTTTTTCTTATCTCTGAATCCTTGTTCCGGGCATGTTGCAAAAAGCCAGGACAGGTTATTCAAGGAATGAACATTGTCAGGATCCACTCTTAAAACATTCACATAAGAATCAATGGCCTTTGCATAATTTTTCTTATTGTAATAATAATCCCCGATCAGCGCGTAAAGATCTGAATTCTCAGGATCAACATCCAGCTGTTGAAAAAGAATCTTTTCAGCGATAAAATTTTCATAGGATTCTTTAGCCACACCATAATTAATTGAGTAGCCAAAGCCAAAGATCAAAGCAATCAGAACAAAATAACCGACAATTATTTTTCTTACATGGTGATGGTGGGCCTGTATCAAGGCAGGATTTGTCTGGCATTTTTCCAGGAACCTTACGCGCTGTCCGATGCTGTAATGGTGCCAGCTGGGCGTGTCAATGGATTGTCGTGAAAAAGATGCGATTTTATAGAAGGTTGAAATAAGCGGGGATGCATCATTGAAAAAGTGATAGACATGGAGATCAGCCTGGCGCTCAAAGTTTCTCATGAAAAACCCGAACACAAACCTGAAATACAGGATAAAAAACCCGATAAGGGTTGTACTGATTAAAATCGGGTGGGCCGATCCTTTCGAGATTCCGACAAGTTCAAACACTCCATAAACGGGTTTGACAACATATAATAACAGTATGGCAGGTTCAAAAAAAACGAAATTGCAGGCAATAAACCCTGCAAAAAAAAACAGGTAAAACAGCATGTGATGCTTTTGAACATGACCGATCTCATGCAGCATCACCGCATCCAATTCTTCATCATTCAATGAATTAAGCAGTGCCGGTGTCACAAGAATATATCGAAAACGCCCAATCAGCCCCATTACCCCGGCAGTTATCATGGTGCCGCCAAACAACTCCCATTTTAAAATATCCGAATATTTCAACCCTGTATTTTCACAGACACGTTCGATCCTGGTCCTTGATAATCCTGGCTCCAGGGGTTTGCAATTCCAAAGCCTTTTGATAAATACAGGTCCGAAAACAGCGATGGCCACAAGGAACAGGGCAATATAGCTGATCTCCCCTGCCGGGGTTTGTAAAAATCCTTTAACCGGCTGCCAGGGCAAAAGCCCGAACATATCTGCAACCAGTGACAGACAAAACCATGGCAACAGCGCGGGCAGGGAAAAGGAAACATTGGAGATGATAAAAGCCTTTTTCGACACCTCGCCTGCAAAATATCTTTTTTGAACCCTATAGGCTGCGTTCCAGATAATGATCAGGTAGAAAAGAAACAGTCCCAGAAAAAGGATTGCCTGAAGTGTTGGAAAGATTTCAAAAATTCTTATCCCGGAAAAAAGCAGATTCAATTTAAAGCCGTAAATATTAATGGCAAAAATCACCAGAGAAAAAATTGACAGCCGTGAAATATAAATATTTACCAGGGGATCTATGTTTTCATAAGGATTTATGGCAGCCTTTTTTTCAAGCCGTTTAAATACAATATTGCAAATACCGACAAAAACAATGCTGAGCAGAAGACTGTCGAAAATAAAAGAGGTATTAAAGCTGTCGATGGGCTCAAACAGCTCAGCAGTTGTATAGATAACCAAAGCAACAAGAAAATATAAAAAATTAGAAAACATTTAAATGCTCCCCTGAACGGCAAAGGTATTCAAAATAATCCAGGATTTCACATCAAACTTGATTTGATTATCGCAGACGACATCTGACGCCTCTTGTCTTGACAGCATCATCACATGGATATCTTCCGAGTCTTCATTGAACCTGTTTGTGGGGTGACCTTCACATTCAACATACAAAAGGCTTATGGACTCATCGGTCATTCCTGAAGATGAAAAAATAGCCGGGCTCTGCTTTAACACCCGGGTCACTTTCAAACCGGTTTCCTCGAACAGTTCGCGTTTCCCCGCCTGTTCCACAGACTCGCCTTTATCAACAAGCCCTGCCGGGAATCCATATTGATATCCGCCAAGGGCAACCCTGAATTCCTTTATTACAACAAGCTTTTTTTCTTGTATGTGAAACGCAACAATAACGACTGCATCCGGTCTTTTATGCTTTTTTTCAAGGGGGTTTAACTGCGTCGACCGTGATGCAAAAATCCATTGTTTTTCACAGTTTATCTGATCTTCGTATTGGATTGAAAAAAGGTTTAAAAATTTACAATCGGTTATTTTTTTAACGCTGGTGATCTTCATATCTGCTCCCTGACAAAAAAAACCCATGGCTAAACCATAAGCACACAAGGAAGAAATACTACCCGATATAATTGCTTTTTACAATGAAAGATACGCAAGATTAAACAGGACTTATATATACATCAGATATTTAAATACAAGCCAGAAATGAGCCCCACTTCCCAACAATACAAACAAATGCCATATCTCATGAAATCCAAATATGCCGGGAAAAGGGTCGGGTTTTTTCACAGAATAGATAATGGCCCCGACACTGTAAAACAGTCCGCCTAAAGCCAGCCAGAAAATAGGGATCGGGTCCAGCATTTTTACAAGGGGATAAATGGCTATCACGCACAGCCATCCCATGATCAGATAAATCAGGGTGGAAATCCACCTGGGAACATCCATGGCAAAAATCTTTAACCCTATTCCCAAAATTGCAATGCCCCAGACCGTACCGAAAATACTCCATCCCCAGGGGCCGCGCAAAGGGACAAGGCAAATGGGCGTATATGATCCGGCAATGACCATAAAAATCATAATATGATCAATCTTTCGAAAAACCTGCAATGCGTTTTCAGATATCTTAAGCCCATGATAAAGGAAACTTGAGGTATACATTAAAATCAAACTGGTTCCAAAGATGGCAAAGGAAACCACGTGCCATGCATCCGCCCTTATGGCAGCAAATACGACCAAAATCGTCAATCCGACGATTGATGCAAGTGCGCCTGCCATATGGGATATCGCATTTACAGGTTCTCTCAATGCTTTTATATACGTCATCATAACTAATTAATATAAGTTCTATTTTATTGAGTTAACATTGTTTTTTTTTATTATTACATTTCTTTTACCCTCATAAAGCTATGTAAATATCATACCATTCAATAAACCTCTTGAAAAATATTTATAATGTGCTAAAAGTTGCAGAGGTGTAAATAAATCAAGTAATACTAATGTCCGGTGTAATTCTTACTGAATTGCGCCAAATTATTTAATCTCATTAGATGAAGGGGAGTATCTATGAAGCTATTAAAATTGTTAGCTGTTTGTGTTACCGTTCTTGCCATGTCAGCAGTTGCCATGGCTGGAACACTCGATGATGTGAAAGCAAAGGGGTTTATCCAGGTAGGGGTCAACGGCAGTGTTTTCGGTTTTGGAAGAGCAGATGATAAAGGTGTCTGGAAAGGTCTTGATGTTGATTGTGCCAGAGCCCTTTCTGCGGCTGTTTTTGGAGATCCTGACAAATTAAAATATACCCCCCTGACCGCAAAAACAAGATTTACAGCTTTACAGTCAGGAGAAATCGACGTTCTTTTCAGGAATGCTACCCAGACCTTAAGCCGGGACACCGCCCTTGGCCTTGATTTTGCCGTAGTCAATTATTATGACGGTCAGGGATTTCTTGTTCCCAAAAAGCTGGGGTTAAAAAGTGCCAAGGAACTGGATGGTGCAACCGTCTGTGTTCTTCCGGGAACCACGACTGAATTGAATGCTGCTGATTATTTCAGGGCAAACGGAATGAAAATGAACCCGGTTGTTATTGAAAACACAGCTGAACTGAACAAGGCTTTTTTTGCCGGCAGATGCGACTGCTTAACGTCTGATGCATCCCAGCTTGCAGGCCAGCGCGCTGTTGCTCCAAATCCTGCTGATTACATGATCCTTCCTGAAATCATTTCAAAAGAACCGCTGGCTCCTGCTGTAAGACACGGTGACAACCAGTGGAAAGATATTGTCAATTATTCCGTCCTCGCTTTAATCAATGCTGAAGAACTTGGTATTACCTCTGCAAATGTGGATGAAATGCTCAAGAGTGAAAATCCTAAAATACAAAGATTTTTAGGCGTTACTGAAGGCAATGGAAAAGCTCTCGGTCTTGACGAAAAATTTGCCTACAACATCATTAAAATGGTGGGCAACTATGGTGAAATCTTTGAAAGAAACGTAGGGGTCAATACCCAGCTGGGTATTGAAAGAGGACTGAATGCGCTGTGGACAAATGGCGGATTGATGTATTCTCCTCCATTCAAGTAATAGTTAATGCATTAAATTATGGTGCAATGAAAATTGCACCATAATTTTCTTTTTAAAAGCAGTTAAAAAAGTATACTGAATAATGCTATGACGACTAAAAATACTGACACCATATCGTTCTGGTATGATCCTGATAAACGTTCCATTCTTTATCAGTTTGGAGCGGCCTGCTTGTTCGCCTTTGTTGCATGGTACCTTATTTCCAACACAATGACCAATCTGGAAAGGCAATCCATTGCAACAGGATTTGGATTCTTAAATAATGAGGCTGCGTTTGAAATCGGAGAGTCTTTAATTGAGTATTCAGCAGCCGACAAGTATGCCAAAGCCCTTTGGGTCGGTTTTTTAAACACCCTGATGGTATCCTTTATCGGCGTGATCCTGACGGTTATTTTAGGAACATTTCTCGGAATTGCCAGGTTGTCAAAAAACTGGCTGGTCAATAAATGTGCTACAGGATATATTGAACTCTTCCAGGATATACCGGTCTTATTGCAACTTTTTTTCTGGTATGCATTTTTTTATGAAATGCTGCCAGGACCCAGAGATGCCATAAGTCCATTTAAAGGGTTGTTTTTATGCAACAGGGGACTGATCTTCGGCATACCACAGGCACATCCTGTTTACAAATATATGGCTGTTGCCGTTATCATTGCTGTGATTATCATTTTCTTCATAAAAAAATGGGCTAAAAAAAGACAGAGTTTAACCGGTGAAATCTTTCCTGTTTTTTATACTTCCATCCTTTTGTTAATTGGATTTCCTTTCCTGTGCTGGTTAATTGCTGGAATGCCGACTGATATGAATGTTCCCGTATTAAAAGGATTTAATTTTAAGGGCGGATTATCGATAAGTCCTGAGTTTGCTGCCCTTCTTTTAGGACTTGTTTTATATACGGCAGCCTTTGTTGCAGAAGTGGTTCGAGCCGGGATTCAGTCCGTCTCCAAAGGTCAGACTGAAGCTGCAATCGCGATAGGCTTAAAACCAGGACAGGTTTTAAATCTCATCATTCTGCCCCAGGCATTAAGGGTTATTATTCCGCCATTAACAAGCCAGATGCTCAATTTAACAAAGAACAGTTCTCTTGCTGTGGCAATCGGGTTCCCGGATTTTGTTTCCGTTGCCGGAACCGCTATCAATCAGACAGGACAGGCAATTGAAGGTGTTATGCTCATCATGATCGTCTATCTTATCTTCAGTTTATCTACTTCTGCCTTTATGAACTGGTATAATAAAAAAATGGCCATTGTGGAAAGGTGAGGATAGCAAAATAGGGCTTTATGGAATTACATGCAATAAACGAAACTATGGTGACAATTAAACCGCCAATATCAAATATTGGGATTCTGGGATGGATGAGGAAAAATTTATTTTCCAGTCCGGTAAATACGATTTTAACCCTCCTTATTCTCAGTATCTTATGGTTTTCAGTTCTTCCTTTTTTAAAATGGGCGTTAATTGACAGTACCTGGCTTCCGGATGCAGACTGTAGAGGAAATGGCGGCGGTGCTTGCTGGTCCATTATTTCAAGTAATTACAAGGTGATTCTTTTTGGATTTTATCCCCAGGATATCCTGTGGCGCCCTGTAACCGCCATTTTCATGCTGATATCATTACTGGTGTTAAGCCGAAACAGAAACTTTTGGAATGCAATTCTTGGATACGCCTGGATTATTTCATTGGTTATTATGGGAATATTGCTAAAAGGCGGGGTTTTCGGACTTGCACCCGTTGATATTGGTCAATGGGGCGGTATTATCCTTACATTGCTTTTATCGGTTTTTGGTTTAACCGCTGCATACCCGTTAGGTATTCTTCTAGCCCTGGGGCGACAATCAAAGATGCCGGTGATTAAAACCTTCTGTATTTTTTATATTGAACTCATACGGGGTGTTCCTCTAATCAGTTTATTGTTCATGTCATCTGTCGTATTCCCTTTATTTCTGCCCGAAGGTGTATCCATAAATGGCATCTTGAGAGCTCAGGTTGCCATTATCATGTTTACGGCAGCCTATATTGCAGAGGTGGTAAGGGGCGGATTGCAGGGAATGAATAAAGGCCAGTTTGAAGCTGCTGATGCCATTGGATTGAATTATTCACAGACCATGAGACTGGTTATTCTGCCCCAGGCATTGAAAATTGTCATTCCACCCTCTGTCAGCGTTTTAATTTCAGCTTTTAAAGATACATCCCTTGTGGTTATCATTGGATTATATGATTTATTAAAAACAACACAATCAACCTTGTCAGAACCAAAATGGATGGGATTTTCAGCAGAAGCATATATATTTTTAGCGCTCATTTATTTTATCTGCTGCTTTTTTATGTCCAACTACAGTAGAAAACTGGAAAAAGAACTTGATACAAGTTTAGAATAATTATGATTAACCTTTATTATTTACAAAGCGATGATTTATGAGCCAAGAAAATACAAAAAAAGTTGATATTTCAAGTGAAGACACTGTCATTAAAATTGTCGATATGCATAAATGGTACGGTGATTTTCATGTATTAAACAATATTAATCTTGATGTCAAAAAAAGAGAGCGGATTGTTGTCTGCGGTCCGTCCGGATCAGGAAAATCAACACTGATAAGATGTATAAACAGGCTTGAGGAACACCAGAAAGGACAGATAATTGTTGATGGTATTGAACTGACCAAGGACCTTAAAAATATTGAAAAAGTCAGATCTGAAGTTGGAATGGTTTTTCAGCATTTCAACCTGTTCCCCCATCTTACCATTCTTGAAAATTTAACATTAGGCCCCATATGGGTAAGAAAAACACCCAAAAAAGAGGCTGAAGAAATCGCAATGGTTTATCTGGAAAAAGTTCAGATTGCAGAACAGGCGGCAAAATTTCCGGGCCAGTTATCCGGTGGACAGCAGCAGCGCGTGGCAATTGCCAGAAGCCTTTGCATGAAACCCAATATCATGCTGTTTGATGAAGCGACTTCAGCCCTTGATCCTGAAATGGTAAAAGAAGTTCTTGATGTTATGATAAGCCTGGCACAGGATGGGATGACCATGATTGTTGTCACCCATGAAATGGGGTTTGCAAAAAGTGTCGCCCACAGGGTTCTGTTCATGGATGAAGGACAAATTATCGAAGAGAACGAACCTGAAGCGTTTTTCAACAATCCTCAAAATGACAGAACCAAAATGTTTTTAAGCCAGATTCTTCATTAGTACGGATTATTATTTCAGTTTATATTTAAAAAAAGCGGTAAAAAAACCGCTTTTTCATTTCCTTTAAAAATAATTTGATTTTAGATTCAAATGGCTTAATAGTCATCAGTTTGATTAAATATCATCAGCTATCAATGGATAATCATATCTTTTGCTTTTGACACGGGTATGGATATTTTTGACGCTTACCCTCTGAACTCTGTCATAATAATCGCTTAACCGACAGGATAGTGTTCTGTCTTTTGCTTGAATATCAAAGAATCCCGGCATAAATAAATGGCAGATCTGTTTAAAGGAACATTTTTTGCATCAACTATTGTTAATTGGAGGACAATTTGATGATGAAGATATTAAAAGGAGACCTGATTCAACTGGCTCAAACCGGAAGGTTTGATATAATCGTCCATGGGTGTAACTGCTTTTGCAGTATGGGTGCAGGTATTGCAAAACTGATCAGAGACAATTTCCCCGAGGCCTATCAAGCTGATCTAAAAACAGGAATGGGGGAAAAAGAAAAACTGGGAACTTACTCCTTGGCATACATTGAAAAAAACGGCAAAATTTTCACCATTGTGAACGGCTATACCCAATATGATTTTTCAGGCCATGGGGTACTGGTTGATTATGATGCTGTCCAAAAACTGTTTTCCCGTATAAAGAAAAATTTTGCAACCTTGAGAATCGCGTATCCCAAAATTGGTGCGGGGCTTGCAAAAGGTGACTGGGACGTGATATCCTGTATTATTAACAAAGAACTTCAAGGAGAAGATCATACTTTAGTAGAATACGTTCTATTTGATTCTTGAAAAGAACACTTCTATCTGCTAAAGCAAAAGGCTTAAAAAAAATTTAGACCATAAGGAACCATATGATTAACGTAGGCATTGCAGGAGCATCAGGGTATACAGGCGTTGAGCTGGTCAAACTGATTTCAAATCATCCAAAAGCAAAATTGTGTGCGGTTACGTCTAACAGTTATAAAGGCAAATCTTTGACAGATATCTTTCCTTCCATGAGAGGGTTTGAAAATCTTATTTGCCAAGATTTAGATATTAAATCCCTTGCTCAAAAAATAGATGTCATGTTTTTAGCGTTGCCACACAAAATATCAATGAACCACGTGCCTACTCTGCTGGAACATAATATAAAAGTTATTGATTTGTCTGCCGACTACAGGTTTACAACTGCTGCTGCATATGAATCAGCTTACCAGGAACATACATCAAAGCATCTTTTAAAACAAAGTGTGTACGGGCTTTGCGAAATATACAGGGACTCGATTAAAACATCCAACCTTGTTGGCAACCCGGGCTGTTATCCGACAAGCATTCTGTTACCCTTGCTTCCTCTTTTGAAGGAAGGATTGATCCGGCCTGAAGGCATTATTTCAGATTCAAAATCCGGTGTAAGCGGTGCAGGGCGATCTCTATCGCTTTCTACTCATTTTTGCGAAGTCAATGAATCCTTTTTGGCCTATAAAATTGGAAACCACCGGCATACGCCTGAAATAAATGAAATTTTAAGCTTATATACACAAAAGAGCGTGGCCATAACCTTTGTCCCACACCTATTGCCCCTGACAAGGGGAATGCTTTCAACAATTTATGCTCAAGTAACCGACACTGTAACCGACAATAATATTAGAGAAATCTACGATGCATATTATGGCAATGAATCTTTTGTCAAAATACTTGACAAGGGCATGTTTCCGGCTATTTCACATGTCAAGGGAACGAACTGCTGCGATATTGGATTCCACCTTGATGAAAAAACCGGACAAATCATCCTGATATCCGTGATTGACAACCTTTTAAAAGGTGCGGCAGGCCAGGCGGTACAAAACATGAATATATTGTTTGACTTAGACGAAGAAACAGGGTTGGATTCAGTTCAAGGGCCTTTATAATGATTATTTAGCTTGACATATAATAAATATCTAACTATGAAAGGTTATAATGAGAAAAAGAATTAAAATATGGTTTCATTCCGGCACCACATCTGATATTAAGGAATTTTCCTTTTCCAAGGCAATGTTAGGATTGACGCTTCTCATTGCTCTTTTTATAACTGCCGGGGCATCTTTTATCGGATATGATTACTTTCGGCTGAAAAATATCTCATTTGACAATACTGTTTTAAATCAAACCATCACGCTTCAAAATAATGAAATCAAGCATCAAAGAGTCCAGATTCAAAGTTTTGCCGGTGAAATCGGCGTTTTAAAAAAACAGGTCGACAGTCTCTCAAAGTTTGAGGACAAGGTAAGGCTTATCGCAGACATCAGGCAAACCAGTGATTCAAGCGGGTTGATCGGTATCGGTGGCATCCCGAAAGATGAACTTGACCCGGATCTTCCTTTGGAACAAAAACATAACAACCTGATGCGGGAGATGCATGAGCAGGTCACTCAGACAAATTTTGCTGCCAAAAAACAGGCCCTCGATTTTGAGGATCTGATTAAACTGCTTGAGCAAAAAAGAAACCTTCTGGCATCCACACCCTCCATAAAACCGGTTGACGGATGGATTACTTCAGGGTTCGGATATCGGACATCCCCTTTTACCGGACGAAAAGAATTCCATTCAGGACTGGATATCTCAAATAAAAGTGGCACACAAATCATTGCAACTGCCAACGGCAGGATTTCTCAAGCTGTCAGCAAACTGTATATCGGCAATCTGGTCATAATTGATCATGGTTATGGTCGGGTTTCCAGATACGGGCATTTGAAAAAGATGCTGGTAAAACAGGGTCAGGAAGTCAAAAGAGGGGATGTTATTGCCCTTTTAGGCAATACAGGAAGAAGTACAGGTCCCCATGTACATTATGAAGTCAGAATTAATGGAACACCTGTAAATCCCTTAAATTACATCCTAAATTAGTCCTTACTTTTTTTATTCCTTTTGTTTTTTCTCCAAATAAAAATTTATTTAAATTATTTGTTTTATTTTACCAAATTAATGCTTATATCTTTTGTTTGAAACGTTAAATATTTATATTTTAATAATAGGTAAACTATCAAATGGTATTCAATTTTTTTACGAAGGTCTTTGGATCCAACAATGACAGGGTCTTAAAAAAGCTCCAACCGATTGTTGACGAAATTAATCATCTTGAACCTGAAATGCAGAGATTGTCTGATGAAAATATAGCTCAAAAAACAATAGAATTCAAAGAACAAATTAAAAACGGTGCGGCACTGGATGATATTTTACCGGCAGCTTTTGCCCTTGTAAGGGAGGCCTCCGTCAGGACACTTGGCATGCGTCATTTTGATGTTCAGATAATTGGCGGCATCGCGCTTCACCAGGGATGTATTGCTGAAATGAAAACCGGTGAAGGAAAAACATTGATGTCCACCCTTCCGGCATATCTTAATGCCTTATCCGGAAAAGGGGTTCACATTGTTACGGTAAATGATTATCTGGCCAAGCGGGATGCCGAATGGATGGCTAAAATTTACAATTTCTTAGGATTAAGCGTTGGTGCAATTCTCCATGATATTAATGATCAGGAAAGAAAGACAGCTTATAGTGCGGACATCACTTATGGCACAAACAATGAGTTCGGATTCGATTACCTAAGGGACAATATGAAATTTGACAAAGACTCCCTTGCTCAAAAAGAACTTAATTTTGCCATTGTGGATGAGGTAGACAGTATTCTTATTGATGAGGCCAGGACCCCTTTGATCATTTCAGGGCCAGGTGAAAAATCCACCCATTTTTATGTCCAGGTTAATGCCATTATCCCGGCCTTTAAAAAAGATATCGACTATACCCTTGATGAAGAATCCAAAGGCGTTTCTCTAACAGAAGATGGTATTGCCAAAGGTGAAAACCTTCTTAAAATCGACAATCTATATGATCCATCCAATATAGAAATGCTGCATCATTTGAACCAGGCACTCAAGGCACACACACTTTTTAAGCGGGATACAGATTATATTGTTAAAAATGACCAGGTGGTTATTGTTGATGAATTTACAGGGCGCTTGATGACGGGTCGACGGTATAGCGAAGGACTTCACCAGGCCCTTGAAGCAAAGGAAAACGTTAAAATTGAAAATGAGAATCAGACCCTTGCATCCATCACCTTTCAGAACTTTTTCAGGATGTATGATAAATTATCCGGCATGACCGGTACTGCTGAGACAGAAGCGCCTGAGTTTAAAAAAATATATGATCTTGATGTCCTTGTCATCCCCACAAACCAGGAAATGATCCGTAAAGATTTTCCAGATCTGATATACAAGACAAAAAAAGAAAAGTATGACGCCGCAATAAAAGAAATTATTCGACTGTCGAAAATAGGTCAGCCTGTTCTTGTAGGAACCATATCCATAGATGTTTCCGAGGAAATGAGCAAAACCCTCAAAAAAAAGGGCATCAAACACAATGTCTTAAATGCAAAGCATCATAAAGCAGAGGCTGAAATCGTTGCCAATGCCGGACAAAAAGGCGCTGTCACCATCTCCACCAATATGGCGGGTCGTGGTACGGATATTGTTCTGGGAAAAGGAGTGAAAGAGCTTGGCGGGCTTCATATCCTGGGAACATCCCGCCATGAATCCCGACGAATTGACAATCAGTTAAGGGGTCGTTCCGGCAGACAAGGGGACCCTGGATCCTCAAGGTTCTATCTTTCTTTGGAAGATGATCTCTTAAGGATATTTGGTGGAGACAGAATCCATTCGGTTATGGACAGGCTTGGCATCGAAGAAGGTGAACATATTGAACATACGTTTATCAGCAAGGCCATCGAAAATGCCCAGTCAAAGGTTGAGGGTCATAACTTTGAAATTAGAAAGCACCTACTTGAATATGATGATGTAATGAACCAGCAAAGGGAAGTCATTTATCGGCAAAGACGGAAAGCTTTGTTTGAAAGCAATTTAAAGTCTGTTGTTATTGAAATGGTTGAAGACAAAACCTATGACATTGTTGATGAGTTTGTTATTGAAAAAGCCCCTATCAAAGAGTGGGATTTGGAAGGTCTGGAAAAAAGAATTAAGCAAGTGTTTAACTTTAAGCCTGACTTAAAAACAGCTGCAAACAACACCAATGATGCACAGAAATTGTCTGAATCGCTTTTTGAATACCTGAAAGAAAGATACGACCAAAGAGAGGCTTCCATTGGAGAAGAAATTACAAGGGAAATAGAACGGCATATTATCCTTCAAACTGTTGATACAAGGTGGAAAGAACATCTTTTATCCATGGACCATTTAAAAGAAGGTATCGGCCTTCGCGGATATGCACAGCAGGATCCTTTACGGATTTACAGGAAAGAAGGATTCGATATGTTCCAGGATTTAATGAACAGGGTAAAAGAAGAAGTAGTGGAGATTTTATTCAAAATCCAGATATCCAGCACCTCCCAGGTGGATGAAATGAGAAAAAAAGAACAGAATGATCTTACTTTTTCCCATTCAGACGGTTCCACTGTAAAACAACCGGTAAAAAGGTCTTTTAAAAAAGTACAAAGAAATGATCTGTGTCCCTGCGGAAGTGGGAAAAAATATAAAAAATGCTGTATGGTTTAGGAGATGACGACCCATGACATCTACTGATTCCAAAACAAAAGAAAGCATTTCATCCAGTTCAAAAAATGCTCGTCCACCCATGTATAAAGTCATTCTCCATAATGACAATTATACAACCATGGAATTTGTTGTGGAAATTCTTGTAAACGTTTTTGGAAAATCACTTGAAAAAGCAACGCAAATAATGCTTAATATACATAATAAAGGAAAAGAAATGTGTGGTATCTATCCCAGGCAGATTGCTGAAACAAAAGTTGAAACTGTACACAACCTGGCAAGCAGTAAAGGATTTCCTTTAAAAAGTACAATGGAAAAGGAGTAAGTATGATAAGCAAAGAACTCAGTACAGCCCTCGGTTTTGCCGTACGGGAGGCAAAGAAAAGAAGGCATGAATATGTATGTGTTGAACACGTTCTTTATGCAATCCTTAACCATGAAGCAGGTGCCCAGACCATTGAAAAATGTGGCGGCAGTCCTGAACAGATCAAAGAAGAGCTTGAAAAATTCTTTGATGAAAAGTTAACAAAGATTGATACAAAAGAAGAATATGTGTTACAGCAGACCATTGGATTCCAGCGAATGATACAGCGCGCTATCAACCATGCCAGATCTGCTGAAAAAAGTGAGGTCAATTTAGGGGATATTCTTGCATCCATTTTCCAGGAAAAAGATTCCCATGCTGCATTTTATCTGGAATCAGAAGGGATTACCCGCCTTGACGTATTAAAATATATCTCACACACAGTGGAACCGGATAAAAAGAATAATCCGCTGATGGATCCATCCCAGAAAGCATTCAGGCCTGATGATATGAAAACAAAGCGGCAAAAGAAGAAAGATCCTTTAGAATCTTTTACAACAGATCTTTTGCAAAAGGCGCGGGACAATAAAATTGACCCGCTCATCGGAAGAATTGATGAGATGGATAGAATCATGCAGATTCTTTGTCGAAGAAGAAAAAACAATCCTATTCTTGTCGGAGATCCCGGCGTTGGAAAAACCGCCATTGCCGAAGGGCTTGCTTTAAAAATCAATAATAAGGAGGTCCCGGATCTGTTGGAAAACTGCGAGCTGTTCTCCCTTGATATGGGGTCCCTGCTTGCCGGAACAAAATATCGAGGAGACTTTGAACAGCGATTAAAAGATGTTATCAATGCCCTTGAATCCAAGGAGAATGCATTGCTTGTCATTGATGAAATCCATACTGTTGTCGGTGCCGGGGCAACGACCAGCGGTTCCATGGATGCCTCAAACATTTTAAAACCCGCTCTTTCTTCCGGAGATATCAAATGTATCGGCACCACTACCTATGAAGAATATAAAAATCATTTTGAAAAAGACAGGGCTTTTTCAAGACGATTTGAAAAAATAGAAGTGTCTGAACCTTCACTTGAAGAGGCCACTCAAATCCTTATTGGACTTAAACCTTTATATGAAGAGCATCACGGGTTGACATACCCGCCTGAAACCATAGAAGCGGCTGCCTATCTCTCGGATAAGTATATCAATGACCGATTTTTGCCGGACAAGGCCATTGACGTTATTGATGAAACAGGTGCCTATCTCAGGCTCAAGGGAAAAAATCATCGAAAAAACGTCAGCACGAAAGATATAGAAGAAATTGTTGCTAAAATAGCCAAAGTACCTGTAACAAGTGTTACATCTACAGATAAAACCAATTTAGAATCCCTGCCAAAAAGACTTTTTAAAGTCATATTCGGACAGGATGATGCCATTAAAACCCTTACCACTTCCATTAAAAGGTCAAGGGCAGGACTGGCTGCTCCGGATCGTCCCATTGGATCTTTTCTTTTCATGGGACCCACAGGTGTCGGTAAAACAGAGGTTGCAAAACAGCTTGCCCATCACATGGGAATAGAATTCCTAAGATTTGACATGAGTGAATACATGGAAAAGCATTCTGTTTCCCGACTTATCGGTGCACCACCGGGATATGTCGGGTTTGATCAGGGCGGAATCTTAACCGACAGTGTCAGAAAACATCCTCACTGTGTTTTGTTGCTTGATGAAATTGAAAAAGCCCATATGGATCTTTTTAATATTCTTCTGCAAGTCATGGACTATGCCACCTTAACGGATAACAACGGCAAATCAGCTGATTTTAGAAATGTCATCATCATCATGACATCTAATGCCGGTGCAAGGGAAATGAGTGCCAACGCCATTGGGTTCGGCTCACAAATATCCAATGTAGACACTGCGAGTTTAAAAGCGGTAAAAAACACCTTCAGCCCTGAGTTCCGCAATCGTCTTGACAGCATTGTCCAGTTTAACCATCTGGCGCCTAAAGTCATGGAGTTGATCGTGGATAAAAACATGAAAGAACTTAAGTCCATGCTCAAGATTAAAAAAATTTCCTTGAACTATTCTGGAAAAGTTCGATCATTTCTTGCAAAAGAAGGGTATGACCCCAAATTTGGTGCAAGGCCCCTGGCAAGAATCATCCAGACCAGAATAAAAGATAAACTCACAGATGAGATTCTATTTGGCAAACTGGAAAAAGGTGGTAAAATTTCAATTGGCCTTAGAAATGATAAGCTTAATTTTACATTTAAGAGCTGAATGCCCCTTTTCAGGTTATCAAAAAGATTAGACTTTCCCCCGGCATGGCTTGCGAGATCTGACGGGCTTTTATGTGTCGGAGGAGATCTTACGGCCAAGCGACTTCTGCTTGCCTATAAAAGCGGAATATTTCCATGGTTTTCAGAAGCCGAACCCATCTTGTGGTGGTCACCTGATCCTAGGCTTGTGCTTTTTCCCGGCAATATCAATATTTCAAAAAGCCTGAAAAAAAAAATAAAAAAAAACTTCTTTTGCGTTAAAGTTGATACTGAATTTGAACAAACCATCATTTCCTGCGCAAAACCAAGGAAAAATGAAATAGCTGGAACCTGGCTTGTGGATGAAATGATAGAGGCGTATATAGAGCTTCATAAATTAGGATATGCGCATTCCATTGAAACCTTTCGGGAAGACAAATTGGTCGGGGGGCTTTATGGTGTTTGCATTGGCGGCAGTTTTTTTGGAGAATCCATGTTTTCCTTTGATAGTGATGCATCTAAAATAGCCCTGGTAGCCCTTGCAAACCATTTGAAGAAGAATCGCTTTGACCTGATCGACTGCCAGGTATCGACAAGCCACCTTCTGAGCATGGGTGCCTGCGAAATCTCCAGGAATTTGTTTCTTGATACGATTGCCCCATCTGTAAAAAGAGATGATATTAAAAACATTTGGGACCCGAAGTCTATTCTGGACATCCTTTAACAAGAGGAAAAAAATAAATGAAACCGGCAATAAAACAGATTCAATCGGGCAGTATCTGTATTTTAGGAATACCCTTTGATCAAAATTCTTCTTTTAGAAAAGGCCCTGCTCTGGCACCCGAACGAATCAGAGAAAGTTATTTTTCAAGCGCTTCCAATCTCTGGTCGGAAAAAGGATTAAACCTTGAATCCATAAATCACCTGTATGATTTGGGCGATATTAATTTTAAAGATAATACAGATGCTTTTAATATTATCACAACTTCAGTTAAAACAGCACTTGACTTGAACTGTCATGTGATTTGCCTTGGGGGAGACCATTCTATCACCCTTCCTGTCATAGAGGCATATGCTCAAAAATACGATTGCCTGAACATCCTTGACCTTGATGCTCACCCGGATCTGTATGACACTCTTGATGACAATCGTTATTCCCATGCCTGCCCTTTTGCAAGAATCATGGAAAAAAAACTCGCCACAAGACTTGTCCAGGCCGGAATCAGAACCATGAACGGTCACCAGCGTGAACAGGCACAAAAATTTGGCGTAGAAGTGAATGAAATGAAAGATAATAACAACTGGTTGGATGAACTTGAATTTAAAGGTCCTGTTTATTTATCTATTGATTTAGACTGTCTGGATCCTGCCTTTGCCCCGGGAGTTTCTCATCATGAACCCGGAGGAATGACCACACGAAATATAATTGATATAGTTCACCATCTTAAAGGCAACCTCATTGGTGCTGATATTGTTGAATATAACCCGGACAGGGATATTCATTCAATGACATCCGTGGTGGCTGCAAAACTCTTAAAAGAAATCATCGCCCGGATTTATGAAGACATTGTTTAACCTCAATTTTTTAAGCGGCCTGACATGAGCTGGTGGAGTCAGATCCCCTATCATATCAGTCCGTATTTATTTCAAATCAATGGCGTTGGTATTCGCTATTACAGCTTGATGTATGTTCTTGCATTTGTAACCGTCTATTTGTTGATTAAATACAGACTTAGGACTGAACACTTCAATCTGACCATGAACCATATGGATGATTTTATAATATGGGCTGCCATCGGCGTTCTTCTCGGAGGCCGGCTGGGATATGTCCTTTTTTACGATTTTGGTTATTACCGTTCACATCTGTTAAATATTTTCTCTCCCTTTGATTTTTACCATGGATTCACCTTTACGGGAATTTCCGGGATGTCTTATCATGGGGGACTTTTAGGCGTTGCTGCGGCTGTTTATTTTTTTTGCAGAAAAAACCGAATCAATTTATGGGAATTTTCAGATCTTTTATGCCCTGCAGCACCTTTGGGATACACTTTTGGAAGGCTTGGCAATTTTTTTAATTCCGAGCTTTTCGGCAAGGTAACCACCCTGCCCTGGGGTATGTATTTCCCGACAGATCCTGCCCATTCATTACGACATCCTTCCCAGCTTTATGAAGCTTTTTTTGAAGGGATTGTTCTGTTTGTCATTTTATGGATGCTCCGCCGCAAAAAGCGGTTTATACACCTTATGTTCAGTTTGTATTTGATTGGATATGGCAGTATAAGATTTATAATTGAATTTTTCCGAAAACCGGATGACCATTTAAATTATGTCTTTTATATATTTACCATGGGTCAGGTCCTGTGCTTTTTGATGATATTGACTGGTTTGTTTTTAATGATGAAAATAAAGGGAAAACCTGACACCGTTAATACGGAGCGATAAAATCCGGGAACTTGACAAAAAAGGTTTTGGCATCATTATGTTACACAATGCCTAATCAAATGAGGAGCAAAAAAATGCTTTTAAAACTATTTTTATGTTTTACCCTGATTCCTGTTGTCGAGCTTTATCTATTAATAAAAGTTGGAACCGTCATTGGCGGACTGAACACTATTTTACTGGTCCTTGTGACAGGATTTTTAGGTGCATGGCTTGCCAGACTGGAAGGCATGAATACCATGCTCAAGCTCAGGGCAAACATGCAGCAGGGACTTATGCCGGCCGAAGAATTGATTGATGCCGTCATCATCTTTATCGCAGGAGTTGTATTGATCACACCCGGACTTCTTACCGATGTTTTCGGATTGCTTTTGTTATGGCCTGTAAGCCGAAATTGGTTCAAACGAATGGCAAGAAAAAAATTCGATGAAATGCAATTGCAGGGCAATATTAATATCACCCGTTTTCGTTAATTTTTTAATGGACCACCTATGTTTTTAGATCTGATAAAAAGTAGAAGAAGTATAAGAAAATTTAAGAATGAACCCGTTGAAAAAGAAAAAATAGCCCTGCTCATTGAAGCTGCGCTCAGATCTTTTTCTTCAAGAAGTATCAACCCCTGGCGATTTATTGTTATTGAAGATAAAGGCCTTCTTGATAAGCTTTCCAAGGCAAAACCCCACGGTGCAGAATTTTTAAAAGACGCCCCTCTTGGCATCGCCGTCTGTGGCGAACCATCAAAAAGCGATGTCTGGATTGAAGATGCATCCATTGCCTCTGTCTTTATCCATCTTGCTGCACATGACCTGGGACTTGGCAGTTGCTGGATACAAATCAGAAAAAGGCCCCATACCCCTGCCAAAAGTGCGGATACTTATGTTAAAGAACTTTTAAATATACCCGATAATATAATGATTGAATCCATCATTGCGATAGGATATCCTGATGAAGTAAAAACCGGTCATAAAAAAGATGGGTTACAGTTTCATAAAGTCTGTTTTAATACATTTGCAAAGGAATAAATGGAAATAAAAACTGAAATTCTAAAAATGATCCAGAAAAAGGAGAGCGATCTGCCAACTCTCCCGGTTGTTATCGATAGAATCATCAGTGTCGCATCAGAAGAGAAAACAACTACAGAAGATCTTGCAGATGTAATCTCCTATGACCAGGGAATGACCAACAAGCTGCTAAAACTTGCCAACTCCATTTATTATGCACAAAAAACAAAAGTAGAAACCATAAAAAGGTCCATTACCGTTATCGGTTTTGATGAAATTATCGGTATTGCTCTCGGCATGGGAATTTTATCCTCATTCACGGATAAATCAGGGCTGAATCTTGATATGAAAGCCTTATGGATACATGGTATCGGGGTAGCAACTGTTTCAAAGGAGCTTGCCAAAAGAACAAACCCAGGGATTGCCAACAAAATTTTCATTCCTGCGCTTCTCCATGATATGGGAAAAGTAATCTTTTCAGTTTATTTTAAAGATGAATACAGAAAAGTCAGGCAACTTGCCATGGAAAAAAAAAGGCCGTTGTATTTTGCTGAAAATGCCATCTTTAAACTGGATCATGCAGTGCTTTCAGCGCTTTTAATGAAACGATGGAATTTTCCTTTGTCTATCATGTTACCCTGCAGGTTCCACCATAATCCTGAATCCGCACCCATTAAATTCAGACATCAATCTTTGATTATTAATCTGGCAGATTACCTGACACAAAAAGCAGGTATCGGTCATAGCGGAAACCCGGTTCCGGTTACGGTTAAAAATTCTCCAAAAAAAATCGGTATCAATCCGTCCATATTAAAACTGACCATTGATCAACTGAAACGAAAAGAAGATGAAATAAAAGAATTCTTTAACATCACAACAGAACCGTAACCAATTTAAATATCCTTAAAATTTCGTTCTCCAGGTGAGAGTTTGCAGGCTTTGGCAAATTCATTGAGGCTTTCTTCAAGGGCTTCAAATTCCATGGTACCCCCAACATTAATAATGTCATCCCCTCTTTGTTCAAACGCCGTCAATACATCAAAAAGTGTCAGACATTCTATATCCTGGGCAGGGACATAACCGATACCATTGTCCTGGTTTACCTCTAAAAGGATACGGCATTCAATAAGTTTTGACAATAACACTTTGACAATTTTCAGGGGGATTTTTATTTCAGATGCAATATCAATATCTGACGCAGGTGTTTTTTTTGTGGCAAACCGGATGACACACAGGTGAACGATTCTTAATACTATCAATTTTTTCAACCGGATACTGATCTTGCCATAATCAATATTCTGGGTTTCCAGTGCTTCTATGTTTTCCCATGAAAATGCAACTTCAGCTCCGAACAAAAAAATTGCCCATGATGCCTGCAGCCAGATTAAAAACAGGGGCAAGGCCGCAAAACTGCCATAGATAGCATTATAACTTGAAACACCCACCTGAAATTTGAGATAGGCCATTTGAGCCACTTGAAATATGGTTCCGGCAATCATACCACCCGCGAATACCGCCTTAATATTGACTTTCTTGTTTGGTATAAAAATATAAAAAAAGATAAACAATATCCAGATGGGTAAAAAAGGAAAGATATTAAATCCCAATGAAATCAAATTTTCGACATTTCCGGGCAGTTTTATATCAGATAAAAATTTAGCAAGGTATGCTGTAATAAAAATATTCGCACTGCTTGAAAAAAGAATCAGCATGCCGGCTGTTATTGAAATGGCAATATAATCTGTAAATTTTCGAATAAGAGGGCGATCATCATGAACCCACCAGATTTTATTAAATGCATTTTCAATATGTCCGATAAGTTTTATAAGGGAATAAAAAAGCAGGATAACGCCTAAAATAGCCATTAAACCGCCTTTTGTTTTTTCAAGAAGATTGGTTGAAAAGGCAAGAACATTCTGGATCACTTGTTCCTGGCCGGCAAACATTTCAAATATCCGTTTTTCTAAAAATTCTTTAAACCCGAATCCTTTTGCAATGCCAAAGGCCATGGCCATAACAGGAACGATTGATAAAAGTGAAAACAACGTCAAAGAGGAGGCCCGAAGGTCACACCGATCCTCCCTGAATTCTTTTATTGCAAAAACAATTACCTTTATAAACCTGTTAAGCCTGAGTGAAATATTTTTTTGCAATAGTTTCATAGCCATTTTATCCCAATATAGAAAACCATTGTTTTAATCTTTTAAGGCCCTCTTGTGTAGAAATTTTTGGATAGTAACCTAAATCCTTTTTTGCCTTTGAGATGTTAAACCAATGAGATGTGGCAAGCTCCACAGCGACAAACCGTGTCATCGGCGGGTCCCTTCTAATGTTGAAAAGCTTATAGATAAACTCAAAGACAGCACCGGCAACATATGCGGTTTTGGCAGAGATATGTCCTTTTATCGGAGGTTTGCCGGCAGCATCCAAAAAGGCATTGATCATTTCCCAGGGATTAACCGGATCATCCTGGCTGACAAAATAGATATTTCCCGATAACAGCGGGTTTTCAAAAAGTTTTTGAGAAGCCAGAAGATGGGCATCGGCTGCATTGTCAACATAGATAGTATCCACCAGGCAATCCTTTAGACCTACCCTTTTTAAGTTGCTGGCCCGTTTGATAATCCTGGGTACCAGATGGTTATCTTCCGGACCCCAAATCATGTGAGGTCGAATGATGATGGTGTTCAACCCATTTCTTGCAGCACTTCGAACGAATTTTTCTGCCAGGGCTTTGGTCTCAGGATATGCTGCCAGATAGTTTTTCGAATATGGCGCACTTTCATCTATATTCTCTTTATCCGTCTCATCAAATACAACGCTGGGAGAACTGGTATAAATTAATTGTTTAACATTGTTTTGAAGGCATGCAGATATCACATTTTGGGTTCCCGTCACATTTACACGATAAAATTCTTGGTACGGCCCCCACATTCCCGGTTTTGCTGCAACATGATATACAACATCAATTTGTTTAAACGCTTTTACCAAAGCGTTTATATCAGCCAGATCCCCTTGAATCTGACTAACGCCCATGGTTTCAAGATTCGGATAAAAATTTCTTGAAAAAGAGGTGACAGATATATTCTTTTTAACAAGCTTTTTCACAATCGCCTTGCCTAAAAAACCGCCACCTCCTGTAACCAAAACATTTTTTAATTCCATTGACTACCCTTTTTCATTTGCCATTAATATGATTTCATCGATATATTCACCTTGATTAAAATCAGTTTAAATCATCCCTTGACAAAAACAATCTTTTAAAGTAGAAAAAATAAAATTTTACTGCGCGGGAATAACTCAGTGGTAGAGTGCGACCTTGCCAAGGTCGAAGTCGCGGGTTCAAATCCCGTTTCCCGCTCCATTTTTTTTCCTGGATTAAAAATCAAGTACCTGACCCATAGTATTTTTCACTGCATGTTCATAAATGGCAGCGGCTACCGTCAAGTCAAACAGGGCCATGCCAACAGATTTAAAAAATATTGTCCTGTTTTCATAAGTTGTATTGTTTTCAAGTAATAATCCGGCAAACTCTTTTATCTTGTCCATTTTTACAACTTGATCTTTTAAAGGCAAGACCAGATCACCGGATTCTTTGGCGGCAAACAAAGTATCAACAAAGATATCATCTGCTGTTGCAATAACTGTATTTGGAAACTCCTGCATATCAGGTCGAAATGAACCAATGGAAATAAATATTTTTTTTGCAGCACCATTGGCAGTAATTTCAAACAATGGTTTATGGCTTGTTGTTGCAGCAATAATCACCCTGGAATTTTCAACCAAATGATTCGGATGATCTGCCACCACATATTCAACATTCGGATACTCTTTTTTTAGTGTCCTGCTCATCTGTATTGCAGATTCCTTGTGCAGATCACAAATATAAAGGGTTTTTATTTTACGGTTAAATAAAAGGTATCGAGCCTGGCTGAGCCCTTGTACACCTGCACCCAAAACACCGGCAGTCTGTATTGATTCTTCGGTCAAAAGTTTTACCCCTAATCCTCCTACCGCACCTGTCCTCTGGGCAGTAATGGCCGCCCCATCCATGATGGCCAATGGCTGCCCTGAAACATTATCAGAAAACACCATCACTCCGTTCACTGCCGGTTGTCCATGCTGTCGGGCTTCCGGAAAAACTGAAACCAATTTTGTGGCAAAAAATTTTTCTGAGAAACAAGGCATTAACAAAAGTGTATTCTGATGATCTGCCACATGCACGCGGTCCGGCATATTATAATTTTTATTCAATACAAGTCTGTATGCCTTTTCAACAGCAGTTTGAATAATATTCTGATCGATTTTTCCAATAAGATCTTTATTTAAGAATAGCATAAACACTCCTGAATTTAATAATTCCCATTTCTCCCATACCACAGGAATGATAAAATCTCTATTAAAACCCAAAAAAATCACCTTTCATTTTTCCTGCAAGGTGTGATAGAAATATGAATTTTAAAGTGAATGAATAAGCAAAGGGGTAATTTTTGTAATGACGAATGAAACCGTATTCTGTATTAAACGGGATTTTCTACCAGAATCATGGGTACAAAAAAAAAGTGTCGTGCCGATGGGATTAGATGTATTTATAGAAAAATGCGCAACTGCAGGATTTGAGTTTATCAACCGCCTGGCAGCAGAAAAAGACCCCTCTTACAAACAGATCATTCCTTATATCATCCTTCAAACCACTGATTTTGAGAAAACAGCCATATATAACCGTCAGGGGAATGAACAACGGCTTCATGACCTTTGGTCCATCGGAATAGGCGGCCATATTAATCCGGTTGATATGGAGACACAAACCACCTCTTTTCACCAGATTCTGATTACCGGCATGGAAAGAGAACTAAATGAAGAACTTGATCAAAGACCCAAAGCAGAGCTTCCAAAATTTGTCGGAGTGATCAGCGAAGAGATAACGGATGTCGGAAAGGTTCACCTGGGAGCAGTTTTCAGGATACTGACTACTGCTCCTGAAAAATATCTGCCTGGATCCGAATTATTTCAATTTGCATGGAAAAAGACAAAGAATCTTAAAGAATTAAATCTGGAATTATGGTCAAAACTGGCATTGAAGCTTATATCAGAATCTTAAGAATTCAGCATTTTTAATACAAGGGAATCTTTATTCTTCAAGACCTTTGATCCCCTTGTAATCTTACACAGGCTGATACCGTATTTCTCGGCAATTTTACGCTGGGTCAGTCCATCGTGAAGATCCTTTAACAACTTCCACCTCAAGGAGATATCATCCAGTTCTGCAGGTGTGAAAATATCTTCAAAAAAACGATTCAAATCATCAAGGCTGTCAATTGATGATATCACTTTCAATAATTCTGGATCAATCGTCATAAGCACCCCGCCTTTTTTGTTCCTTTTTATAGAAACATATCGTATTCCATATATTTTTCAAGTAAAATATTAACGCCCGTCTTCAAACGATTGAACCTGATAGACAAAGACATCAAGATTGCCGGATTTCCATTCATTTGATGACAATCCGGCTTTCATGCAAAGATGGGTTAAAAATGTTGCAGGATCTCTCAGCTGCTTCCAGACCTGGGGTAAAAAAGTTGCACTATGATATTGTTTTTTGATCAACACACCATCAATGTCAGGCTGGAGTCTTGCAAGCAAATCCTTGGTATCCGTATAATCAAGCTTTTGAGGCCGAGTCAGGATGCTGATTTCAATACTTGTATCTTTTAACTCCTCATAGGACAGTGGGCTGAATCTTGAATCATTAAAAGCTGCATGCTTTGCATTATCTGTAATGCTCTCCCAAACTGTTTTTACCGGGTCAATAGTGCCAATGCAACCCCTCAGATCCCCTTTTTTATGCAATGTGACAAAAGCCCCCCGCTTTTCTTTTAAAACTAAACTTGAAACTTTATTTTTTAAATCGATCAAATCCTCATTCTCTTTTCCAAACTCTTTCAGAATATTTTCCCTGGCAAGTTTTAAAAGCAATCTCCCATCCTTTTTTGATAGTTTGTCTGTCATTTGTTTTTCTCCATAAAATTACTTTGGCCTTTAACAGCATCAATTGTCATAAAAATATAACAGGGTAACATATTTTTTAAAATCCAGCAAAGCTGCCAGACAAAAGGAGTGCACGCTTATTGGAAAAGAAAACCAAAGGGATTGGATGAAAACCAAAGGAATTTGGAGAATTTTATCCAAAATAAAAAAATCATAATCATGGAAGGGACACTTTCAGGCCATCGTCGGTATCACACAAAAAAAATATCCGGTATAATTCGGATTGACTCAGGAGCAGTTCCTGAATAGAATATCCAGACTTAACGAAAATCTTCCTTTAGAGAAGATATGGAACTGAACCGATTTTAACTTAGGAATACAAATGGCAACGTTGGTTGATAAAAAATTAATTCGCAAGCTTATTGAGAAAGGGGTTGAAGCGTCTCTGATCCCTGGATTCATACGAAGCTTGGCGAATGCATGTTTAATCAACCCTGAGATGTCTCATTGCCAGGCAAACAAAAGGCTTAAATATCTTGGCTGGGATGATATTGAGTTAGATTACCACACGCTTCAACTTGCCATAACATCCCTTGAAACAAAAGGGTTGAGCCAATTGGCGTATAAATCAGCTCCCTGGTATTTAAACAGCTTTGCTACTAAAAAATCAACCGGCGTCTGGTAAGTGTTCAGCATAAAAATAAAAAGCGCAGGATTTTCCCATACGCTTTTTATGTCTTAATTATCCTTAGATATTACAACAACGTTTCAAGGGATGTATACTCCACGTTAAACGCCTCTGCAACCGGTTTGCAGACGATTTTGTTACCGACATAATTCACACCTTTTGCAAATCCTTTATCTTCACAAACGGCTTTCCATCCATTATTGGCTATTTTCAATGCATAGGGCAGGGTTGCATTGGTTAATGCCATAGCAGAGGTTAATGGAACCGCTCCCGGCATATTGGCAACACAATAGTGGATAACACCATCAACTTCATAAACGGGATCACCATGGGTAGTCGGTTTGGATGTTTCAAAACACCCGCCCTGGTCAATGGCAACATCGACAATTACGGATCCTTTTTTCATGGTTGAAAGCATGTCTCTTGTAATTAATTTAGGGGCTTTGGCACCTGCAACCAGGACAGCGCCCACAACAAGATCAGACGTCTTTACAAGCTCTCTGGTCAATGCCGGAGAAGACATTAAAGGCCGACAATTGGCCGGCATAATTTCTGAAAGATAGCGCAATCGATCAATATTCATATCAAGAATAGTAACATTGGCTCCCATACCACAGGCGACCTGGGCTGCATGAATACCAACAACTCCACCACCGATAACAAGCACGTTTGCCGAAGGTGTTCCTGTCACACCACCGAGGAGCAACCCTCTTCCTCCAAATGTTCTTTCAAGATATTTTGCTCCCTGCTGGACTGCAAGTCTTCCTGCAACCTCGCTCATCGGCGCAAGCAAGGGCAAACCGCCCTTATGATCTTCAATCGTTTCATATGCGATACCGATTGACCCTGTTTTTAACAGCGCCTGGGTAAGGTCTTTATCTGCTGCAAGGTGCAAATATGTAAAAACAATCTGCCCTTGTTTGATAAAATCAAACTCAGATGGCTGAGGCTCTTTAACATGCATAACCATGTCAGAAATACTATACACTTCTTTCGGGGTATCAAGGATCGAGGCACCCGCTTCGATATACTGGCTGTCTTCAAAGTCCGAACCAACGCCTGCATTTTTTTCAACATATATCGTGTGGCCATGGCTTTTCAGCACATCAACACCGGCCGGGGTCATACAAACACGATTTTCCTGGGGTTTGATCTCTTTAAGAATTCCTACAATCATAATCCTTTGCTCCTTGATTTAATGGTAATTAATTTTTAACCCAACTTATGATTTTGGTATAAGCAAATTTCTTGCCACATCTTAATTTATTAAGAAAATTGTAAAGTCCCTCTCCTGAGCATCTTTCAGGCTTAGACAAACTCAACTCAAAGAAATAAATAAATCAAAGTTCTCAAAATGGAAAGAAAAAGAACCATAGTCATAAGATTATCGCTATATTGGCGCGAATAGATGGAACGATAAAAAACCAATGGTTTAAATTGTTGCCACTTCTTTGTTGTCTTCTAAATATTTTCCATAACAAAATGGTTTTATTCAGGAAACCGTTTATTAATGCCCTCAAATTCTTTGATATTTAAAAAGAAAAGATCCACAAGGTGTGCATCAAAATGATGTCCTGATTCTGCTGTAAACAGTTCAATAATTTTGTCCATATTCCAGGCTTCTTTGTAGCATCTTTTATGGCTCAGTGCATCAAACACATCGGCAATGGCTGCGATTCGCCCAAAAATATGGATGTTTTCATTGGCAAGCCCTTGAGGATATCCTAAACCATCCCATCGCTCGTGATGCTGTAATGCGACAATGGCTGCGGTCTGCATAATTGCTCGGTGGGATTTTCTTAAAATTTCATACCCTGTTTGAGCATGTTTCTGAATAATTTTAAACTCAGCCTCGGTCAATTTGCCCGGTTTATTTAAAACAGCTTCAGGAACGCCGATTTTCCCAACATCATGCATGGGGGAAGCCAATCTCAACATTTCACAAGTTTCTTCATCCATTCCATATTTTTTTGCCAGAAGATAACAGATTTCCGCCACCCGTGTAACATGATGTGCTGTTTCCTGTGAGCGGGTTTCAACGATTTCGCCCAATGTTAATATCACTTCTTTTTGCGTATTTATTATTTCTCGTGCAAGACTGATATTATCAAAACCGATGGCAATATTATTTGTATAAATTCTCACCAGTTTTTTTTCAATCGCAGAAAGATTCTTACATCCGTTCAGATAAAAAATACTGACAAACCCTTCCTTGGTTTTAAACACACCAATATATTCATCCGTTAAAAAAGTTTCCCCGCCGGTTTTTGCAAATTTCTTATAGCTTTGAACAACCGTCTTGGGCATTGATTCATCAAGCAGGCTGCCAACTCTGTCATTAAACCTGCCAATGCCTGCCATCAGGGTAATCTTGCTGTTTGGCATGCCAATAAGATAAGCACTGTCAATACCTGATTCAAAATCCAGGTGTAAAATCTTAGACAACTGCAACAAAACACTGTTGCCAAATTGGGAAAAAGATTGATTTTTAAAAACTTTGGCTGTTGACCGGATAATTGCTTCAAGGCCATCATTGTTTTTTTCTATTATTTTTAGATTCTTATAAGCTCTTAAACAGGCGGTTACCGTGGTATAAAGTTTACCGGCAGTCAGTTCCGGTTTGGTTTTGTAGTCATTGATATCATATTTTGCTATTACTTCCTGTTCAGGGGCTTTTCCCGGCTGACCGGTTCTTAAGACAATACGTACGGATGTGTTGTTCAGCGTCTCTCTGATGTATTCAACAAGCAAAAGCCCGGAATCATCCTTTTCCATGACCACGTCCAGCAAGATAAGCGCAACATCTGATTCTTTTTTTAGAACAGACTTAACCTCTTCTTCTGAAAAGGCACTTAACAGCTCAACCCCTTTGTTTTCAAATGAATACCCTCTCAGCGTAATCCTTGTAATCTCGTGTACATCCTCTTCATCATCAACAATCAGAATTTTCCACAGATCTTTTTTATCATTAATTCCAGGGTCATCTTTGGGGTCTTCATCCTCATCTGCAAATATAAGGGGATCTTCCAAATTTTCTTTGGATTTAAAATCCATTTAGATTCATCCTCTATTTATTACTAAAATAGATATCTACCAGATTTTCGGCAAGCCCGACATAGGTCTGGGGGGTCAATTGTTTCATTTGTTTCTTAAACTCCAAAGGCACTTTTTCAAGGCTGTCAACAAACTTTTCAAGATCTTGTTTTTTTATTTTCCGTCCACGGGTAAGTGTTTTTAATCTCTCATAGGGATTTTCTTCACCAAACACCCTCATGGCAGTCTGGAAAGGTTCTGCGAGAAGCTCCTGGTTGTTATCAAGATCTTTTTGTATCACCTCATCATTAAGATCTATCTTGGATAATCCTTTTAAAGCATTTTTCACGCCAATGGCAAAATAACCGAAAACAGACCCCAGGCTTCTTAACACCGTACTGTCTGTCAGGTCTCTTTGGAATCTTGATTGTTGCAGTTTAACGGACAGGTGCTCCATCATTGATATGGCAAGCCCCATGTTTCCTTCACTGTTTTCAAAATCAATGGGGTTTACCTTATGGGGCATGGTGGAAGAACCGGTCTCTCCTTTTTTGACCCGTTGTTTAAAATATCCCAGGCTGATGTATCCCCACATATCCCGGTCCAGATCAATGACCGTTGCGGCAACCCTGATCATGGCATGCAGGACAAAAGCAATGGAATGATTTGGATTCACCTGGGTTGTAAAAAGGATGGGCGCAAGGTTTAAATGGGTAGAAATAAATCTTTGCGATGCCTGAATCCAGTCAATCTGAGGGTATACGAAATAATGCGCATTATAATTTCCGGTGGCGCCGTTTATTTTTGCCTGAACCTGACTTTGTTCGATAATTTCTGCTTCCTGTAAAATTCGCCAGGCAAAATTGATAAATTCCTTTCCAACCGTTGTGGGTGTTGCCGGTTGGCCATGGGTTCTTGACATCATTGGTACTGACTTATACTGCAATGCTTTTAGCTCGATATCGACAATAAGTTGCCGTATTAAGGTTGTGGCAATCTCTTTACCTTTTTTCAACATTAATGCATAGGCGGTATTATTGATATCATCTGATGTACAAGCAAAGTGAACCCACTCCTTGATGCCTGAAAGCCCTAAAAGCTCAAGCTTGTCTTTTATGAAATATTCAACCGCCTTTACATCATGATTTGTCCGTTTTTCAATGTTCTTAACCTTGCGGGCATCTTCCAGATCAAAGTTTCCTGCAATACTATCAAGCAGGGTCGCACCCTGGCCATCAAGTTGCGCAAGTTTCAGATCAATCAATATAAATTTAAGCCATTCAATTTCAACAAATACCCGGTGCTTGATCAAGCCATACTCAGAAAAAATTTCAGCAATATCCGTCGTCAATCCGGCATATCTTCCATCTAAGGCAGTCAGTGCATTTATCATCAATCTTTCCACTCCGTTACTAAAAACTAAACATTTAAAATCATTTGACTTTTATTATCAATTTCTATAAATTATTTGACAGTATTTCGTACCGCATAAAAATAGCAGACAATCTAAAATTTAACAATCTAAAAGAAGACATCACTCCATGCCTGATTTAGATTTTATTGAAAATTATTTCAAAGGCGAGAATGAATCTGCAACTTCTAACCCTGCCATTTCTTCAGGGGCATGGAAAATTCTTATTGTCGACGATGAACCATGTGTTCACCAAATTACGACGCTTGCACTGAAAGAGTATTCTTTTAAAAAGAATCCTTTGATATTACACCATGCCTATTCAGCAAAACAAGCTAAAAAAATTCTTAAGGAACACGGTGACGTTGTTTTGATCCTTTTGGACATCATCCTTGAAACAGACACAGCAGGACTTGACCTGATCCATTGGGTTCGCAAACAATTAAAAAACACCCTTTCCCAAATTGTGATACGGACAGGCAACCCGGAAAGTTATTCCGAACAAAACATGATCGAGATGTATGACATAAATGATTATATCATTAAGACAGATGTAACCGCTCAAAGGCTTAGAAACATCATATCAGGCTCCATTCGGGCTTTTATTGATAAATTTGAGCTGCAAAAAGAATTAACGTCCAGAAAACAAATTGAACAGTCTTTAAAAGAAAAAGAAAGCCTGCTCAAAGATATTATCACCAATATCGGAGATGTTCTTTGGGAAATCAATACAGACTTAAAATATGTTTATATTTCAAAAAAAGCTGCGACCATTACAGGATTTTCAAGATCTCAAATCAAAGAGCACCTTTTTTCATATAATATGACAATGGAATCAAAAAACAATTTTTGGCCAGAAATTCAAGAAAAAATCAAAAAAAAAGATAGGTTTTCAAATATTGAAATATCCAGGAGTACTAAAAGTGGCGGCATTCAGTATTTTCTGACCAGTGGAAACCCTGTTTATAATGAAAAAAATGAATTTATTGGATATCGCGGTGCGGATATCAATATTACTTCGCAAAAAAACTTTGAGCTTGAAAAAGAAAAATTAATCAGCCAATTACGTCATGCACAGAAATTAGAGGCAATAGGAACGCTGGCTGGAGGAATCGCCCATGATTTTAACAATATTTTAGGCGGTATTCTCGGATATGCACAATTGTTACAATTTGAACTTACCGCTAATCAAACCTGTTTGTCTTATACCAAACAAATCATAGCCGGTTGCCATCGAGCAAAGAATTTAATTTTTCAAATTCTTTATTTCAGCCGCCAAAGTGAAACCCTTTCATTGCAAACCGTCACAAACCCGATAGAAATCGTAGAAGAAACCATAAAACTGTTGCGGGCCTCTTTTCCATCCTCCATAAAAATTATTTCTGATATTGACAGGAATACAGGTTGTATCAAGGCGGATCCTTCCCAGATTCATCAGTCTGTCATGAACCTTTGTGCAAATGCAAGACAAGCCATTGAGGGGGGAATTGGACAGGTTACAATTACTGTCAAAGAAATCATTTTTTCCTCTGAAAATTCCATTAAGAATCTCAAAGTTGATCTGCCTTTTGGAGAATACATCAGTATTTCTGTGGAAGACACTGGAAAAGGAATTGAAACCGACACGTTGGATAAAATATTTAATCCCTATTTCACAACAAAAAACAAAGGAGATGGAACCGGGCTCGGGTTATCTGTTGTACATGGTATTGTCACCCGGTTTAACGGTGCGGTTACAACTCAGACACAACCAGGAGAGGGCACAGTCTTCACGCTTTATTTCCCAAAATATTTAAAAAAAACTAAAAAAAAACAAGAGGAAAAACCATTGATAAAAGGGGAAGCATGTGTGCTGTTTGTCGATGATGAACCCATGCTGGTTGACCTTGGTAAAAAGATGCTTGAAAGACTCGGTTACAAGGTGTTGGCAATGAACTCGCCCAAAGCAGCTTTAAAGATAATAAAAAAAGACCCGAAAAAATTCGATCTTGTTATTACAGATATGACCATGCCTGACATGCATGGCACTCAGCTTGCCCTAGAAATTAAAAAAATCAATCAACAAATCCCTATTGTTCTGGCGACCGGATTTACAAACCTTGTCCAGTCAAAAAAGACAAGCCCTTCCTGTATTAATGCCATTTTACCCAAACCCATTACCATAAACACCTTGTCCCAGACGCTTCACCAATTACTGGCAGAACAATAGAATCCAAATGTTTTTTACCCATAACATTCTATTGTATTATTGCTTTTAATTTAGTGAACATTGATTAAATATTATTAAATATCCTTGGGTTAGTCACTTGACAAACACACAGGGAATAAAGTATTTTAGCAAACAATTTTGAACACACTTTTTAAACAAACCGCCTAATGTTGTTGCAGGAGTAAAATTTATGGCATTAACAAAAACAATTATTGCTGAAAGAATTCAAAACAATCTAAATTTATCAAGAACAACAACCTATGAAATCATGGAAGAATTCCTTGAAATCATTAAGGAAACCATTGAAAACGGTGAAGATATCATGATCAGCGGTTTTGGTAAATTCTGTGTCAATGAAAAAAAAGCCCGGAAAGGCAGAAACCCTGCAACTGATGAAGAAATGACCCTGCCGGCCAGAAGAGTTGTGACCTTTAAATGTTCAGGAAAATTAAGAGATCTGATCAATTCTTAAGGCTGTTTTTCCATAGAGATGCTTTTTTCAGAACAATTTACTACCATTATCATTCTGACAACACTGATAGGCAGTTACCTCATTGACAGCATTGCAGACTTTCTAAATCTTGGAAGTCTAAAGAAATCTCTTCCAAAAGAATTTAACGATCATTACAAACCTGAGAAATATGCTGATGCTCAAAACTACCTGAAAGCGAATACAAAACTTGGATTTATCACATCAAGTTTTGATATAACCGTCATTCTTCTGTTTTGGTTTTCACAAGGCTTTCAATATGTTGATTCTTTTGTCAGATCGTTTAACCTCGACCCAATTATTTCCGGACTTTTTTTTACTGGAATTTTATTATCTGCAAAAATGATCTTCTCTCTGCCCTTCAGTATGTATTCAACTTTTGTAATTGAAGAAAAATTTGGATTTAACAAAACAACGCCCATGATTTTTTTTTCCGACCTTATTAAGTCTATTGTTCTTTCAGTGGTTTTAGGAGGGATACTATTATCATTGGTCCTGGGCTTTTTAGAATTTGGCGGTCGGTTTGCCTGGGTGATGTGCTGGGCGTCTAGTACGGTTTTCCTTCTTGCTGTTCAATATATCGTTCCCACCTGGATTCTGCCGTTGTTCAATACCTTCAGTCCCTTGGAAGAGGGGTCGTTAAAAAACGCCATAGTAACCTATGCAAAATCAATCAATTTTTCACTTTCCAATATTTTTGTTATGGATGGATCTAAACGGAGCAGCAAATCCAATGCATTTTTTACAGGTTTTGGCAAAACCAAACGAATCATTTTATTTGATACCCTGATTAAAGATCAGACAGTTGAAGAATTGGTATCAGTTCTTGCCCATGAAATGGGCCATT